>JAIYAJ010000325.1 GCA_027489105.1 Zymomonas sp. | reverse complement strand
GCGCGCGGCTGCTGATCGCCTCGGATCGTCTCGCGCCGGTGGTCGCGGAGCTGCGCGACGAGATGGTCGATCTGCAGCCTTTCCTGTTCGACCAGCCGGCTTTGGGGATCGCGTCCTGGCGCGAGGCCTGCGCCGGTCTGCCGTCGACCCCGGTCGCTGACGAGAGTGCCGGCACCGACATGCTCTATTCCTCAGGCACCACCGGTCGGCCCAAGGGGGTCAAGCCGGAGCTGCCCGAGGGAGCGATCGACGCCCCGACGCCGCTGATGGGGATGGGCACCACGCTTTATGGCATGGACGAGGCGTGCGTCTATCTCTCGACCTCGCCGCTCTATCATGCGGCACCGCTGCGCTGGGCGATGACGATCCATCGGCTGGGGGGCTGCGTGGTCGTCATGGAGAAGTTCGATCCGGAGGCGGCGCTTCGGCTGATCGAACGCTACCGGGTGACGCATGCGACCTGGGTCCCGACGCATTTTGTCCGGCTGCTGCGGCTGCCCGATGCCGTGCGAAACGGCCATGACCTGTCGTCGCTGCGCGCGGTGGTTCATGCCGCTGCCCCTTGTCCCGCACCGGTCAAGCAGGCGATGATCGACTGGTGGGGGCCGATCGTTCACGAATATTACTCGGGCACCGAATGTTGCGGCATCACTGCGCTATCGGCAGAGGAGTGGCTGGCGAAGCCTGGTTCGGTCGGCCGCGCGGTGCTCGGCAAAATCCACATCCTCGATGAGGACGGGACCGAATTGCCGTCCGGCGAGACCGGCGGGGTCTATTTCTCCGACGGCCCCGCTTTCTCCTACCACAAGGACCCGGCCAAGACCGCGCAGGCGCACAGCCCGCAGGGCTGGGCGACGCTCGGCGATATCGGCCATGTCGACGAGGACGGCTATCTCTACCTTACCGACCGCAAGAGCTTCATGATCATCTCGGGTGGGGTGAACATCTATCCGCAGGAGATCGAGAACCGCCTGGCGATGCATCCGGCGGTCGCCGATGTCGCGGTGATCGGTCTGCCCGATGAGGAAATGGGCGAGCGGGTCGTCGCCGTCGTCCAGCCGGCGGATGTCGCTGCCGATCCTGCGGCGTTGACGGCTGAGCTGACCCGCTTCGCACGCGAGGAGCTGGGCGGGGTGAAGACCCCGCGCCAGTTCCTGTTCCGCACCGAACTCCCGCGCGAGGCGACCGGCAAGATGATGAAGCGGCGGCTGATCGACGAGCTCAGGGACGCGAACGCCGCCTGAGCCTCGTCGCCGGGGCTGCGCTCAGCGACCCTGCCAGTGCGGCGTACGCTTCTCGGCGAAGGCGCGCGGGCCCTCGACGAAATCCTCGGACCCGACCATGGCCGTCATCGCCGGCCATTGCCATTGTTCGCGGATCGCCTCGGCAGTGCCCAGGGTGGCGCTTCGCCGCACCGACTCCTTGGTCGCGCGGATCGACATCGGGCTGCAGGCGAGGATCTGTTCGGCCCAGCCTCGTGCAGCGGCAAGGACGTCGCCGTCGGTGACCTCGTTGACGATGCCGATCTTGAGTGCTTCCGTGGCGGGCACTCGGCGTCCGGTCAGCAATATGCCCATCGCGCGCGTGCGCCCGACGATCTGCGGCAGGCGCTGGATGCCGCCCGCAAGTGCGGCGAGACCGACGCGGGGCTCCGGCAGGGCGAAGAAGGCGGTCGAGGCCGCGACGACGATGTCTGCCGCCAGCACGATTTCGAATCCGCCGCCAAAGGCCGGTCCGTTCACCGCGGCGATGACCGGCTTGGTCAGGCCCTCGCGCATCGTCAGGCCGCCGAAACCGGACTCGGGCGTGAACATGTCGCCGCTCGCCGCCTGCTGCTTCAGGTCGTGCCCCGCGCAAAAGGCCTTGTCTCCGGCGCCGGTCACGATCGCGACCCATTGCTCGTCATCGGCCTCGAACGCGTCGAACGCCGCCGCCATGGCGCGCTGGGCGGTCGCGTCGAGCGCATTGCGCGCGGCGGGCCGGTTGATGGTGATGATGGTCAGGCGACCTGCGCGCTCGACCAGGACGGGCGGTTCGCTCATGCTGCGAGCATCCCGGCGAGCCGTCCGGTGATGATGGCCTCGGCGTCCCGAACCATGCGCGCGATGAGCTCCCGGCAGGTGGGGATGTCGTGAATCAGGCCCTGGATCTGGCCCGCCCAGACGAGCCCGGCGTCAAGGTCCCCGGTTTCGAGCGCGACGCGGCCGAGCGCACCCGACACGAGCGGCCGGATGTCCTCGAAGGTCGCTTCCGGCCGGCTGCTGATCTCGACCACGCGATCGGACACGCTGTTCTTCGCGACCCGGCCTGTGTTGTGGAAGCGGCGGAAGATCAGGTTGGTCGAGCGCTCGTCATTGTCGAGCAGGAACTGCTTGATCCGGTCGTGGATCGGCGCTTCGACCGTCGCGCAGAAGCGGGTGCCCATGTTCACGCCGTCGGCGCCGAGCGCGAGCGCAGCGGCGAGCCCCCGTCCGTCGCCGAAACCACCGCTGGCGATCATCGGGATGGTGATCCGGTCGGCGGCTGCGGGGATCAGCACCAGCCCCGGCACATCATCCTCACCGGGATGGCCGGCGCATTCGAAACCGTCGATCGAGATCGCGTCTGCCCCCATGCGCTCGGCGGAAGCGGCGTGGCGGACTGCCGTGCATTTGTGGATCACCTTGATGCCGTGCGCCTTCAGCTCGTCGATATGCTCCTGCGGCTTGTGGCCGGCGGTCTCGACGATCCGCACGCCCTCCTCGATGATCGCGCGGCGATAGTCGGCATAGGGCGGCGGGGTGACCGACGGCAGGATGGTGAGGTTCACGCCAAAGGGCTTGTCCGTCATGTTGCGGCAGCGCTCGATCTCGCGCCGCAGCTCGTCCGGTGTCGGCTGGGTCAGCGCGGTCAGCATGCCCAGGCCGCCGGCATTGGACACGGCCGCTGCCAGTTCGGCGCGACCGACCCACATCATGCCACCCTGGACGATCGGATGCTCTATGCCGAAGGCTTCGGTGAAGCGGGTGCGGATCGCCATTACAGCGCCTCCACGATCGTGACATTGGCGATGCCGCCGCCTTCGCACATCGTCTGCAGGCCATAGCGCAGGCCGCGTGTGCGCAGCGCATGGACGAGGGTCGCGAGCAGCTTGGTCCCGCTGGCGCCGAGCGGGTGGCCGAGCGCGATCGCCCCGCCGTTGACGTTGAGCCTGGCGGGATCCGCGCCGAGGGCCTTGAGCCAGGCGAGCGGTACCGGGGCGAAGGCCTCGTTCACCTCATAGAGGTCGATCTGGTCGATCGAGAGGCCGGCGCGGTCGAGCGCCTTGCGCGTCGCGGGGATCGGCTCTTCCAGCATGATCACCGGATCGCCGGCCGAGACCGTCATGGTGACCAGCCGTGCGATCGGCGTCAGCCCATAGGCCTTGAGCGCGCGTTCCGACACGATCAGCGCGGCGGAGGCGCCGTCGCAGATCTGGCTGGCATTGGCGGCCGAGATGACCCCGCCCTCGCGCAACAGCTTGACCGAGGCGATGCCTTCGAGCGTGGCGCCCGCGCGGATGCCTTCGTCGACCAGATGCGGAACACCATCGACGTCGAGTGGTACGATCTCGTCACGGAAGGCACCCGCCCCGGTTGCGGCGGCGGCGCGCAGATGGCTTTGCAGGGCGAAGCGGTCGAGCGTCTCGCGGTCGAAGCCATATTTGGCGGCGAGCATCTCCGCGCCGTCGAACTGGCTGAAAGTGTCGACGCAATAACGCTGCCTTATGCGGGGGCTGATCGGGCCGGTGCCGATGCCCTCCTTCTCATGCAAGGAGACGTTCGAAAACATCGGCACGCGGCTCATGCTTTCCGCTCCCGCCGCGATGACCACGTCCTGCATGCCCGACATCACCCCCTGCGCCGCGAACTGCACGGCCTGCTGCGACGAGCCGCACTGGCGGTCGATCGTCACGGCGGGCACGCTTTGCGGGAGACCGGACGCGAGGACGGCGTTGCGGGCGAAGGCAAAGGCCTGCTCGCCCGCCTGGGTGACGCAGCCCAGGATCACATCCTCGATCGCGGCGGGGTCGACCCCCGTGCGGGCGACGAGCGCATCGAGCACGGCGCCCGCCATGTCGGCGGGATGCCAGCCTGCCAGTTTTCCATTGCGACGCCCGCCAGCGGTTCGAATGACGTCGACGATATAGGCCTCGGCCATGGTCATGCTCCTTTGAAGTCTGGGGTGCGTTTGGCGATGTAGGCGGCAAGCCCCTCGCGACATTCAGCCGAGCCGCCGGCCTGGGCGATCGTGCGCGCCTCGCTGGCCAGCTGGGATTTCAGGTCGGTCTGGAAGCTGTCGCGCAGCAGGGCGCGGGCGGCGCCGAGAGCGGCGCGGGGGCCGTCTGTCAGCGCCCTGGCCATCGCAAGACCTTCCTCACCGAGCCGTTCGTCGTCGACCATCCGGGTGACGAGGCCGATGCGCTCGGCCTCGTCTGCGCCCACTCGCCTGTTGGTCAGGATGATCTCTTGCGCCTTGCGGAGACCGACGAGGCGGGGGAGCATCCAGCTCATCCCGCCATCGGGCGTCAGTCCGAGCGCGCCGTAAGCGGCGGTGAAATGCGCTGATCGCGCGCACAGCACCACATCGCCAGCAATGGCGAGGCTCAGCCCCGCACCGGCCGCCGGGCCGTTGACGAGGACGAGCAGCGGCTTTGCCATGCGGGCGAAGCGTTCGATCGCGGCGTGAAGCGTGGTCGCGAGCTCCTCGAGAAACGCGTCCACCTTGTCGCCGGCCGCGCGAAAGGCGCTGAGATCCCCGCCCGCGCAGAACAGTCGGCCTTCGCCGGACAGCAACACGCATCTTATCGCGTCGTCCTGCTCGCACCGGATCGCCACGTCGAGCAGGGCCTGGGCCATGTCCATGTCGACCGCATTGCCGGCTTCGGGCCGGTTCAGCGTGACCCGCGCGATGCCGTCGGCGATCGACAGACGGACGGAGCCACCTTCGCTCATCGCGGGGCCATCCGGATCGCGCCATCGAGGCGGATCGTCTCGCCGTTGAGCATGGGGTTCTGGACGATGCTTTCGACCAGCTGCGCGAACTCGGCCGGCTGGCCGAGGCGGCTGGGGAAGGGCACCTGCCGGCCGAGCGAATCCTGTGCCTCCTGCGGCAGAGTCGCGAGGAGCGGGGTCCAGAAGATACCCGGCGCGACCGTCATCACGCGGATGCCATAGCGGGCGAACTCGCGCGCGATCGGCAGGGTCATGCCGACGATGCCGCCTTTCGATGCGGCATAGGCGGCCTGGCCGATCTGTCCGTCATAGGCCGCGACCGAGGCGGTGTTGACGATCACGCCGCGCTCGCCATCCGGGCCGATCGGATCGGCGTCGTGGATGCGGGCCGCGAACTTCGACAGGGTGTTGAAGCTGCCGATCAGGTTGACCGTGACGATCTTCGCGAAGTCGGGCAACGGCAGCGCCGACCCGTCGCGGCCGATCACCTTCGCGGGCGGCCCGATGCCGGCGCAGTTGACCAGGATTCGCGCCTTGCCATGCAGGCCTTCGGCCTCGGCGATCGCATCCTCGACGGCCTTTTCGTCGGTGATGTCGATTGCGGCGAAGTGGCCGCCGATGGCGGCCGCACGGCTGCGGGCCAGATCATGATTGAGATCGAAGATGGTGACCTTGGCGCCTGCAGCGGCAAGCCGTTCGGCGGTCGCTCCGCCGAGCCCGGAGGCGCCCCCGGTCACGATTGTGGCGATACCCCGAACGTCCATGCCCAGCTCCCGATAAAACTCATGAGATTAATATGCACTCGTGAGTGTATTGCGCATCTTCGGGTTTGGTGTCAATCAGCCCCCGCATGGAAGACGTGACCCCTTTTCGTTCGGCAGAGCAGAGGCTGGCCGACCGCGCGGCGAAGCGCTCCGCGGTCCTCAGGGCCGCAGTGCGGATGTTCAACGAGAAGGGATTCTTCGCGACCTCGCTCGACGATGTCGCGGCGAGCCTGGGCGTGTCCAAGCGCACCATCTATCATTATCTGTCGAGCAAGGATCAGGTGCTGCTGGAGTGCCTGACGATCGGGCTCGAACAATTGCTTGAGGCTGCGGCACAGGCCCGCGCGGAACCGGGGACGGGGCGCGACCGCCTCGCAAAATTCCTGCGACGCTATGCCGAGATCAACATGAACGACTTCGGCCGCTGCGTGATCCGGACCGGCGAGGAGGCGCTGTCGGCAGAAAGCCTGCCCCGCTATCGCGCGATGAAGCGCGACATCGACCGCGAATTGCGCGGCCTGATCGCGCAGGCGGTCGAGGACGGATCGATCGCGCCCGTCGACGTCAAGATCGCCGCCTTCACGGTGGCCGGCGCGATCAACTGGCCCGCGCGCTGGTACAAGCCGGACGGGACCGAGAGCCCCGAAAGGCTCGCGGCGGAGATCGTCGAGCTTCTGTTGAAGGGGCTGGATTTGCGAGGGCCGTTTCCAGGCCCGGATGCCGCAGCTTGAAGATTCCAGTGACCATGTCCTAAGAACATGTCGCGCGCATCTGGACAGAAGACCCAGACCGATTCAAGCTTGCCCGTACCTCCAACACCTCGGGAAGAAACACCTGGATCGGTGCTCAGCCTGGCAGGCCTGACAGGATAATGCCTTGTGGGAGCGCCCGTCAGCGAAAGTCGACGTTAGCCAACCATGGAAGAGCCGATTGTGGTGCTCGCCCGGGTCACCGATCACTGAACCTTCGGTCGAGGGCGTGGGGAGCTGTTGGAACTGGTCGGTCGTCGCATGCTCGTTGATGCGGTTACGCCGGCTTGACGCGATGCTCGGGGCGACTGGCATGGCGCTGAATAGTCTTGCGAGTCGGTTGGGAAGGTCGAACGAATTTGGAATCCCTGGCCTGCTTCAGTATCAGACCTCTCCTCCCCGATTTGAGTACGGTCTTACTGAGGCATGCCCCGCGCTGCATCCGCTCGTCTCCATCTGACGATCTGACTTGTCAATGGCATGATTTCCGGGGAGCAGGTCATGTGTTACAAAGCAGTCAAGGTTACTCTCTAACAGGCCCCAGGAATATGGAACAATTTGAGCGATTCCATCAATCTACTCCATGTAGTTAGAAGTAAGGCCTCAATTGTTCATCTTGGTACGATCAGCGCCCTTTAGACCGAGCCTCGCGCGCGCTTCTTCTGGCGTTGCAGGCTCAAGCCCCATCTCCTTGATGATCCGAACGATCTTGGTCACTTGCTCTGCATTGCTCGAGGCAAGCTTGCCTCGCTCGAGAAAGAGGCTGTCTTCGAGTCCGACACGCACGTTGCCGCCCAGCATCGCAGCCTGCGTGCAAACTGGCATCTGATAACGTCCTGCACCGAGGACGGACCACACATAGTCGTCACCGAACAGCCGATCAGCCGTCCGTTTCATGAAGATGACGTTATCGAGATCGCCGCCGATGCCGCCCAGAATGCCGAAGATCGACTGAATGAAGAATGGTGGCTTGGCGATGCCCTTGTCGACGAAATAGGCGAGGTTGTAGAGGTGTCCGATATCATAGCATTCAGGCTCGAACCGAGTACCGTGCTCGGAGAGCAGATTGTAGTTCTTGGCGATGTCGGCAAATGTGTTTCGAAATATGAAACTCTCACTGTTTGCAATATATTCTTTTTCCCAACCGAATTTCCATTCGGTGATCTTCTTTCCCATGTCGTGAAAAGAGAAGTTCATGCTGCCCATATTGAGAGAGCACATCTCTGGCGAAAAAGTCAGGGCTGCTGCCAGTCGATCTTCCGGCGACATGTCGGGACTACCGCCAGTGGTCAAGTTGATAACAGCATCTGTGCCCTGGTGGATTATGGGCAAGAACTGGCGGTAAACATCAGGATTGCCGGTAGGTGCGCCTGTCTCAGAATCCCTTGCGTGGAGATGAAGGATGGCAGCGCCCGCATTGGCTGCAGCAATGGCCTGAGTTGCGATGTCCGATGGCGTATAAGGAAGGCCATCCGACAAGGACGGAGTGTGGATTCCCCCTGTGATCGCACATGTAATAATGACTTTATTTTTCATAGTTCGTGTTCCACTGGGCTAGAGCGTGTTCACGATGGGCGAATAGGCTCTTGTCTTTTGATGCCGCATTTTCCGAGCCGTTGACCGAATCCGGTCAACTTGAAAATGCTCTAGCAGGACAATTTGTGGCTTCTTGTCCCCTGGACTGGAGCGCGCCCGCACCGTCCCCGCGCAATTCACGGCGTTAAGATTGCCGGGAGGTTATGTAGCGGTATCGAGCATTCAGGCCTTTGCCATCGACGCTCAGGTCGGTGAACGGGTTGCGACGGGTGTCCGTTACGACGCGGTACAGGCGGTAGATGTCGGGCAGGAAGTGAACCCAATTACCGATCTCGGTCGCAGCATGAGCCGCCCAGACCTTTCCCTGTTCATGATTTTCGGGTTTCCGCGCGCCGATTCCGGTCGAATGCCCAATCACGCCTCCGTCGGACTTCTGCCACTGATGAACGCGATAACCCATCGGGTCGGTGGATTGAATTGACGCTTCATCGAATCCAAGCCCTGCGACGACAATCACATGCTCGAGGTGGATCACCTCGCGGACGGCGTCAGGCAAGTCCTCGAACCGCTCGAAGCGAATGTACAGGTCCTGACGTCGGCCATCGTCCCAGGTCTGCGGCGCGTTGTGAACCGCGCCCAAAAGGTTTCCGTGAATCGGAGGAATTGGCCAGCTCATCGCCTCATGTTGCTCGGGATGCCAAAGTATGAAGCCCTTTTCCATGTTGCTCCAGAACCAGTCGATCATTGTGGCGGTTACGCCTTCGAGCACCCAGTGAATGTGGGTGCCGAGATCGTCCTGAACGACTTCGTATTTCATACCCAAGAGCCCTTTAGTTGGTCTGAGATTGCGTTACTTCTCGATGTGTTTTCATGAGGCCGCCGATGATCATGATTCCCAAGCCCGCCCCTACGGCCAGATAGAGCGGCGCTGAAAGACCACTAGAATCAGCGAGCGCGCCACCCAAAAGAGGAGCAAGGGTTGCGCCGAACACTTCCGCGCCCATCACCGCAAAGCCAATTGCTGTCGCAGACAATCTACGAGGCACTGCTTCCGAGGGCAGAAGAATCATAACTAGCGCTGCAATCGCAGGGCCCGTAGCTGTAATTAGTAGCAACGTAGCGGTTACCCAGCTTCCACCCAGCGTCGATCCCCATATCGCCACAAGCGGTTGCATCGCCGCCAGACCGCCCAGTATGAGCAGAACCTTCTTGCGGCCCAGGCGATCCGACACCGTCGGCCAGAAAATGCTGGAAAGGAAACCTCCCAGTCCAGTTGCCGCCATCAAAAAGCCAGCGGTGGTACCGGATAGTCCTTGTACCCTTGTGAGGTACAGTGGTGCGAAAACAGTAATCGAGAAGATCCACGAGCCTAGCAGGAAGGCACCCAAAAAACAGGCCCAAAGCTGCGGATAACGCATGACCTCGAAAAGAGACGCCATCTTGCTGTATGATTGATCGCTTTGGTCGTTCGCGCGCTCGGGCTCCGGGACAAACTTCCAGACGAGGAATGCCAATATGAATCCAGGTATCGCAGCAAGAAAGAATGCCTCGCGCCATCCAAATGCCGCCGCGATCTGGGTTGCGAAGACAGGCGCAATTGCTGCACCAACTAGTGGTCCCATAGAGTTGGTTGCGCCTATATTTCGGCCGCGCGTGTCCACCGAGGAGGACTCTTTGACGAGTGCCATGATGACGGAGAAGCATGGTCCCTCGGCAAGCCCCAGCAATACTCGGCAGATCAGAAGTTCTTCGAACGTGGGGGCCAAACCCGAAAAGCAAGACAATATCGAAAAGATAACCATGGCAGGCACCAGCACCCGCTTTCGGCCAATCTGATCGGAGACCATGCCGAACAGAAAACTTGAAATGCCCCATGACACGGACATAGCCGCTGCAAGTAACCCGATTTGCTGCCCGGTCAGGTTGAATGCCGTGACTAGCTCGGGTCCCAAGAAGAGTTGCACCATCCGATCAAGCATCACGACCCCGAATGCGAGCGCGAGGATGGCGACTGTTCGCCGCTCGATAGAGGCACCCTTCGGCAGGTTAACTTCTATCGTCATCTTTTCGCCCTTCGTTCGCGGCAACCAGGTGCGCAACCAACCTATTTTTTAGGGCGATCTGATCTGCGTCAGACCACTTCTGAAATCCCGCGCCGGACTTGAATCCCAGACGTCCTTCTCCGACGAGCACATCAAGTATCTTGTTTGGCTCTGCGTCGCGGTTCAGTTCTGGAGTTATGATACGATGGATGTCGCGGGTTAGATCCAGACCGACAAGATCTGCATTTTCCAGCGGGCCAAGAACAGCAAGCCTCAGCCCGAAGCTGTTCTTCACGCAATCATCGACTGTCCTAGCGTCACATATCCCATCTGCGACCATCGATATCGCTTCGCGCCACAAGGCATGCTGAAGACGGTTGGCGACGAACCCGGCGACATCCTTCTTCACATGGGCGGGCCTCTTCCCGACGCTGGACAGTAGCTTCATGGTCGTATTGACGGTCGCTTCCGAGGTCTTGGGCCCTTGGATCACTTCGACCAGCGGGATCAGAACGGCCGGGTTCCACCAGTGCGTGCCTACAATCCGGTCTGCCGTAGGTAGATTCCAGGCAATGCTGCCAATCGGCATGACCGAGGTATTGCTCGCAAGGATTGCGTCGCCCGGAGCGTGTTCGATCAGCTGAGCGAAGATGGAACGCTTGAGCTCAAGCTTTTCGGGAGCCGCCTCAGTGACAAAGCCAGCTTCGCGCACAGATTCGGCCAAATCGTCAGTGACGCTAACATTGGCAGCGAACTCCGGGTCGTCACCGACTTGAGCCAAGCCTGCTCGAATTCGATCGGTGATCGTTTCACGGACGGAGTTGACTGGCTCGTTCACCACCACACGGTGGCCAGCCGCGGCAAACACCTGAGCAATGCCAGTCCCCATCAGACCGCCACCGATCACAGTGATATTCAATTTGTTCATCGATCAGCCCGCCGTGTAACCGCCATCGGCGTAGATGATATGGCCGGTGTGGAAATCCGAAGCGGAAGAACACAGGAAAAGTAGCGGACCGGCCAAGTCTTCGGGTTCGCCAAGGCGCCCAATTGGCACACGTGCAAGGAACCCGTTGCGCACATTGGTGGCATTTTCATTATCTTCAAACATCCAGGCGGTCAGCGGCGACCGAAAGACGGTTGGCGCGATCGCATTCACGGTTATGCCGTATTTGCCCCACTCGCAGCCCAGAGATTTTGTAAGACCATCGACGGCGGCTTTGGACGCACAATAGGCCGAATAGCCTGCCGGATGGCCAAGCTTGCCCCGCGCAGATGACGTTAGGACAACCTTGCCGCCGCGGCCTTGCGCGATCAATTGTGCGCCGACCGCGCGTGCGATCAACCAGGCCCCCTCGACATTTGCGAGCATGACCTTCTGGAAGCGCTCCAGCGAAAGATCGCCTATCAAACCGACTTCATTGACTCCCGAGGCGATAACGAGAATGTCAACAGCGCCGTAGGCTGCCACTGCAGCCGTAACGATTGCCTCGCAATCGGCTTCAGTTGTCGGGCGCCGGTTGACCGAGGTCGCATCGATGCCCGCCGCTTCCAACTCAGCCTGCAATTCAGCGAGATCGGACGCATTGCCTGCCGTAATTGTGAGCTTCGCGCCTGCATTGCCGAGCGTTGCACACACTACTTTTCCGAATGAGCCCGTCGCCCCGACGACAATGGCAGATTTGCCAGCGACATCGAACAGCCTGCTGGTATCGATTTGCGGAAGGCTCATGCCGATTTCTCCAGATAGGGCATGACGACAATCATCGTTGCGATGGCCTGGCCATCATTGCGCACCGCCCGCGCTTCGCCGGCTGGAATGAAGCAGCTATCGAGTTTGCCGAGGATTTGCGTCACGCCCGACCCGAGCTCGATTGTGATCTCGCCATCGATGACTATGTAAATTTTGCCGAGCGGTCCTGCGTCCATTTCGGCACCACCGCCCGGCAGAAAATAGGACAGTCCGGCCCAGGCGAAGTCGGCACTGCTCGCCTCGCAACCTTGCAGGCGCAATGAACGCATGTCGTAGTGCAAGGGAGCTATATATGCCTTGGCGTCTGCCAAGCGTACGATTTCCATCTTCGATCCTCTCGCGCATGCTCCCGGCATTCATCCGGTTCACAAATCGGGGCGGGCCTAAGCCCGCCCCACTCGCTGTTCAGTCGTTGTTCTTGCCGGTCTCAATGCGGAAGTTGCCGGTCGGATCGACGATCGCGACCAAGCGGACGATGCAGCCGTCGCCCTTCTTCCACCGCCACGGGAAGGCGGCGAAAGTCACACGCTTGCCGGTAACCTTGTCGATGTCGCCGCCGACATTCTCGAACCCGCAGATTCCCGCTGACAGGATAGCGTTATGACAGGGCTCCCAATAAGGAAAATCCTCAATGACTTTGCGCCCGGTTTCCCGGAAATATTCATCATTGACCTGAGGAATCAAGCCGTTGGGTGCGCCAGTACCGTGCGGGCCGATCGCCGTTCCAAGCGGGTGATCAAGCGCCTGCGTGTCCGAACCGCACATCTTGACCTTTTTGTTGACGAACCATTCTCCGGCTTCTTTGTAGAAGCCCGGCGAGTAGGCGTAATAATGGCGGTTATCGCCATAATACTTGTGCCATCCGGTGTTGACGATGACAATGTCGCCCTCGCGGATTTGGGGGCGGGCATTTTCCAGATCCTCAGCAGTGATCACTTCCCACTTCTTCTTGGGTATCGAGACCACGACGCCGGTTCCGAAGAAATATGGCAGCGGCACTTCGTCCATGAACGGGGTGCCCGGGACCACGTGTGCGGGGGCGTCGATGTGCGTGCCTGAATGCATGACCGTGGTGATCTTCTGCGTCAGCACGCCGGAGCGCGACATGCCGTGCAGCCGCTCGATCTTCACATCCTCGAAATAGGGCCAGCACGGCTGTCCTAGCCCCCACGGATGCGACAAATCGTAGAATTCGAGCCCCATGCTGTTGAGCAGGTTCGATTCCTTGAACTGGCACAAACTCTCATCGCGCCAATCGCCTTCTTCCCAACCCGGCATACCATCTCCATACCATATCGTAGTTCATATGTACCGTATTACGGTATGTAAGTCACCGTGGTTCGTCAAGCAGTTTGCACACTCATGGTGGCAACCCAGACGGAGAGTTGGCATCCTTCAATCAAAGGTTGATTCAGGGAATTGCGGTGCAATCGACCCGCAAAATGGGAATGGTTCAGGATTGCCAGACAAAGGTCCACTGCGTACGCCGATCCACATAAGCAAGGCCTTGATCTGCCCCTCTGCATGATTCACGGCCCAAATTTTGGCGTTAGGATGTTTGAATGACCGATAAGACAGGCCGGCAGAGTGAGCTGGCAAAATCAGCACAAAGCGACCGTAATGGCATTCAAGTCATTGCCCGCGCAGCTGCAGTCATGCGTGCATTGGAAGACCAATCCGAGGGGCTAAGTCTCGCGGAGATTTCCTCGCTGGTGGGATTGGCCCGTTCGACGGTCCAGAGAATTGTCGGAGCGTTGGCGGATGAACATTTTCTCATTGCCGCAAGTCCGAAGGGCAGGGTCAAGATTGGACCAGCCATAATCCGGCTTGCCTCTACTGCGAGCATGGACCTGGAGCGAATGGTCAGGCCGATCATGCTTGAGCTCTCGCGCAAGCTCGGAGAGACTGTGGACCTGTCCGTCCTGAAAGGCGATGAGGCGGTGTTCGTTGAGCAAATTCCAGGATCACATCGACTTGTCGCAGTTTCGAGCGTTGGCGAAACATTTCCGCTGCATTGCACAGCAAATGGCAAAGCACTTCTGGCGCAACTTCCACCCGCTCGAATTGCCAAGTATTTTGCCAAACCGCTCGAAGCGCATACTTCTAACACGGTAACGGATTCTAAGGTCCTCAAGCAGATTTTGCTCGCCGTCCAGAAAGATGGTTTTGCATGGGATAATGAGGAACATACCGAAGGAATTAGTGCCGTCGGAACGTGGATAGAGGATCCCTTAGGCCGCCTTTTTGCTCTGTCAGTTCCCGTGCCAACCAAGCGCTTTGAAGCGAAGAAAGACAAGATATTGCAATCCATGCTCGCGGCAAAGGATCGGATCATCGATCTGGTTGGTGGTTGATAAATAGCAAGGAGCGCCGACCGTTCGGACGGTCGACGCTCCCATTCCGCACCGTTATCAGTTAGAATTTCACAGACGCAGTTACGCCATATGTCTGAGGCGCTGCCGGTATTAAGAAGTCGCCTTGTGTATCTACGTACTGGCCTATGTTGTAGAGCGTATCGGTAATGTTCTTACCCCAGAAGCTCAGCCCCCAGCGTTCGTCGGTCGATGTCCAGCCAATCCTCGCATTCAAGACGCCATATGGCTCTTGGACGACGCGACCCGCGAAATAAAGGTTGAATGCGCTGCTGTGGCGATAGTTTGCGTTCAGGTTAAATTCGCCAATACTCGTCGGAATCCGATAGTCCGCGCCCAAGGTGAACACAAACTTCGGCGAGTTCTCGGTGCGCATGCCGGACAGATCAACGGTCGTCGTACCGCTGTTCCCGCCGGCAGCCAGCGGAAGCTGAGGACGCGCGCCGGGATAGGACACATATTTCGATGTCGGCATCCAGGTGAACCCACCCGTCAAAGTTAAGTTGTCGACCGGTATCGCAGTGATGTCGCCTTCAACCCCGATAAAGCGGGCCTTTGCGACGTTAACCAATTGCGGAGTTGGACTGCCCCCGAAAATCGCGCTTTCCTGCTTGTTGTTGTAGTCTGTGTGGAACGCGTTCAGGTTGAATCGCAGATGCCTGTCGAGCAAGTCGGATTTGAAACCGATCTCGAAGGAATCGACGGTTTCAGGCTCGACTGGATTGGCAGTCGGCGACAGCAAGTCGAATCTACCGTTGCGATAACCGCGGTTGTAGCTCGCGAACAACAGCAGATCATCGTTTGCTTGATAGTCGATGGCCAAGCGCCAAGTGGGTTGAGACCAGCTCTTGTTCTTGACAGTGAACGGGAAGTTAAGTGCAGCAACCGCTGAATCACGCGAGGCTTCGAGCCTTTGCTTATCCCAGCTATACCGGACACCACCGGTAAGATTGAGCTCGTCGGCAATCGGTACGGTAGCTTGGGCGTAAAGCGCAACCGAGGTTGTGAAAGCCTCGAACTGCCCGGTAAAAAGCGGCGTTCCGGCAGCTATACCAGCGTTTGAACCAACGATAATCGGTTTAGGGCCGCCACCGCCATCCTGCAAAAATCCGCCAACCACCCAAGTGAAGCTGCTCCCCTGGGCTGATGCAAGCTGAATTTCCTGAGTGAACGAGTTGGTCCGCGAGTTGATACGCGGGCTCCCCACACCGTCAATTGCAAGCATGTCGGTGTCAACAGTGAAGTACGAGTGCTGCTTCCCATACCGGGTCAGGCTGGTTAAGTTCGCCCACCCCATTTCATGCTCCACCTTCATCCCAAGTCCCCAACTGCGGGAATAGTGGACTGCAGCCGAAAGATTGCGGCGCGTGTCATAAGGAGATGCCGTGGGCAGCGAGCCGTTCGCGGTAACTGTTCCGGCGCGCTGGTAGGACGAAGCCCCGATGTCGCTATTCTGGTAGGAATAGTCACCAGCGATCGTTACGCGCAACGTATCGGTCTCAAACAGCCATTTGCTGCGCGCTGCAATCGAGTCCCGGAAATGTGCCTGTTCGCCAGTGGTCAGGTTCCTCCCCCAGCCATCATGCTTTTCGTAGTAGACCGAAACGTCACCGGCCAATTGCTCCGATACGCCCACCGAACCATACAAGCTCGCGGTTTTCGCATCGTAGTTGCCGTATCCCAACTGGATGTTGAGCATCGGATCATGACTGGGGTCGCGCGTAATGACCTGCATGAGACCTGCGGTCACATTGCGACCAAACAGCGTTCCCTGCGGCCCTCGCAAAATTTCGATCCGCTCAATGTTTGAAAAATTGAACAAGCCGGATTCGAAGGAGGGATAATAGAACCCGTCAACGTATAGCGCCACCAGAGGCTCGCTGGT
>JAIYAJ010000001.1 GCA_027489105.1 Zymomonas sp. | reverse complement strand
TTAAGCCGTTTTGGCGGCCGATATCTGGGGGACTGAGAATGGCGGGGATTATCACGGGCGCGGGCGTCGGTCTCGAGAACAGTTCGTCCTTTGTCCTCGGTGGGCGCGGGCTGATCGGCAGTGCCAGCACCGGACGCTTTGGTACGAATGTCTTCGTGAATGCCAGCAACGGCAATCTCGTCATCAAAGATCAGGATGAGTATCTGGTCGGGCGTGGCCCGGATGCCTTGGTTAACCGGACTTATAACAGCCAGGGTTTGCTCGACGATGACAATGGCGACAATTGGCGCAACGGTGCCCAACGCCTTGTCACGCTGGTCAGCGGGACACTGAACGCCGCAGGAAGCGTACTCAGGCGTGTCGATTGGGACGGCAGCGTTGCGCTTTATAACTATGTCGCGGGTAGCAACAGATATGTAACGACCGCGGGTGCCGGTTCGTATGACAAGATCGAATATACCAATGGCGAGTTCACTTGGACCGATGGCTCAACTCAGACGCGGGAAGTTTACGACGCATCCCAAGGCGGACGTATAACGCTGGCTAAGGATCTGGATGGAAACGAGGTACAGTATAGCTACACGGGTTTAAAGCTGACCTCCATTGTCACGGCAAACCAGGAGCGGATTGAATTCGGCTATACCGGAAATAATCTGACATCAATCCAGACATTCAAGGCAGATAACAGCCTTTTGACGGCAAGGACACGTTATACATACGACAGCCTGAATCGGCTTTCGAGCGTTATTGTAGATCTGACGCCTGAGGACATCAGTGATGATAAGGTCGTGGTGCGTAGCTACACCTATGACGGCACCAGCAATCGCATCGCTTCCATATCAGAAACTGGTGCTGAAAATTTCATCGCATTTACGTATACTCTTGTCGGGGGTGAGTACCGGGTAGAAACGATCAGCGAGCCGACCACGAACAGTGGTACGCGCGTGACCACGTTCAGCTATGATGTGGCGAGCCGGCTCACGTCGGTAACCGATGCCCTGTCCAACGTAACGCGCATTGCTTACAACGCAGACGGATCGCTCGGGGCTATGTCGACGCTTGCGTCCGGAAGCGGTGCGCCGCTTAACAGCTGGACATTCGGTTATGATGCTCAAGGCAATGTTCTAACGACTGCTCGGCCAGGGGGCGCTCTCGATACCGCAACATATGATGCTAGCGGCAACCTCCTGTCGCTGGTGGGCCCGACGGGGGAAGTGGTCACCTATACTTACGGCAGCCGTAACGAGTTGCTTACGGAGACTGTTTGGCAAGGCCTCGATCCGGATGGTCCGGCGGGACCGAACCCGCCAACTTCGCCCGCGACGACGCGCTATGTCTACGATGGCAACAACCGACTGGCTTTTGTTGTCAGCGCCGAGGGGCGTGTGACTGAATATGCCTATAACGGTTTCGGGCAGCGCACATCGATGGTGCGTTACACCAACGTGGCGTATCCCAATCTATCATCGCTCGCTCCCAGTGATCCTATCGACCTTAGTGCCATAAGTTCATGGCGCAATGGTGTTAACAGGAGCACGGTCGAGCGTACCGATACTTGGTATGATTTCAGAGGGAACATCGAGAAAATAATAGAGTGGTCCGCAACGAATTCCGCAGGGGATGGAGCCGCGGGAATCAACTCGACAACATTGTATTATTATGACCCATCGGGGCGGCTCATTGGACGGCGCGAGTTGATCAAGGCTGTTCAGGAAGCTTATGTATATGACGGTCTGGGTAGAGTGCAGAGTGCTACGGATCGCTATGGCGTAACGACAAGCTATGTCTACAATGATGCATCAAAGTATATGGTACAGACTACCGCAAATGGTCTGACCAGCGTATTCCTTTATGCCAATGACGGTTCTGTAATTGGCGGGTTTAGCAGTGGAAGTGAGGTGTCGTCCTCGTCTGATGAATATCGATATGATGTTCTTGGCCGCCTAAAAAGCACACAGTATAATCTGAATCCTGATGATATTGCTATATGGCGCGATTATACATTCTACGATGGTGTCGGTCGAAAGACTGGTTATGTCGATATATTGGGGAATATAACCGAATATAAGTGGAATTCCTCTAATCAGATTTATGCAACAGTAACGTACGCAGCGAAGATCAGCTCCAACGCTGCTGCGGATTTGTTCGGCTCAATCGCAATGCCCGATAGGAGTGTGTCCGATTATCGGCCGGCAGCGAATGCTGCGGACCGCTGGGCGTTCAATGTCTATGATCAAGCCGGAAACATCATCCAGACGATTGATGGAACCGGAAGTTCGCAGACCTATCAATATGATGGTGTTGGGCGTCTTGTATCCACCCGCAGATCAGATGTTCTCCTGTCTGATACACTGTTAGCGGCGTTGAAGGCTGGTAGCCAAGTTCCCACGCTCAACGTCCCGGCCGCCAGCGCAGACGATCGGCTTAGTCGCACTTTCTACGACAAGGATGGCCTCGTCATCGGTACGATCGATGGTAAGGGCGCCTTCATCAAGACCGTTTACGATCAAGCTGGGCGGAAAATTGAAACCGTCGCTTATGCGAAGCTCGCCAGTGCGGCCGCTCAGGCGTCGGGCAGCTTCGCTACAATCGAAGCTGACGTATCGGCGCCGGCCAATCCGCTCGATCGGCATACCTATTATGTTTATGACGGGCGGGGCGATATCCGATATGTCGTTGACGGTTCCGGTCGCGTCACGGAGCATAGATATGGCGTCAACCGCGAGCTTCTGGTCAGCTTGCGCTATGGCGGTACAATCGCCCTTGCAAGCAGCTACAACCTGGCATCAGTCAGTGCTCAGATCTCAAGTCTGAACCTTCAGGCGAATGCGCAGACGCGTGTTAGCCAGAATGTCTATCTTGCGGATGGGCGGCTCGGCTTCGCCGTTGACGCCGAAGGCTATGTAGAGCGCTATTTCTACGACAGCGCTGGCAATGTCTCCAAGACCGTCGAGTATGTTACCCGCTATGCGGGTGCACTCGATCCTGGCTACCTCAACATGGCGATGTGGGCGGACGGCCATGGAGCCGCAGGCGATCGGACGAGGCGCAGCTATTATGATAATCGAAGCCAGCTCGCCTATAGGGTGGATGCCGAAGGCTATATCGACCATTTCACCTATGACTCTCGCGGAAATGTCACACTCGAAGAGCGCATCTCAACCCAGTTCACGACAATAAACGATCAGACTTCTCTCTCTCAGATCGCAGGTCTGGTCGCCGGACAAGCTCGGATCCAAGGGAGGTTGATGTCCTATGATGGTGCTGGAAACGCCACAACAATCATAAACTTCGACGGCAGGACGACCAATCGCCAGTACAACGCCTTCGGACAACTGGAAAAGGAAGTTGTTGGTTTCCCGAACGTCGCTGGCGGAACCAGTCTCTATGCTTTGGGTGTTGATGTCGCATGGTATCGTTCGACCTACCCGGAGATCGGTGCGCAGGATCCAATCGCACATTATGATCAATATGGCCGATTCAATGGCTATAATCCAAATGCCTATTTCGATACGAATTGGTACCTTGAGCAGCATCCAAGTCTCGCTACAAGCGGACAGAACCCGCTCGAACATTTCCTGACTGTGGGTTGGGGGCTTGATTATAGGCCTAACGCTAACGCGACTGTGGGCGACTATGCCGCTAACTTAGGGTACATCACAACAGTCTATAGTTACGACAGGGCGGGTCGAGTTGCTACCGTCGTCAGCGGCAGCGCCAACCCACTCAGTACCTCGGGGAAAACGTCTGCGATCTACACCTATAATAGCTTTGGGGACGTCGTCAGCAAGACGGACGGCAGGAACAATACTACCACGTACGAATATGATCAGGTAGGAAACCTCAAGCGGACGAGCGTGCCACTTGGTGATACGACGTCTGCCGTAACTGTGACCGAGTACGATGCCTTTGGTAACGCCGTTAAGGTAACCGATCCTCGTAACAATAGCAGCTTTTCCTATTTTGATAAGCTGAACAGGCTTTGGTTGCAGATCGACGCCGAAGGCTATGCTACCGAATTTACGTACGGACGCGGGAACCAGATCGAAGCAACGCGCCGCTATTACACGCGCCCTACGGGCAGCGGATCAACGGACGTAATTCCCACTCTGACGACCGGTGCCAATGATGCCGTAACGTCATTCGTTTATGACAAGATCGACCGTGTCGTTAAAGTCACCGATGCCATGGGCTTCAGTGAAAGCTATGATCTTGATGCCTTTGGCAACCGCAAAAAAGTCAAGAACAAACTAGATGGCGACAGTTTTTACGAGTATGACAAGCTCAATCGGAAAACCTCGGAGAGGTCGCCGTTGTCGGCTGGAACGGTCAGCGAGATAACCCAAAATACTTTTGAATATGATGCACGAGGTAATCTTAAGAAATTCACGGAGGCAGTTGGAGAGCCTGAGGAGAGGGTGACCTTCTTTAATTATGATATTTCTGGACGACTGGTCGAGAAATATGGCGAGCTCCTGCCTATCGTAAATAGCTTGGGTGTATCTTTGCCTGATACGGCGGCCCATGAATATTATAAATACGATCCTCGCGGAAATTTGATTACCGTAACTAATGCAGCTCTGCAGAAGACCCATTATTATTACGACTCGCTCGACAGAAAGGTGGCTGAGGTAAACGCTGTCGGGACGCTTTCGACGTGGGAATATGATGCCAACGGGAACGTCATCGCCACCCGCGTCTATTCGGAGCCCGTCGATCTCTCGTCGGCGCTCGGTGCGTCGCGGCCAGCCGCTCTTCATTACACGGACACGGAATTCCGTGAGACGAAATATGTTTATGACAAGAATAATCGGCTCATAAGCACGGTTGTCGAAGGGGTTCGGGCGGGCGCATTTGTCGACGGCGCTTATGTCACGGGCTGGCAGAATGTCATCGCCACCAACGAATATGACGCGATGGGGAATCTTGTCCTCCAGACGGATGCGATGGGCGGCAAAATCTATAGCTATTTCGATAAGAACGGCCGGAAGACCGCTCAGGTTGATCAGCTGGGATATCTAACCACCTGGACGTTCGATGGCGAAGGCAATGCGCTGTCCGAGACGCGCTACGCCAATCCTACCACGGGCATGACCGTTAATTCGACTGTTGCCCAGTTGCAGGCCGCAACCACGACCAGTCTCGATGACCGCACGACGATCTTTACCTATGATCTGAATGGAAATCGGAAATCGGCAACGCGCCTCAACGTCCGTTACAGCACCGTCAGTTCGGCTGGTGTCCTGTCGACCGATAATTCGACGAACTTCGCCGGCTATCTAGGTAATTCCGTGATCACCTACAGCTACAACGGCCTTCGGCAGGTCACTGAGAAGACGCAATATTTCCAGCCCGTCGGTGGTGGGGATCCGGCTCTAATCTCTGACAAGGTCGGCTATACTTACGATAAGCAGGGGCAGCTGATCCGGGTCACCAAACCGACT
This sequence comes from Zymomonas sp., assembly GCA_027489105.1. Next base: position 5,988 of record JAIYAJ010000001.1, on the reverse strand, counting down.
TTCGCCGCTGTAACCTCTGCTCCTGTGGATGGTCAGGCTGCTGTTACCGTCAATGCGGCGATCGTCACCGACTATCTCTACGACGGCCTCAAGAATTTGGTATCGCAGACCGTTGCAGCGATTAACCCCGGCACTCTTTCGTTCGTCGGAGGGCAACAGAGCAAGACCACCTACACCTATGGTGTGGGCGGTCGCCTGTTGTCGATCGAGGATCCCAATCAGAAAACGCGTAGCTTCGCCTACGACATCATGGGCAACATCATTGTCGAGCAGTTCCAGCGCACGACACCGGATGGCATCGAGACCAACGGCGTAATCCATGGATACGACGCCCTGGGCCGAGAGACATCCAAGTGGAACGCCAAGAAGGTCGGCAACGACTGGGTCGGCATGATCGACGTCCGAACAAGGTATAATGCGTTCGGTGAGATCGCCGCCAAGGGCTATGGCGACGTCTGGCAAGAGACCTACGAGTATAACCGCCGCGGACAGTTGCGGAAGACGAACAGCATCAATGGCTCCTATGAGCTGTACGTCTACGACCGGAACGGCAACATGACGCTCAAGATGCAGTCGTCTTCGTCATCCTATGTCACGTCGGTCAATCTCAAGAACCACTCGGTCGAAAGCGCTCTTGCAATCCTGACGGCCAATGGAACCAAGGCGATCGGCGACGCGTCGATCAACAGTGCAACTGCCGGTGTTCTTGGCATCACCCCGACCATCTACGTCTATGACTCGCGCAACCAGCTGGTCACCACGCGGGAGCCGCGCCGGGAATACAGCTTCAATCAGAACGGTTCGCAGGGAGGGGCAGCGGTCACCACCGCCAAGGTCAGGGATGTCACGACTGGGCGAACCTACAACGCCTTCGGCGAAGTCGCGACGGAGCGGAGTGCCTCCGACGCGGTTACGACCTACGCCTATAACACGATGGGCAAGCTGACGACGAAGACCATGCCGGTCGTTACGGTGATGGGAACCAACGGTGGGACTTCGAGCGCCAGTCCTGTCGAGCGCTATTATTATGACCTGGCAGGGCGCCAGATCGGCATGATGGATGCGCGGGGCAATCTGACGGGACGCGTTCTGCTGGCCGGTTCCGGCTATGATGGCGAGGAGGCTCGCGCCGTGCTGGAGCGTCAGGCCGATGGCGGGACCACTCGTATGGGCTATGATGTCCTCGGGCGCCTCAAGACCAAAGTGATCGCTGTTGATGCAGTCAGCGGTCGCGGTTTCGATTTCAGCTATGATGCCGTGGGCAATATGGTTTCACAGCGCCGTGGTTCCGCGGTGACGCTGGGCACGGGCGTGTGGTCGGTGAAACCGAGCACTGATTTTTCGACGCCCTCGATTACCGACTATTATGGTTATGATGAGCTGGGCCAGCGCATCACCCATGCGAACTCGCTGTTCGGCGAAAATGGGCCCAAGGAGAAGACCTGGTACAATATCGAGGGTTGGGTCGTGCGCTTCGACGATTTCGAGAGCGGCTCCAATGCCGCTCCCGGAGCGCTGCGCGGATCCACAACCTATGAGTATGTCTGGAATCCGGTCATTGCCACAAGCGGTATGGGCGATGGCCAGGAGACTTTCGGTGCCTGGCAAAAGACCACACGCAACGGAGCCTACAACCTCAGCAATGAACTGTCCGCCCAGGAAGCCGTCGACTATTACGGCCGTACGCTTTACAAAGTAGATTTTGGCTACAATAAATATATCTATGCCTATGATAAGGCTGGAAACCTGAAGACCGAGCAGAATCTCGGTATCAATAACGCTTACGCCAACAGCGGAATCGTCAATACATTTTCCTATTACAACAGTGGAAAAGTATTCACGATCGTTTCGGATTTCCGAGTCGAGGACAAAGCGTTTGGGACCGAGGTCAACCCTATTCTTCGCCGTCGTAAGAGCGAAACCAATTACCAGTATGACTCTCGAGGAAACCGAACCTACGAGCGTCAGTTGAATACCTATTATACCGAAGATGCAGATATAAAGCAGACTTTGGGTCTCGGAACGGTCGCCTCCTACACGGTTGTCGATAAGCTGGGCATCATGTCCTACGATGCGCTTAACCGCATGACGCTGTATACGGATAACGGCTTTCAGGTTGGGGCATCCTATTCCAACCCTAATGTCACGAACATTAGCTATAAATATGATGCTGCAGGTAACGTCATAAATACGAATGCCAGCTATTACAGCTGGACGACGGGAGCGACGTTGCAGACGAAGGACTATTATTATTCCTACGATGCAGTGAATCGGTTCCTGGTCACAAGGGGTGTTCTTAGCGGATCCACCATAACCACCAGCTCGGCGGGAGGAACTCGGGTCACTTATAATCTGGCAGGCGACCGCATCTCGGCATCGACCTATACCGGGACGTCAAATGGATTTGAGGTCTATGCCTATGATTTGCTGGGAGACCTCAAGAGCGTTTCGATGGGTACGTCGATTGCCAATGCGACCTTGCGCGCCAGCTACAAACGCGACGCGCTCGGTCGGGTGACCGAATATTCCGAAACTGACGGTATTACCACCACCTATAGCCGAATGAACATCGTCTATGACCGTACTGGCCTCATTCTATTTGAACAGTCCAAGCAAAAGACAGGAACAAACGCCTACTCCTATTTTACGACCTATTATGATTACACCTACAACACGTCGAGTACGCTGAAGCCCTATGGTACTCGCTTGTTTTTCACGCCGGCTGCGCATTTCCAAGGTGCCTTGACGCATGTCGTCACCTATAAATCCAGCACGACCAGCCCGATCGACAACACCTATGCGAACAGAGGCTCGATCAGTCAGGAAACTGAGTATTTTTATCGGTGGACCGACGAGGCGCTGAAGAACCATGTCGGCATCTTCACGGGCACCTTCTCCAGCTACTCGATCGCTTATAACGACCTCGAATATGACACCTCGGGCAACCTCACGGGCATCGAGTTCGACGTAAAGAGCAGCGGGTCGACCGCGCGCACCGATTTTGTGAACACGGTCGATGGAAAGGTGATGGCGCGCTACACCAGCCGGTCGAACGCCCAGACCAGCTATGCGATGGATTTCCATTATTATGGGAATGACACTCATCTGGGCGCGATCGGCAATGACGGCGCGCCGGAATATAACTATCGCAATGCGATAGATCATCGCTACGACACGGCCTCGACCACGGCCTTCCGTTATGGGTCGGCACAGAGCTTCGTCGATTTCGACCAGAGCTACGAGATGATCAACCCGACCTCACAGAACGGGACCAGCTCGGCCTATACCGTGCAGGCGGGCGACACGCTGCAGACCCTGGCGCTGGCCTATTGGGGCGACAGCAGCCTCTGGTATCTGATTGCTGATGCCAACGGGCTATCAGGCAGCGAGACGCTCGCGGCGGGGACCTCCCTTTGGGTGCCCTCACGGGTCGTCAACGTCCACAACAGTGCCTCGACCTTCAAGCCTTATGATCCGAACGAAGCGCAGGTCAACACCGACCCGCTCGCGCCCTCGCCGAAGAAGGCGAAGAAGTGCGGAGGCCTCGGCGCGGTGATCGTCATTGCCGTCGCCGTCGCCGTGACGGCGATCGCAACCGCCGGGATCGGGGCCTTGGCGACTGGCGCTTCGTTCAGTAGCGCCCTCAGTTCGCTCGGTTCCCTCGCTGCCCTCAGCAGCACGGCTGTGGGATCCACAGCGCTTGGCAGTGTCGGCGCGATTGGCGCCTTCGCCGCAGGCGCTGCGATCGGCAGTATCGCCAGCCAGGGCCTCGGCATTGCGATGGGGCTGCAGAGCAAGTTCAGCTTCAAAGGGGTGGCACTTGCCGCCATTGCGGGCGGGATCAGTGGAGGAATCGGCCAGTCTTCCCTGTTCAGTAGCCTCGGCCCGGTCGGCGGCGCGATTGCGCGGGGAACGGTCGCAAATGTGGCGACCCAGGGGATCGGTGTCGCAACCGGCCTGCAGAACCGCTTCAACTGGTCCGGTGTCGCTTCGGGGGCCGCAGGCAGCGGGATCGGCATGTGGACCGGCGGAGGCATTGTTGGCGGTGCAGCGGGCGGCGTCGCAGCCTCTGCCGCCGAAGCCCTCGTTACGGGGCGTGATTTTGGCGATACGCTCCTCTCCAATCTGCCGGGGATCATAGGCAATACGATCGGCAATCTGGTGGCGAGCGAAGTCGCGGGCGACCCCACGCGCTCAGGCAGCATCCGAACGCAGCGTGGACGGGTCAACCTAGCTTCCGTTGGGTCTGAAGGCGAAATCGTGGTTACAGCCCAGAAGGCGCAACTCGGCATCTTCGGTAGCATACATAAGGGGCTGAGTGGCGTTGATCGGTTCTTTAGTGGCCTTAGTGGTTCGTTTGATACCAGCGAGGTTGCTCGCAGCATATCGATGACGCTTCGACGAGCAGGGAAGGCGGCCAACAGTGCAGCCAACACAATTGCCGCATCATCGGTGTATCAATACAGCTTCGGCCAGAAATCGCTCTATGACCGACATATCGTTCAGCCCTTTTATGTAGCTGTTGATGCTCTGGCCAATTCGCCCCTGGGCGATCCGGGCGTAGGGATGGCAATTGAACAAGCCATGGCAGGAACGCCCTACACGGCCCCGATTGCTGCTCTGGGCGCTATCCAAAGCTATGGTGCCCGTGGACTGCAAACGCTGAGCCGATTGAGTACGATTGCCCGCGCCGACAGCCGGATCGTTATTGCCGCAGAGACAGCAGTCCCTCGAACCTTTAGGTCTAGCGACCCGCTAGTTGGTAATCTGGCGAACGAAATTGAGGCGGCATATCCGGGTCATGTGGTCGGCGTAAACGTGCCCGTTAGAAACGCGGCCGGCCAGCTCGTCACCGATGCCGACATTCAACTTCAGAACGCCATAATTCAGGTAAAGTCTGGCGGAGGAAAGGGGCTTACGAGTCAGTTGCTGCGAACCGAACAAGCAACCGGAATGCCCACTATCGGCTATGGTCCCACACTCAAGCCCAGCGTCGTGAGGTCGATTAATCAAGCAGGTGGCTTGGTGACGACGGACCAGGGGCTTCTCATTGAGGTGGTGAAGCCATGAAATCCGTGGTCGTAATATCTGCTACTCAGCCCGATCTTGGCCGTATGTCTGAGGCCTATGGCGATATTGGGTCAACGAATCTGCAATCACCCAAACGCCTCGTTGTGGAGGGTGATTGGGGATGGTTTGCGATCGGAATAGACGACGAACTTGAAGGTGAGTTCTCCGACACTGAACGAGCAAAAATAGCGCAGCTTATAGCGGAGCCAGTCTATGCTCAGCTTGAATACAGCAGTTTGTCCGCAGCAGATTTGGCGATCAAGCTAATGCCGGCGACGACCGAGACGCTGATCGATAACGATCACGGGGCGCTTCGGCCGATCGAGGAGGTGCGAGACCTGATCCGCGCGGGGATGGAGTGGCAAGCGAGTTCGGTCTAGGAGGATCGGCATGAGCTTGACGGACGCCACCACCATCGACCTTGTAACCCGGCTGCCGGGCAAGCCAGCCCGCGCAGCGTTGCTGATATACGATAACGGCGAAATCGTTGATGATCTTGAGCGCGAAAATGCGCTTCAGAGAAAGCTGTCTACTTATCTTCTGTTCGTCGAATCTGGGCAGTTTGCTGAGGCTTATCCTGCCTTGTCCGACGCGAAGTTGTCCGTGGAAGTCGTGTGCTCGGTCGCACCGACAGATGGCATGAGGCTCATAGAGGGGGTGCGCCATCCCCAACGTTCGGACTTCTTCCTGCCAGTAAATATCGCCGGGGAAACAGAGTTCCGAGCGAAGTTGGGCCTCTCGCAAGCGAAAGCAAGATAAAAGGAATCGCTCCCCCTGCGGGGTAAGCCATTGTCTGCACATCGTTTTAGGGGTTGCGGTGACAGGTACGAAAACCCCAACTGGATTGCCCCCCTGGATTGAGACAGAGAAATTAGGGACAGCCCTTTTTGGGAGGGGTATATGTCCAAAGTGGTTCGA
>JAIYAJ010000427.1 GCA_027489105.1 Zymomonas sp. | reverse complement strand
GGCCTGACGCTCGGTGATCATCTCGATCCCCTTTGCCGCCAGCGCATTCTGGATGCGGCCGATGGCAATCTCGTTGCCCGGAATCTGCTTCGACGAGAAGACGACCGTGTCACCGGCCGAAAGCTTGACCGGATGGCTGTCGAAGGCGATCCGCGACAGCGCAGCGCGCGCCTCGCCCTGGCCGCCGGTGGCGATGATCATCACCTCCTGCGGGGGCAGCCGCATCGCATCCTCGACGTCGATGATCGGCGGGAAATCCTTGAGGTAGCCGCTCGACTTCGCCACCCGGATGATCCGGTCGAGCGAGCGGCCCGCGACGCACAGCTTGCGTCCGGTGTCGTTCGCCACTTCGCCCAGCGTCTGCAGCCGCGCAGCGTTCGAGGCGAAGGTCGTGACGAGCACGCGCGCCTTGCAGGCGCCGATGACCTCGTCGAGCCCCTTGCGCACCGACGCTTCGGAGCCCGATGCTTCGGAATTGAAGACATTGGTCGAATCGCAGACGAGCGCGAGGACGCCCTTGTCGCCGATCGCCTTCAACTCCTCGGCGGTCGAGGGAATGCCCAGCACGGGCTCGTCGTCGAGCTTCCAGTCGCCGGTGTGGAAGATGCGCCCATAGGGCGTCTCGATCAGCAGGGCATTGCCCTCGGGGATCGAGTGGGCGAGCGGAACATAGGTGAAGCCGAACGGCCCCAGCGCGAAGCTGCCCTCATTGTCGATCACGTGGAGTTCGACCTTGTCGGTGATGCCCTCTTCGTCGAGCTTGCCGCGGATCAGCTCCGCCGTGAACTTGGTCGCATAGAGCGGCACGCCCAGATCGGCGGCGAGATAGGGGATCGCGCCGATATGGTCCTCATGCCCGTGCGTCAGGACGATGCCGAGCAGGTCGTCGGCACGCTCCTCGATGAAGGCGAGGTCGGGCAGGATCAGCTCGACACCCGGATAGCCGGGATCGGCGAAGGTGAGACCGAGATCGACCATCACCCATTTGCCCTGGGTGCCGTAGAGATTGACGTTCATGCCGATCTCCCCGGAGCCGCCAAGCGCCAGGAAGAGCAATTCGTTACCGGGAGTCGTCACTTAGAAAATTGTCCAATCTGTCAAAGCCGGGCCTTCAGCCGGTCATACATGATGCCGAGGCCCTGGATGGTGAGGTCGGGCTCGATGCTGTCGAACAGTTTGACATGGCGTTCGAACAGCGGCGCGAGCCCGCCGGTGGCGATGATCTTCACGGGGCGACCGACCTCGGCCTTCATGCGGCCGACGAGCCCCTCGATCATCGAGACATAGCCGAAATAGATGCCGACGAGCATCTGGCTGGTGGTGGTGCGTCCGATCACGCTGGCGCTCTCGGGCGCCTCGATCGCGATGCGTGGCAGTTTTGCCGCCGCCCCGACCAGCGCGTCGAGCGACAGGTTGATGCCCGGCGCGATGATCCCGCCCTTATAGGCGCCGGTATAATCGACCACGTCGAAGGTCGTCGCGGTGCCGAAATCGATCACGATCAGGTCGCCGGGATGGCGGCGATGCGCCGCTATGACGTTGACCGCACGGTCGGCGCCGACATTCTGCGGCTCGTCGACGTCGAGGGTGATCCCCCATTCGACGGGCGGCCGGCCCGCAACCAGCGCGGTCACGCCGAAATATTTACTCGCCAGCACTTCCAGATTGTGGAGAGCGCGCGGCACCACCGTGGCGACGATAACCGCTTCGATGGCCGACCGCTCATAGCCTTCGAGCTGGAGCAGCTGGTGCAGCCACACCGCATATTCGTCGGCCGTGCGGCGGGGATCGGTCGCGATGCGCCAGCGCGCCTTGATCGCGTCACCGTCGACCAGCGCGAAAACGATGTTGGTGTTCCCTGCGTCGATCGCAAGCAGCATGACCGGTACGAGTCCTTCCTTCGGGGCGCCTATAGCAGGAAAACGTCGCCTGCGTGCACATGATGCACATGTCCATCGGGGCAGCGCAGTTTGAGCGCGCCTTCGGGGGTCAGACCATCGAACAGGCCTTCGAGCACGCCTTCGGGTGCTTGCACGCGCAGCGCCGTGCCGATGGGGTGCGCACGCATTTGCCACCTGGACAGGATGACGGCCAGTCCTTCCCCCCGCCAGCGGCCGAGCCACGCGGAAAAACTTGCTGCCAGTTCCTCGGCGAAGTCCGCGGGCGAAGGCGGCGACAGGCCGAGGCCGGCGAGACTGATCGTGGGCCGATCGAGACCGATCGGATGATGGGCCAGGTTCACCCCGATCCCGACGACCACGGCGTCGTCGGCGCCTTCGAGCAATATGCCCGACAGTTTGGCACCATCGACGAGAAGGTCGTTCGGCCATTTGATCGACAGCCGGTCCGCCCCCACCCAGGCCTGCAACAGCGCGTCGAGCGCGACCGCCGCCACGAAGGCGAGGCTCGACGCCGGCGGATCGCCGGGCAGGCGGCGCACCAAGGTGGATCCGTAGAAGTTGCCGGGCGGCGAAACCCAGGGACGTCCCTGCCGGCCGCGACCGCCGGTCTGGGCGTCAGCGCGGATCCAGCTGCCCTCCGGTGCTCCGGCGCGGGCGAGCGCGGCGACGTCGGCGTTGGTCGAACCGGTCTCGGCGACGTGCTGGATCGCCGGGGTCATGCCGCCATGTCCCCGGCCATCATGCAATCAGGCCTTGTGCAGGCTATCAGAATAGCGCGCGCGCCGCCGTCATGCTCGTCGCGTCGAGCAGCGGTATCGCCAGATAGCCGAGCGGCGATACCGCAAGAGCCATGAGGACGATGACACCACCTTCGACGCGAGAATCGGCGGGAGCGAAGCCCTCGGCAGGGTCGTCGAAGTAGATCGTCTTGACGATCTTCAGATAATAGAAGGCGCCGATCACCGAGGTCGCGATGCCGATCATCGCGAGCGGCCAATAGCCGGCGCGGACGAGCGCATCGAACACCAGGAATTTCGGCCAGAAGCCGAACAGCGGCGGAATGCCCGCCAAGCTGAACATGAAGATCGCGAAGGCTGCCGCGAGACCCGGACGCGTGCGCGACAGACCCGAAAGGCTGGCGATCGCTTCGACCGGGCGGCCATCGGCATCGCGCATCTGCAGAAGGCAGGCGAAACTGCCGAGCGTCATCGCGACGTAAACCGCGAGATAGGTCAGCGTGGCCGCGATGCCGTCGGCAGTTCCGGCGGCGAGGCCGAACAGCGCGAAGCCGACATTGTTGATCGACGAATAGGCAAGCAGCCGCTTGATGTTCGACTGGCCGATTGCGGCGACGCCGCCGACGATCGTCGAGGCGAGCGCGGCGAAGACGACGATCTGGCGCCACTGATCGGTGGCCGAGCCCATCGCCTCGACCGAGACGCGCATGAGGAGGGCCATGGCGGCAACCTTCGGGGCCGAGGCGAAGAAGGCCGTGACCGGGGTCGGCGCGCCTTCATAGACGTCTGGCGTCCACATGTGGAACGGCACCGCCGAAATCTTGAAGGCGAGGCCCGCCAGGACGAAGACCAGGCCGAACATCATGCCGATGCCGATGCCCTTCGACATCGCGTCGGAAATGCCCGCGAACAGGGTCGTGCCGGTGAAGCCGTAGAGCAGCGAGATGCCGTAGAGCAGAATGCCCGAGGCGAGCGCGCCGAGGACGAAATATTTGAGCGCCGCTTCGGCCGAGCGCGTGTCGCGGCGCAGGAAGCCGGCGAGGACATAGGCCGAGAGCGACTGCAGTTCGAGGCCGACATAGAGCGTCAGCAGGTCGCCCGCCGACACCATCATCCCCATGCCGACGGCCGACAACAGGATCAGCACCGGATATTCGGCGCGATAGCCGCCCGCCCGGGCAAAGAAGCCGGGCGCAAGCAGCACCGAGACCGCCGCCGCGATATAGATCAGCAGCTTGGCGAAGGCCGCGAAGCTGTCGGCGATATAGAGGCCGTCGAAGCCGGGCCCGCCGCTGCCGGCCGGGCCGGTGAGCGAGAAGGCGGCAGCGCCGAACAGCGCGACCGCACCCCAGCCGATCGCACGGGACAGGCCGTCACCACCGAAGGCGGCGACGAGCAGCAGGAGCAGCGCTCCGACCGTGAGGATCAGCTCGGGGACGGTGAGAGCGAGGGAGGCGGTAATCGACATCAGTGGTGCGCCTCCGCATGCGCCGACGCTTGAGCTGGGACAGGACCGACGGCGACCTTGGCGTCGCCATGGGGAGCCGTGGGCGCGAGCCGGGCGAGGATCGCCCCGACATCGTTGCGCATCGGCGCGAGGAAACTTTCCGGATAGACGCCCATCCAGAGGGTAGCGGCCGCAAGCGGGGCGAGGATCGCCATCTCACGCGCGGTCAGATCGGGCATGGTCGCCGCTTCCGCCGTGCGCGCCGAGCCATAAGCGATGCGCGCATAGAGGTAGAGCATATAGGCCGCGCCCAGGATCACGCCGGTGGTGGCGACGAAGCCGACCCAGGAGGAGATCTCATAGGCGCCGACCAGCGACAGGAATTCGCCGACGAAGTTGCTGGTGCCGGGCAGGCCGACCGAGGCCATGGTGAACAGCAGGAACAGCATCGCATATTTGGGCATGTTGTCCGACAGGCCGCCATAGCGGGCGATCTCGCGGGTGTGCATGCGGTCGTAGATCACGCCGACGCACAGGAAGAGCGCGCCCGAGACGAGACCATGGCCGAGCATGACCATCAGCGCGCCTTCGAGGCCCTGGCGGTTGAAGGCGAACAGACCGATGGTGACGAAGGCCATGTGCGCGACCGACGAATAGGCGATCAGCTTCTTCATGTCCTCCTGCACCAGCGCGATCAGCGAGGTGACCACCACCGCGACCATCGACAGGCCCAGGACCAGCCACATCAGCTCGGCCGAGGCGACCGGGAACATCGGCAGCGAGAAGCGGACGAAGCCATAGCCGCCCATCTTGAGCAGCACGCCGGCC
>JAIYAJ010000523.1 GCA_027489105.1 Zymomonas sp. | reverse complement strand
CGGCACCGGCAAGATCGTCGTCAATGGCCGCGATCAGGAAATCTATTTCGCCCGCCCGACGCTGCGTCTCGTCATCAACCAGCCTTTCTCGGTCGCCGGCCGCGAAGGTCAGTATGACGTCATCGCCACCGTCAAGGGCGGCGGCCTCTCCGGCCAGGCCGGTGCGGTCAAGCATGGCATCAGCCAGGCGCTCACCAAGTATGAGCCGATCCTGCGCGCGCCCGTCAAGGCCGCCGGCTTCCTGACCCGCGACAGCCGCGCGGTCGAGCGTAAGAAGTACGGCAAGGCGAAGGCCCGCCGCAGCTTCCAGTTCTCGAAGCGCTGATCCGGATATTTTCGGAACCGAACAAGGGGGTCGCCGGCAACGGCGGCCCCTTTTTCGTTCGGGCAGATCGCTGCAACCGCGCCGGTTCGTGAACAGTTGTAAAATCGATCAGAGTTACGACCTTTGGTCATTTCCCCGATGATATCCTTTGCGGTAGAGAGGCTGCACGCCGGGTGTTGATCGGCGCTTATGTGGAGTGAAGGCGATGAAGCGGTTCGTGGCTCTGATGATGGCGGTATCGACGGCGACCTCGGCCTTTGCGCAGGTCGATGGAAGCGCGGCCGTCAATCCGTCCACGGCCGCCGAGCTCGGCAAGGCCGCCCCGCACCAGATGGCGGGCCCGGTCCATATCCGCTTCCGCAAGGCGAGCGACATCAAGCTGGTCGCCGGAACCGACGAGACCGAGGTTCGCCGCGAACTCGCCTATCACGCCGCGCAGGGCTCCGAGCGCGCCGACGACTGATCCCATCGGGCGGGGGCCGGGATCTGCCCCCGCCCCAGCCTTCCCATCAGGATTTGGGCCCATCAGGATTTGGGCTTGGTGTAGGGCACGAAATTGCCCAGCCCGATGGTACCGCTCTGGAATCGCGTCCCCGGATCGAGCAGGCGGACGATATCGACGTTGCACAGGTCGGGGCTGCGCGTGTCGGTCACCAGCACGTCGTTGCGATCGAGAAAATTGGCGCCGTTGACCGGGCGGTTGACGTACCAGGTCCGTCCCGCCTTGTAGACGATCGCGGTCCGCTCGAAGATTTCGGTGGACTGGATCTGCCGCTGCGGGATGCAGTTGACCGGCTTGCCCGCAACACGACCTTCCAGCGTCTTCGCCAGCCGCGCTTCCGGAGCCGGCCGCGCCGCGAGAGCCGGCATGGTCGAAGTCATCAACAGAACGCCGATAAGGCACAGTTTAACGCGCATCGAAACACCTCCATGACTGCGGTCAATATGCGGTTCAGCAAATGAACCTTCAATGAGCAGACGCACACGGCGATCTGTTTCCTTGACCCCAAATGAACCGGGGAACCGGCCAGTAATTCGTCCGTTGGCGCCTTGAATCGAAGGAAGGAGTACTGCCATGAACAGGTTCGCGATTATTGGCAGCGCCGCTTTGCTCTCGCTCGGTGTCGCTGCCCCTGCCTCGGCGCAGAGCGCCAATCATATCCTGCGCGGTGCCGGCATCGGCGCGGCGGGCGGCGTGATCGCCGGCGCGATCATCCCGGGTCTCTCGGTCGGCGAAGGTGCGCTTGTCGGCGGTGCCGGCGGCGTGCTTTATAACACGCTGATAAACAAGGAGCGCCGGACCTATCGCAGCCGCAGCTATCGTTCGCCGCGCAGCAGCACGAGCCGGGCTTACAGCGCGGCGCCTGCTGCGCCCGCCTACCGATCGTACCGCGCCAACTGACGCGAAGCCGCTTATGAGGCCGATCGCCGCCGCCGCGTTTCTCGCGGTCGTGGCGGCGGCCCTTTCGCCCATACAGGCCATGGCGGCGCAGAAGCCGCCCCTGTCCGGCGAATTGCGGCTCGACATGGACGCGCCGATCATCACCCTTTCGGTCGGCGACGTTCCGCTGCGGTTGCGCGTCTCGCTCAACCAGAAACGGCTGATCGAATTGAACCCCGACGCCGTCCGCCGCATCGAGGCCGACCCTCCCAGGAGCGGCTTCGCCTTCCAGGGCGGCTTCGACGCCCTGGTAGGCCGCGAAAGACTGCGCGGGGTGCAGGCCGCAGCCAAGGTCAGGATCAACGGACGCAAGATGATCGTCACCCTCGCCTCCCATGGCCGCGACTGCTGCAAGGGCGTCGATGGCGAGATCGGCCTGGGGCTGCTTCCCTATGAGACCATCATCATGGACAGGAAGGTCGGTATCTCCGCCGAGACACGCACCCTGCGCTACGACCTCGACGACCACCCCGCTCACGGCCCCCAGGCGCGCCAGACGGTCGGCGCCGACGCGATCTTCGTGCAATTCTCGCTGGAGCAGCATCGCACCGTCGCCACCGGGTCGGCCGGCGCGATTCTTGCGCGCGCGCATGACGGGCGGCTCGACGATGCGGGCGAGGTGGAGGCGGCGTTCGGCATCAAACGCCCGGCTTCCACGCTGACCTTCGCGACACCCGCCAATGTCGGAGGTTTCGCCTATGACGCGCTGATCGTCCGCACCGCCGATTTCGGGGGCGCCGAACAATATCCGCGCGACCCGGACAAGGCGGGCGACATCCTGGTCGAGCGCCGCGTGCCGCAGCAGGAGGCCTGGCCCGCCGTCCTGATCGGCCGCGACCGGCTCGACAACTGCGACCGGGCGGAGATCGACCGGCGCATCAACCAGCTCAGCCTGCGCTGCGCCGCGAACTGATCCGATGACCAGCTGATCCGATGAAGAACCGCCTGTCCCGCCTCGCCCTTGCGCTCTGCTGTCTCGTCAGCGCCTCGACGCCGGTGCTCGGGCGCGGGACCGATCTCAACGCCCGCGTCTTCGACCGCGCCTGGTCGATCGTCGCCGACCGCTATTGGGACCGCGCGATGGGCGGCAATGACTGGGAGGCGATCCGCGACCGCTTCTATCCCCAGGCGCTGGCCGCGAAGGACGAGCGGCAGCTTTATGCCGTGGTCAACCGCATGCTCGACCAGCTCGACGACAGCCATGTCTATGCGACCAGCCCCGGCCAGCTGAGCTGGGAAAAGGAGCCGCCCGAAGAGCGCGACCTGCCGCCCGCCCGCGCCGCGACGATGGTCGAGGGCGGGATATTGCTGATCACGCTCAATCAGTTTGATGGCGGCGACGACACATGGCTGCGCGATGAGATCGCCCGGGCCCCTGCCCTGCGCAGCGTCATCCTCGACCTGCGCGACAATCTGGGCGGGCGCGACGACATTCTCGACAAGATTGCCGGCCTGTTCACCGACCGCAGGCAGTTGCTGATCCGGTTGTACGGCCGCCGCGAGATCGAGGAATATACGCGTGGCGCCGGCTCGCGCTCCTATATCGGCCCGCTCGCCGTGATCGTCGGCCCCGACACCGCCAGCGCCGCCGAAATCCTCGCCTATTTCCTCGGCGAAAGCGGCCGCGCGATCTCGGTCGGGCAGAAGACGGCGGGCGCCGTGACGGGCGGGGTCGAACATGATCTGCCCGGCGGCGGCATGCTGACCGTCGCCGAATATGACATCCGCACCGCCAACGGCACGAGGCTCGAGGGGCGCGGCTTCACCCCGCGCCACATCGTCCCCGTCGCCCGCAAGCCGGTGGACGCCGCGCTGAGGAAGGCCATCGCCCTGCTCTCGGCCGCACCGCCACGCTGATCCGGCCCCACCCACCCGCCATCGGCGCTTGAACCGGCGGCGCGGGCGTGCTTGTGCGGGCCATGGCCATCCGATCCCTGTTCGTCACCCGCATCTATGACGCCCTTGTCGAGGACGAGAGTCTGCTCGCCGAGCTCGACCATTCGGTCCGCTCGCTCGCGGCCGACGACCGCGCCGGCAAGGCCTGGTCGAAGGAGAAGGGCTATCGCGGCTACACCTCCTATGCGTCGCTGGGCGATCTGCCCGCGCGCGACCCGGCCTTTGCCGACCTGGCGAAGATCCTGAACCGCCATGTCGCGCGCTTCGCCGAAGAGCTGCACCTCGATCTCGGCCGCAAGCTCCGCCTCGACAGCCTGTGGGTCAATCTGATGAAGCCCGGCGGCACCCATTCGGGGCATATCCACCCGCACAGCGCCATTTCCGGCACCTTCTACGTCGCCGTCCCCGAAGGATCGGGCGGGCTGAAGTTCGAGGATCCCCGCCTGCCGCTGATGATGGCCGCCCCGCCCCGCCGCCCCGACGCGCCCGAGGAGGGCCGCGCCTTCGTCTATGCCGAGCCGAAGCCCGGCATGATCCTGCTGTGGGAAAGCTGGCTGCGCCACGAAGTGCCGCCCAATGGCGCCAAGGGCGACCGGATCAGCATCAGCTTCAACTATAGCTGAAGCGCGCCCTGACGCGCCGCTCGACAGCCCCGCCATTTTCGGCTTCGCTATCGGTAAAGGCAGCACAGCGAGCGGAGGCAGCGGGATGGATATCGATCGACGGACGCTCCTGGGCAGTGGCCTCGCCCTGACGCTGGCGGGCTGCGCGCATCGCGCGGACCGGCCGGCGGCCGACGCATCCGCGACGAGCGAGGCGCTCGCCGCAATCGAGCGCCGCGCGGGCGGGCGGCTGGGCGCCTATATCCTCGATCCGGTGAGCGGGCGCGGCGCCGGCTGGCGCGCCGACGACCGGTTCGCGCAGTGCAGCGCGTTCAAGCTGTCGCTCGCCGCGATGATGCTGGCGGGCGCCGAGCGCGGGCAGATCGACCTGACCGAGACGCTGCGCTGGACCGAGGCCGACCTCCTCACGCACAGCCCGGTCACCCGCCCCGCCACCGCGACCGGCCTGACCGTCGAGGCGCTGGCGCGCGGCACGCTGATCACCAGCGACAATCCGGCCGCCAATATCCTGCTGCGCCGCTTTGGCGGGCCCGAGGCGCTGACCCGCTTCTGGCGCTCGATCGGCGACACCACGAGCCGCCTCGACCGCTACGAACCCGCGCTGAACGAGGTGCCCCCCGGCACCAGCCTCGACACCACCACCCCGCGCGCGATGGCGCAGACGGCCGCCGCCCTCCTCCTCGGCCCCACCCTCTCCCCCGCCGGCCGCGAAAAGCTGAAAGCCTGGATGCGCGAAACCGCCACCGGCCTCGACCGCCTCCGCGCCGGCTTCCCCACCGGCTGGGACGCCGGGGACAAGACGGGCACATGGACGAGCCCCGAACGGCGCATCTATGTCGACGTGGCGTTCGGGGGAGCGGTGGGCGCGGTGCCGGTGATCGTGGCGGCTTATCATGAGACATGGGCGCCGTTTGCGGTGGAGAGTGGTGGGTCTGCGGGGGTGTTGGCGGAGGTGGGGCGGGTGGCGGTGGGGGGGGGTGGCGGTGGGGGTGGTGGATAGACCGTTAGGCGGGAACGTGTAGAGTTCGAGCGATGCCTTCAAAGGTCGGTGTTCGTATGCGACATTATTTGGCTCAATCGCAGGTGCTATAGTGCAACATCCTTGCGACAGGCTAGATAGAACTAAAAGCGAACTACCTTTGCAGATTTTTTCTGTCCAGATTAGTGAGAACGCTGCAGCATGTCGGCAAACTCGTTCTCTTGACACGCGTTAAGATAGCCAAAGAAGATATGCGGCAATGACTATCAAGAAGCGCATTAAAAACCTCAGTAGACTCACACGGCAATTAATCGCCGAAGGTGAGAGCGAGCGGGCAGATTTCAAGCGCGCGCCGGATGGCATTCACGCCGATGACCTCGTTGCCTTCGCGAACTCTGATGGCGGAGGGTATATTCTAGCTGGCATTGACGAGCAGACGATTGATAAGGCGCAAGTCGGTGTGGTTCGTGGCTGCGATGTCAGCGACGCCGCCATCCTTCAAATTCTAAACAAAGCAGTCAGCTGTTTCCCTCCCGTTTCCATCGACATATTTATCGAAAATCTCGACCATAAGCCCATTCTCAGGGTAGAGGTGCAGTCGAGCCAGACCAAGCCCCATTGCACACCGAAAGGTGTATACTGTCGACGTGACGGCGCCAGAAACCGGCCTCTGCATCCGACTGAGTTGCTGAGGCTGTTTCTGGAAAGCGAAGCAAGCGCATTTACGGCGCGATTTGAGGTGGCGTCAGAACGAATTACGGAAAAACTAAGCAACCTTCAAGAGGCACTCGATAACAGAATAAAAAGCATGTCAGACCAGCTTGGATGGGCCGAATTCCAGTTCAGCGATACTGAGAGTACGCTAGACAATATTCAAGGACTGATCGCAAATTTAACGGTATCCGCAAATAATTCGAACTCTCGTCTCCGCGCGCTATTTCGGCAAGATAAGCGTGAGGATCCGGTGAGGAAAAAAGCCCGGTTGAAGTACGTCAATGCACTAATTCATCATATCCGGGAGGATGGGAACCTTTTCGCCCATGTCGTCGCCGGAGGTGCTCTTTCCCTCGACATTAAGCAGGCTGAAGATAGCGAAATGACTGACGAAGATGCCGAGCAGTTGTTAGAAATTGCTGTGAGACATGTACACGATACGGAGCGCGATAAGCAATATCAGATCATTGTTAAACCCCCTAAAGCCTGTAGCAATGAGGAGCTTGATCAGTTTGCGGCAAAGGTAGAAGCTGGCGGTGAGGTAGTAGATGGAATTCGCAACCGCGTTAAGCGCGCCTTCCAAATAGGATTTATACTATATAAAGAGAAAATAGTGGGTACAGCGGCACTCAAGATGCCAGCAACGAGTTATCGATCCAATATTTTCAAAAAATCTGAGAGCCAATTAGATCCATCCGGGTATCCGTATGAGCTCGGCTGGATATTTCTAGATTCTGAACACAGAAGAAAGGGGCAAATGACTAGGCTGATCGATCAGCTCTTAGTCCCTGCTAAAGAATCTTCCTTGTTTGCTACAACGCGGCGCTCAAACGAAATTATGAGAGATATGCTTGTCCAGCTGAACTTTAGAGAGAACGGTTCAAGTTACCGATCTGAGCACAACCCGAACGACTTGCTTAATTTATTCGTTCGAGACACGCCTGAAATTCAAGCAGCCAAATAGGAATTTGTTTCACCTATGCGGTGTGTTTCGGGTGGATAGGTTTTAGCTTCAGTAAACAATTGCCAGCGCAAAGTAGTGCCGATGATTTGAGGGGAAACGCGCTGCAATCATTATTCATGGTTCAGATCTAGCCGTGCCCCCCTCACCCCAAACTCACCACCCGCCGCAGCTTCAACACCGCCTTCCCCTTATACTCCGCATTGCCGAACGCGTGGAAACCCAGCTTCTCGGCCACGCGCAGCGATGCGGCGTTATGCGGGTCGATGATGCACACGACCCGTTCCGGCGCGAAGGCGGTTTCCATCCAGCGGAGCATCGCGGTGGCGGCTTCGGTGGCGTAGCCGCGGCCGTGGACGTCGCTGGACATCATCCACGCCATTTCGGGGAAGGGGTCGAAATCGGCGCCGAGGCCCCGATGGAAATCGGCGAGGCCGACCTCGCCCACCACCTGGCCGGTCGCCTTCTCCTCGACCAGCAGCAGGCCATAGCCGAGCAGCGCCCAATGGCCGACGAAGCGCAGCATGCGGTGCCAGCTTTTCTCGGGCGTCAGCGGGTTCTGGAAGATCATCCGCACCGCCGCCGGGTCGCTCGTCAGGAAGCAGCAGGCCTCATAATCGTCGAGCCGGTGCGGGCGCAGGATCAGGCGCGGGGTTTCCAGGCGGGGGCCGAGATTCACTCGACCTCCTCGCCCGGATCGATTCCCCAGATATGATCGGACTGGATATCGCCCTTCTTGCCGGCGACATCGAACAGGCACCAGCCGTCCTCGCACTTGCTGATCTGCCCCACCACGCCCGGCTCGGCGCGCCAGGCGATGCGTGCGCCGGCATCGGGGTCGGCGTGCATTTCGGCGGGAGTGTCGCCGGTCACGATCGCGGTGCGCTTGGCGCTCAGCAGCGTCGCCAGCATCCAGCCCTCGGTGCCGTCCTGCTCCTTGATCCGGCGCCAATTGCCATAGACCTTGATCACCTGCACCGGCAGGTCGCGGCGGCGATAGCGCCAGGTGGCGGGATAGGTGCGCTCGGGCCCGGTGCGCAGCAGCGCGTTGCCGGTGGCGATCGAGGCCCAATAGGGCGTCTTGCGCTCCTGCGCCTCCGCGCCGCCCGCGACGACCATGCCCGCCAGCAACAACCAGTGCAGCCTTTTCACCTGTTCCCCCTTTTGTCCGAGCGCCCTTAGTATAGCCCCGCCGACAGGGTTCAAGCGCCGTGACATGCGCTTGCGCTCGCCTGCCTGCGGGACTAGCGACGAAGCATGGCGGACCGTCCTCACAATCCCAAGCTCATCGTCACCCGGCGCCTGCCCGCGCAGGTAGAGGCGCGGATGCGCGAATTGTTCGACGTCGAGCTGAACGAGAGCGACCGGCCGCTGTCGCCGGCCGAGCTGGCCGCCGCCGCCGCGCGCTGCGACGTGCTGGTGCCGACGATCACCGACGAAATCGATGCTGCGGTGATCGCTGCAGGCAATGGCCGGCTGGGCCTGATCGCCAATTTCGGCAATGGCGTCGATCATATCGACCTGAAGGCGGCGCGCGCAGCGCGGGTGATCGTCACCAACACGCCCGGCGTGCTGACCGCCGACACCGCCGACATGACGATGGCGCTGATCCTGTCGGTGCCGCGCCGGCTGGCGGAAGGCGAGAAGCTGGTCCGCTCGGGCACGTGGACCGGGTGGAGCCCCGCCGCGATGCTGGGCCACCGGATCGACGGCAAGACGCTGGGCATCATCGGCATGGGGCGGATCGGCCGCGCGGTGGCGCGCCGCGCCCGCGCCTTCGACCTGTCGATCGTCTATCACAACCGGCATCGCCTGCCCGAGGCGGTCGAGCAGGAACTGGATGCGCGGTTCGAACCCGATCTGGACCGGCTGCTGCAGGACAGCGACATCGTCTCGATCCACTGCCCGCACACGCCCGAGACCGAAAATCTGATCGACGCGCGGCGGATCGGCCTGCTGTCGCCGCACGTCTATCTGATCAACACCGCGCGCGGATCGATCGTCGACGAGGCCGCGCTGATCGATCGGCTCGAGCGCGGCGAGATTGCGGGCGCGGGACTCGACGTCTTCACCCACGAACCCGCCGTCGATCCCCGGCTGCTGGCGCTCGACAATGTCGTGCTGCTCCCCCACATGGGCTCGGCCACCTATGAAGGCCGCGCCGAAACCGGCGAGCGCGTGATCGCCAATATCCGCCAATGGGCGGACGGCCAACGCCCCCGCGACCAGATCTTCGAGGGGTGGGTCTAGAGCATTTTCGAGTTGGCCCTATGGGGTCAACGGCTCGGAAAATGCGGCATGAAGAAGGTGAGCGTCTTCGTGCACGATGAAGACGCTCAAGCTTGTCCTAAGATGAACGGCGGCTTCACACCCCGTTCAGTCCCGATTTCCTAGAAGAGTCGCATCGGAAGACGAGGGAACCTGCACGGTTCTTCCGCGTTTTTCCGGCACGAGATTTCAGAAAGGGACCTAGTCATGAAGATGGTCAAGATCATTGCTGCGGCAACCGCGCTGTCGGTGGCCGGTGCCGGCGCCCCCGCCTTCGCGCAGGACGCCGAACATATCCTGCGCGGCGCCGGTATCGGCGCGGCGGGCGGTGTCGTGGCCGGCGCCGTGATCCCCGGCCTGTCGGTCGGCGAAGGCGCGCTGATCGGTGGTGCGGGCGGCGCCCTGCTCAACACGCTCAACAAGGAGCGTCGCTATTATCGCGATAGCCAGGGCCGGAAATATTACATCGATAAGAACGGCCGCCGCCGCTACAAGTAACTCCAGTTAGGGCGCAAGCCTGAGTAGAGGGCCGTCCCGGCGTATCAGGGGCGGCCCATTTTCATGTCCGGCCTCAGCTCTTGATCTTCCAGCCGCGATCGAGCGCGACATAGTTGGCCCAGCACAGCAGCAGGTTCAGCACGAGCAGCGCGATCGCGCCCACCATCACCGGCGAATCCGACCGCTCGAGGAAGCCGTAGCGGAAGCCCGAAATGACGTAGAAGAAGGGGTTGGCGTGGCTGATCGCCTGGAAGGTCGGGTGCAGCACCTCGACCGAATAGAAGGTGCCCGACAGCAGAGAGAGCGGACCCACCACGAAATTCTGGACGGCAGCGGCATGATCGAACTTGTCGGCCCAGATCGAGGTCAGCACCCCGACCAGGCTGAGCAATATCGCGCCCATCAGGCCGAACCAGATCACCGCCGGCAGATGGCGGGGCATCACGTCGACGCCGGGCCAGAAGGCCATCGCCACCCACAATGCCAGCCCGACGAGAATTGCGCGGGTGACCGAGGCGCCGATCAGCGCGGCGAGCATTTCCGCCGTCGACAGCGGCGGCATCAGATAGTCGATGATCGTCCCCTGCATTTTGCCGACCAGCAGCGAGAAGCTGGAATTGGCGAAGGCGGCGTTCATCATGCCCATCACGATCAGGCCGGGCGCGACGAAGGTGGCGAAGGGATAGCCCATCACCATCCGGTCCTTGCCTCCCAGCGCGAGGGTGAAGATCAGCAGATAGAGCAGCGTCGTGAAGGCCGGCGCCCAGATAGTCTGAAGCTGGACCTTGAAGAAACGCTTCACCTCCTTCACATAGAGGGCGAGCATTCCCCCCCAATTGACGAACGGGATCACCGGCTCGCCGGGCGGGGGCATCATGATGTTTTTGGGCTGGTCGCTCATGGGCATTTCGCCTATCGGCTCCCCGCCCCGCCCGCAAGAGCCGGAGACGTCCGGCAGCGGGGGCAGACGAGGTACAAGCATGTCCTGGACGGAAGAACGGATCGATCAACTCAAGCGGCTCTGGGGTCAGGGGATGACCGCCAGCCAGATCGCCGAAGAGCTGGGTGGCGTCAGCCGCAACGCCGTGATCGGCAAGGCGCACCGCCTGGGTCTCGAAGCGCGCCCCTCTCCCGTCAAGGGCGGCGGCGACTCGTCGACCGCAGCCGACAAGGACAAGGCTGCGGCAGCCCCGGCGGCCGAGAAGCCTGCCCCCACGCCCAAGCCTGCGCCCGTCGCGGCGGCACCCGTCGCGGAGCCTGCGCCTGCACCGAAGCCGGCCCCCACGCCCACGCCGGTCACAGCCGCCCCTGCGGCTCCTGCCGCTGCCGCGCCGACCCCGGCCCCGATGCCGCTCGTCCGTTCGATCGGCCCCGGCGGTTTCCAGCGCCAGGCCCCCGGCGAACAGAGCGCGCCGATCCCGCCTGCCCCGCCGCGCCGCCTCGTGCCCGCCAAGCCGTCGGCCGACATCGCCGGCAAGACGAGCCTGCTCGAACTCAACGACCGCGTCTGCAAATGGCCGATCGGTCATCCGGGCGAGCCCGACTTTCATTTCTGCGGTGAGCCGATCAACCCCGGCTTTCCCTATTGCCTGGACCATTGCTCGATCGCCTATCAGGCGCAGCTGCCGCGTCGCGACCGCCGTCCGCCGCCGCCGCTGCCGTTCGGCGGCCCGCGCGTCCGCTGATTCCCATCCGGTGCGGCATGCGGGACTGATGCCGGCCTCCGTGGCCGGACTTCCCGCATGCGCACCGATGGAACTGTGGCCTGCCCCGCCCCCGCCGGACACCGGGAGCGGCCCGGCATGTACGACGCCATCGTCAGGATCGCGTGCGGCTGAGTAAGGTGCAGCCGACCGACCGCGTCACACCCCTTCCCTTCCTGCCCTCCCCGGCCCTATAGTCGGCGGCGATGTCAGACGACCTTTTCGCTTCGGCGCCTTCCACGAGTTCCGGCAACTACGACGCCTCGGCGATCGAGGTTCTGGAGGGTCTCGAACCCGTCCGGCGGCGGCCGGGCATGTATATCGGCGGCACCGACGAGCGCGCGCTGCATCACCT
>JAIYAJ010000258.1 GCA_027489105.1 Zymomonas sp. | reverse complement strand
GGGTGTCGCGCTTGGCCAGGAAGCGCTCGAACAGCAGGCCGAGCAGCTGGAGCGCCACATCCTTGAATGCGAGGGTCGGGCCGTGGAACAGTTCGAGCAGCCACTGGCGATGGTCGAGTTGCTTGAGCGGCACGATCGCGGCATGGGCGAAGCGACCATAAGCGGCCTCGCACAGCGCCTTCAGTTCCTGGTCATCGAGCGCGCCCGCGACGAAGGGCCGCATGACCGCGACGGCGGTGTCGACATAGGACAGGCCGCGCATCGCCGCGATCTCGGCGGTCGTGAAACTCGGCCACTGATCGGGCACATAAAGTCCGCCGTCCGAGGCGAGGCCCGCGAGCGTGACGTCTTCGAATCCGAGGCGGGGGGCCGAGCCCCTGGTGCTGACATACTGCATGACCGGCGGCCCTTAGCGAGCGCGCGCCGTTGCGGCAAGGAATTGGGAGTATGAAGGCCCGAAACATCGCGCCTGTGGCGGATCGGCATCGCCCAACCGCTTCGTGCTGTTGTTGATCAGGAGAACCAGGCGATCAGGAAAGATATCAAGGTCGCGCCGCCGATGGGGGCGACGAGGAGGAGCAGGAGGTTGATCGCCACCACGATCGCCAGCGTCTTTTGTTGGCCGGCGTTCAGCGTGGGTCGCCGGTCGGGTTGCTTAGGCTGCCAGGGCGGCGGCGGCGGTTGATCGCGGAAGTCCATGAACATGATGGCTGCCTCGCTCGTTTCGGATGCTCCGGCGTGGCGGCTGGGGCTTGTGCCGTCGACCTGCCGTTTGGGGTAGCGGCTAGAAGTCGAGGCCGACCGACAGCCGTACGTCGCGCGCCGAAATCTGCCCGGTGTCGGGCACTGCGCGGTAATTGCCGATCCGCGCACCGACATTGACGGGTCCCTTCGCCTCGGGCGGCTGGACCGTGATCGACTGACCCTCGCTCGCCATCCGGCGATAGCCGGTCCGCGTGGCCGAGGTGGTCGATCGGTCCTCGACTCCGAGGGCTCTCGCCGCGCGCTTCGCCTCATTTTCGGCGCGCGCTGCGCGGGCAGCGTCTTCGATCGGCGCGATCGCGGCGCCCGCGGGCAGGTTGCGGGGCGGGTCGCTCAGGCGGAAGGAACCCGACCAGTCGAGCACGACCGGCTGTGGCAGAGCGGGGGAAACGGAGGGCTCGTCCTCGACCGGCGCGGCCTGGCCGGGGGGGCTCGTGACAGCGGTCGCCAAGGCCGCTCCGGTCAGCAGAAACCGGCAGCATCGGTGCTGCGAGTCGACAAGAAGCGTCCACATGCCGTTGCCCTAGCATCGCGGGCTGGTTTTTCCCATCCGGTCGCAGGGGAATCGCGCGACGAAGCGTTTGACGAGCATGGGGCTGCGTCACTATATGCGCGCTCCGTCAGGCGGCCGGTGGCCGCCTTTTTGCATTTTCGGAGCGATTTCAGAGCCGATCGAAAGGAAAGGGAGTTTTTGCCATGACCATCACCCCGCTCATGCCGGTATATCCGCGGTGCGGCGTGCGTCCGGTGCGAGGCGAAGGCTGCTACCTGATCGGCGAGCGCGGCGAGCGCTATCTCGACTTCGCGAGCGGTATCGCAGTCAACCTGCTCGGCCATGGTCATCCCGAACTGGTCCAGGCGATCGCCGACCAGGCCGCGACGCTGATGCATGTGTCGAACCTTTATGGCAGCCCGCAGGGCGAGGCGTTCGCCCAGAAGCTGGTCGACCGCACCTTCGCCGACACGGTCTTCTTCACCAACTCGGGCGCCGAGGCGGTCGAGTGCGCGATCAAGGCCGCGCGCCGCTATCATCATGTGAACGGCCAGCCGAACCGGACCAAGATCATCAGCTTCACCAACGCCTTCCATGGGCGGACGCTGGGGACGATTTCGGCCACCAACCAGCCGAAGATGCGCGACGGCTTCGAGCCGCTGCTGCCCGGCTTCGAGGTGGTCGCGTTCAATGATCTGGACGCGGCCCGCGCTGCAGTCGACGCGAACACGGCCGGCTTTCTGGTCGAGCCGGTGCAGGGCGAGGGTGGCATGACGCCCGCCAAGCCCGAATTCCTTCAGGGTCTGCGCCAGATCTGCGACGAACAGGGGCTGCTCCTGATCCTCGATGAGGTCCAATGCGGCTATTGCCGGACCGGTACCTTCTTCGCGCATGAGCAGTACGGCATCACCCCCGACATCATGGCGGTGGCAAAGGGCATCGGCGGCGGCTTCCCGCTCGGTGCCTGCCTGGCGACCGAAGAGGCTGCCAAGGGCATGGTCGCGGGCACCCATGGCTCGACCTATGGCGGCAACCCGCTCGCCATGGCTGCTGCCGAAGCGGTGTTCCGGGTCGCGGTGAACGACGCGTTCCTGGCCAATGTCCAGACGATGGCCGCCCGCCTGCGCCAGGCGATCGAGCAGATGATGCCGAACCACGATTCGGTGTTCGACAGCACGCGGGGTCTGGGCCTGATGATCGGCATCAAGCTGAAGGACGCCGTCGAGGCACGCGCCTTCGTCGCCCATCTGCGCGACAATCACGGGTTGCTGACGGTCGCGGCCGGCGAGAACGTCGTTCGCATCCTGCCGCCGCTCGTCATCGACGACAGCCATGTCGCCGAGTGCGTCGAGAAGCTGTCGGCTGGCGCCCGGACGTTCGAGGCCGCGCAATGAACCGGTCCTTCATCGACCTCGCCGATGCCGGCACCGCCGGACTCACATTGATGCTCGACGAGGCGATTGCTCGCAAGCAGGCCCGCATAGGCCTGCCCAAGGGCCGGATCGACGCCGATGCGCCGCTCGCGGGCTACACGCTGGCGATGATCTTCGAGAAGAACTCGACCCGTACCCGTGTGTCGTTCGACATGGCGATGCGCCAGCTGGGCGGCACCACGATCGTGATGGACTCGGGCAGCATGCAGCTCGGGCGGGGCGAGACTATCGCCGACACCGCGCGCGTGCTCGGCCGCTATGTCGATGCGATCATGATCCGCACCGACGATCATCAAAAGGCGCTCGATCTCGCGCGCTATGCCGATGTGCCGGTGATCAACGGTCTGACCGACCAGTCGCACCCGTGTCAGATCATGGCCGACATGCAGACGGTGATCGAGCATCGCGGTTCGCTCGCTGGCTCGCGCTGGGCGTGGTTCGGCGACGGCAATAACGTCCTTCATTCGATCGTCGAGGCGGGCAGCCTGCTCGGCTTTCCTGTCGGCGTTGCTTGCCCTGAAGGCTATGATCCCGATCCGGCGGTGATCGCAGCGGCGCGGGCACGCGGCGGCGACATCCGCCTGTCGCGCGACGCGGCCGAGATCGCCGCCGGTGCAGACGTCATCGTGACCGACACCTGGATCTCGATGGGGCAGGCGCATGCCGAGGAAAAGCTCAAGGCGATGATGCCCTATCAGGTCGACGAGGCGCTGATGGCGCGTGCGGCACCGGGTGCGGCCTTCCTCCACTGCCTGCCGGCGCATCGTGGCGAAGAGGTCGTCGATGCGGTGATCGACGGGCCGCAGTCGCTGATCTGGGAGGAGGCCGAGAACCGGCTGCATGCCCAGAAGGCGGTGCTGCTCTGGTGCCTGGGCAAGATCGGCTGAACATGGCCGGGCAGGCGGTGGCATCGGCTCCTGCCTGCCCGCTTCAGCTTGAAATCCATAGGATCCGTACCGATTTGGTGGCGGACAGGAAATCGCTTTGACCATCAACACCACCCTCGACACTGCCCTCGGCTTCACCATTCCGGAGCGTCATGTCCGCGGCCGCGTCGTGCGTCTCGGGCCGACGCTCGACCGCATTCTCGGCGCGCATGGCTATCCGCCCGCGATCGAACGGCTGCTGGCCGATGCGCTGGTGCTCGCGGCCTTGCTGGGCTCGACCTTGAAGCATGAGCAGGGGCAGCTCACCCTGCAGGCGCAGGCCGAAGGCGGAGCCGTCGAACTGCTCGTCGCCGATTACAAGGCCGGCGAAATGCGCGGCTATATCCGCCACGATCCCGAGCGGGTCGCCGAAATGCCCGCCGATCCGACGCTGTTCGCGTTGTTCGGCAAGGGCTATCTGGCGATCACTTTCGACCAGGCCGTCACCGGTGAGCGCTACCAGGGCATCGTCCCGCTCGAGGGGGCGTCGCTTGCCGAGGCGGCTGAAGCTTATTTCACCCAGTCCGAGCAGTTGCCCAGCCTCGTGCGCCTGCACAGCAAGCGGCTCGACGACGGCAGCCATGTCGCCGGGGGCATCCTGATCCAACATCTGCCGGAAGGCGAGGAGGGCAGGGAGCGACTCCATACGCGGCTCGACCACCCCGAATGGGAGCATGTCCTGGCCCTGGCCCAGACGGTCACTACCGCCGAGCTGGCCGATCCGAAACTGACGCCCTCGGCTATCCTGTGGCGACTGTTCAACGAGGACGAGGTTCGCACCTTTGCGGCGGTCGACCTGCAGCGCGGTTGCCGCTGCGATCCGGGGCATATCCGGTCGGTTATCGCGCGCTTCCCGGTCGAGGAGCGTGCCGAGATGGCTGATGCGGCGGGCCAGATCCATGTCGACTGCGAGTTCTGCGCCAAGCGCTTCTCGCTGTCGCTCGAATCGATTTGATGCAGCGCTTCCCGAATCCGTAACGCTTTCGGTACAATACAGCTTTCTTCAGCGTTCTCGCTGTCCGTCATCGGCTATCGACACTTGGTCGAAAAGGGATGGCGCGGACGGCGGGGCAAGCGAATCGCGACGTCGACTTTGATCGAGCGGGGGATGTGATGCGTAGGGTGGTCGTAGCGGTTACGGGGATGGCGATGATCCTGGGCGTGATCGCTGGCGCGCGCCTCATCGCCGCACCCGCCGCTCCGTCAGCGCCCGTCTCGCCTGCGACGGCATCGGTGCCGGACGCGCTCAAGCAGCTTGAGCCCGGCTCGTGGCAAATCGAAGTCGAAGGGCGACCAAATCGTCAGCTCTGCCTCGCCGAGCCGATGGCGCTGGTCCAGATCGAGCATGATCAGACGGGCTGCACCCGCTTCGTCGTCGCCAACGAGCCGCGCAGCGCCACCGTCCAATATAGCTGCCCGCGCGCAGGCTGGGGTCGCAGCACCCTTCGCGTCTCCACGCCGCGCCAGGTTTCGATCTCCACTCAAGGCATCGCCCACAACGAACCGTTCGACTATAATGTGACAGCGCACCGGGTCGGAGATTGCAGCGCGGCAGAAGCCGGTTCGTCGCGCTGAGCGGTAGCGTCATTTGGCTCGGCCGGGCTTGGTGCCGCACCCGATCAGACCAAAGTCGAATCGCCCAGTGCAGTCATGACGTCGGCTGGTTAATCCTTTGTTTAGGCAGGCCGTAGTAGAGAGAGGATGTGCCTCCCCCTTGGGCACATTTTCCTCCCTTAGCAGGCTTTCAGCCTCCCTGGGCCGCCTCCGGGCGGCCCTTTCTTTTGGCATGCCGCCTCCGGGCGGCCCCTTCCTTTTGGCACTCCGCCTTCGGGCGGCCTTTTCTCTTTTGGAAAGATCCTCACCCCTTGGCGCGGAGCCGGTCGACGATGTCGCTGGTGGGATCCTCGGAGCGCAGGAAGGGCGGATCCGGGATCGAAGCGCGGGATTCGTTCAGCAGCATCGACCAGCGCGCCGAGAGGTTGCGGAAATAGGCGTCGTCGGCCTCGATCCGCCGCGAGACGACCGGAGCCGTAACAT
>JAIYAJ010000345.1 GCA_027489105.1 Zymomonas sp. | reverse complement strand
TTGTGGAGGCGGACCATGCGCGTGGTCACGTCCTGCGCGTTCAGCCGCCCGCCCGAGCCGGCGTCACGGATCGCCGAGGCCTGCGGGATGATCCGCCAGGAACGACCCGACTTCACCGCCGCGAAGCCGTGGACGCGCAGCACCGACTGGAACAGGTCCCACACCCCGTCGACCGACAGCGGCTCGGCCGAGGTGACGTTGACCGTGCCCTTGACCGCCGGGTCGAGGATCAGCGTGCGGCCGGTGATGCGCGAGATCTGCTCCGCCACGTCGGAAATTTCGACCGCACGCATGTTGACGACCACGTCGGCGGCGCCCGGTGCGGACTGTGCCAGGACCGGCGCGCCGACCAGCGAGGCGGCGACCAGGGCGGATAGGGCGGTGCGGGCGTACAGGGACACGGATCGGTTCCTCAACGGAGGGCAAAGGAGAAAGTGACGCGCTTGCCGCCGCGCATGACCTCGACCTGGGCAGGTCCGGCGGCCATGATCTGGGCAAGAAGCTGGCGGTCGGCAGCCACGGCGGTGGCCGGCATGCCGTTGATGCGTTCGATGACGTCGCCGGGCAGCAACCCTGCATCGCGCGCCTCGGGCGACGGCGAGGTGCCGACGCGATAGGCGCCGCCCACGGGGGCGGCACCGAGCCGATCGAGCAGCGACAGCGGACCGCCCGCTGGAGCGCCGGGCGATGAAGAGCCGGGCGCGAAGGCCTGGAGCGGCTGGCTGCCCGAACCGTCCGACGGGCCGGTCGTCGGGACCGCGCCGGGCGGCGGCGGGGGCACGGCCGCTGCCGGCGCCTGACCATTGGCCGAGATGCGCGGAAGGTCGAGCCGCTCAAGGCGACCATTGGTCCGCAGCAGCACCTTGTCGAAGGCGATCGCTTCGATCGTCGCACCGCCCGGCACCGACTGGCCGACGACATAGGCGACCGGCTGGCCTCCTGTCGGGGCGATCAGTGCGGAAGAGGCCGAGGCCGGGTCGGCAAGGACGATCCCGCGCAGCTGGAGGGCGAGACTGGTCGGTGGGGCCGACGAGGCATCGGGCTGCCCGAAGGGCGCGAGCGCGAGCGCGGGGGCGATGTCGACCGGTCCTCCCTGCACTGCGGCGACCGATGCGGTAGCGGGCCGGGCGGTGCTGGCGCCGAACAGATGCCAGGTCGTGATGCCCAGTGAGACGGCGACCGATGCGATCACCAGCGCGGTAAAGATGTCGGCGGCGCGGGATGCCTGGCGTGGGGTCATCGGGTGGTCGTCCCCCGGTCGCGAAAGCCGTCGAGCGTGACGATCGGGTCCGTATCGCCGGGCGCGGCGACCGACACTGCGAGCTTGGCGAGGTCGGGATCGTCGGTGGTCGTCTCGGCGACGGTCACGCTCCAGCGATTTCCCAGCATGTCGACCGTCTCAGGCGAGGTCGATGCGCCGGGCAGCGAGAGTTCGGCGAGCCGGTTTTGCGCGACCAGCTGTGCGGCGGCGCGACGTTCGAGGCTGCGGATCGAGTCGACATGCGCCTCGGCTGCGCGGACGAGGCCGGCGGCGGCGATGGCGAGGACGAGCAGCGCCACCAGCGCCTCGATCAGCGAGAAGCCTTCCTCGCTCGGAAATGGGGGCCTAGGCGCCTGCGTCATGCAGCGGGCGCCGGGATGGGCGTGGCCGACAGGCCATCATAGACGACCATCCAGCGGTCGTCGCCCGAGCGCAGGCCGATGCTCGCCGGCACGCCGGTGCCGTCGACGCCCAGCATAAGCGGCGGCCTGCGCCGACCCATGTCGATGCGGATGCCGGCAGGCAGGCGATGTCGGCCATGCGCCGCGTCATCGCCGCTGGCCGATCCCTCGAAGGCATAGCCGCGCTCGTCCCAGGTGAAGGCGACGGGCCGGTCGGACACCATCGCCTCGTCGGCGACCGACTGGAGCCGGGTCGACAGGCGACGCGCTTCGGCCTCGACGCTCGGCGCGCGCGTGGCGGCGCCGATGCCGAGCACGGTCGCGCCCGCTGCGATCGCGATGATCGCGAGCACGGCCAGCATCTCGACCAGAGTCATCCCCGATTCGCCCCCCTGCGGCTGCATCTCAGGGTGCTTTATCACTCAGATCGGCATCGAGTCCCTCGCCACCGGGCTTGCCGTCCTTGCCGAGGCTCAGCAGTTCGAAGGTGCCGCCATTGTTCCGATAGACATAGGGGCGACCCCAGGGATCGACCGGCACCTGCGCCAGATAGCCTTCCGACGACCAGTTGCGCGGCAGCGGCTCGGTGGTCGGCTTCTTCGACAGCGCCGCCAGCCCCTGGTCGCTGCTGGGATAGTCGCCATTGTCGAGCCGGTACATCTTGAGCGCGGCGGAGATGGTGCGCAGGTCGGTCTTCGCCACAGTAACGCGCGCCTCGTCGGGCCGGCCGATGACATTGGGCACGATCAGCGCCGCGACGAGCGCTATGATCGCGAGCACCACGATCATCTCGATGAGGGTGAGGCCGGCTTCCGGATCGGAAATGGCGCGACGCGGCTCTTGTTCGGCCTCGTCATGAAATTGTTGCGAAACTATGATCATGGCCGCGCTATGAGATACATCCATGAAAACCATGTTACAGTCGCCTAGCATAGCGCCCGGACTGGCGCGGATAAAAAATATGCTGGCGGGCCCGGCTTCGGGCGCGGCGTGGAGCTGCGACGCGAGCGGTTGCCGTCCGCTGGGCCTCGATGCCCCGCGCGACGTGCTGCTCGTGCCGTCGGAGGATGTGCTGCTGCTGCCGGTGGCATTGCCTTTGCCGTCGCCGGCGAAGCGCCTCGCAGCGCTTCCCTTCGCGATCGAGGACCGGATCGCCGAGCGAATCGATATGGTGCACCTCGCGCTCGGGGGACAGACGCCGGGCGGCGAATGGCTGGCGGCGGTCGTCGCACCCGAAGCGATGGCGCGGTGGATCGCCGCGGCCGAGGCGGTCGGGCTTACCGACGCCGCGCTGCTGCCCGACGCGCTGGCCCTGCCGCTGCCCGACGCGGGACGCTGGAACGTGCTCCGCGATCCGAACGGCCGCATTATCGTCCGCCAGCCCGATGGCGGGGGCTTTGCCGCCGGCGAACCGCTGTTCCTCGCCTTGTGGGCCGCCGCCGGGCGGCCCGAATGCGACGAGCAGGCAGGCTTCGGTCCGATCGGGCCGATCCTGCTCGACCTGCGGCAGGGGGCGTTTGCGCGGCCGCGTCAGGGGCTGTCCGCCACCGGACGGCGCGTCGCGCTGGTCGCGGCTGCCGGACTGCTCGCCCATGGTGCGATCGCGGCTGCCGATACGCTGGCGCTCAAGTCGATTGCGGCGAAGCGTGGTGCCGAACTGACCGCCCAGTTGGCGACCACCGCACCCGGTCGCTACGCCGGTACCGATCCGCGCGAGGCGGCGATGGTCGCAGCCGAGCTGATTCCGGCCGGCACCACGGCTCCGCCGGGCAGTTTCCTGCCCTTGCTGACCCGCACCTCGGCGGCGCTCGCGCCCTTCGGGTCGACGGTGCGCATAAGGAGCATGGCCTTCGATGCCGTCCGCCAGCGCTTGCAGCTGGACGTCGATCTCGCCGACCCTGCGGCGCGGGGGAGCGTCGTGAAGGCGCTGGGCAGCGCGGGGCTGCAGGGCCGTTTCGAGGGCGCCACCCTCATCATCGCCGGGGGAGACGCATGAGCCGTTTCGATTTCGCCACGCTGTTTCCGACCGCAGAGCCGGCGCGGCAGAAGGCCTTGGCGTGGTGGGGCGCACGCAGCCGCCGCGAGCAGCTGTTGCTCGCGCTGCTGTCGGTCCTGCTGATCCTGTGGCTGTTCGCCATGATGCTGGTGCAGCCGCTGGTCGAGACGCGCCGCCAGGCGAACAACGATATCCGCACCTATGAGAGTCTCGCCGCGCGTCTGCGCAGCGCCGGCCCGATCGGTGCCGCGCCCGCGCAGCCCCAGATGAGCGGTACGCCCGCAACGATCCTCTCGACGACCGGCGCGCAGCATGGTGTCGTCCCGGTGGTGAACGGCAGCGGCAGCGAGGTGCGCGTAACGGTGGTCGATGTGCCTTATGAGGCGCTGATCCGCTGGATCGCCGCCTTCGAGGGATCGAGCTCGCTGCGCGTCGTCGGCCTGCGCGTCGATCGCCGTCCGGTCAGCGGGTCGGTCTCCGCCGAACTGACGGTGCGCGCATGACCGCGCTTCCTTATGGCTTCGCGCGGCGGCACGGCGTCCTGATCGACGGGGCCGAGGACGCCGTTCGCTGTCTCTTCCGGCCGGGCGCAAGCGCCGAGGGCCTGCTCGAGGTGCAGCGTCGCTTCGGTGGCGCGATCCGGTTCGAGCCGGTCGGCGACGAGGCGTTCGAGGGCGCCGTGGCGGCGGCCTATCGCGACGGCATGGCGGGGACGATGGACCTCGCCGACACCGACGATCTCGCGACGCTGGCCGACAGCGCGGCGGCGGTCGACGATCTGCTCGACAGCCGCGACGACAGCCCCGTCATCCGCCTGATCAATGCGCTGCTGCTGCAGGCGGTGCGCGACGGCGCGTCGGACATCCATGTCGAGACGCAGGAAAAGCGCTTGATCGTGCGCTTCCGCGTCGACGGCGTGCTGCGCGACGTGGTCGAGCCCAAGCGTGCGCTCGCCCCGCTGCTGGTCAGCCGCATCAAGGTGATGGCGCGGCTCGACATCGCCGAGAAGCGCATTCCGCAGGATGGCCGCGTCACCCTGCGCGTCGGCGGCTACGACATCGATGTCCGCGTCTCGACCATCCCGACCCAGCATGGCGAGCGCGTGGTGATGCGCCTGCTCGATCGCGGCAGCACCGGGCTGGAGATCGATGCGCTGGGCATGTCCGAGCGCGACCGCGAGGTGTTCCTGCGCCTGCTCGACCGCCCGCACGGCGTGCTGCTCGTCACCGGGCCGACCGGATCGGGCAAGACGACCACGCTCTACACCGCGCTGACCCATCTCAACGACCGCAAGCGCAACATCATGACGGTCGAGGATCCGATCGAATATGAGCTGGCGGGCATCGCCCAGACGCAGGTCAACGCCAAGACGGGCATGACCTTCGCACGCGGCCTGCGCGCGATCCTGCGCCAGGACCCGGATGTGATCATGGTCGGCGAAATTCGCGATCAGGAGACCGCCGAAGTCGCGGTGCGATCGTCGAGGACGTGCCATTTCGTGCTGTCGACGCTCCACACCAACAGCGCGATCGGATCGATCACCCGGCTGATCGACATGGGGGTCGAACGCTATCTGCTCGCACCGATGGTGGTCGGCCTGATCGCCCAGCGGCTCGTCCGCCGGCTGTGCGAACATTGCCGCTGGCAGGACCGCGCGACCGAGGCGGACTCGATCCTGCTCGGCAAGGCGCTGAAGCCCGGCAAGAAAATCTGGCGCGCGCGGGGCTGCGACGAGTGCCATGGCGAAGGCTATAAGGGCCGCATGGCGCTGTACGAGGTCGTTGCGGCCGACGACGAGATCCGCCGGATGATCCATGACGGCGCGTCCGAAGCCGAGCTGACCGCCGCCGCGCGGCGCGAGGGGCCGAGCCTGCTCGAGGACGGCATCGACAAGCTGCGCGCCGGTCTCACCACCGTCGAGGAAGTCGCCCGCGTCGTCCAGGACGAAGGGTAAGCTGCCATGCCCGCCTTCGCCTATCGCGCGGTCGATCCGCGCGGCGCCGCCAAGCAGGGCGTGATCGAGGCGTCGAGTGCGGCGGCCGCACGTCAGCTGTTGCGCGACCGCGAACTGCTGCCGACCTCGGTCGAGGCGGCCACGGCCCAGGCGGCGGCCAGCGGCGGCGGCTTGCGCCTGTTCCGGCGACGCATCGGGGCCAAGGCGCTGGCGACGGTCACGCGACAGATCGCGACGCTGGTCAGCAGCGACGTCAATGTCGAGCAGGCACTCAAGCTGGTAGCCGAATCGGCCGAGAGCGCCGCGTTGCGCTCGCTGCTACTCGACGTGCGCGGGGCGATCCTCGACGGCTACAGCTTCGCGGCAGCGCTGCGCC
This sequence comes from Zymomonas sp., assembly GCA_027489105.1. The sequence continues at coordinate 4,955 of JAIYAJ010000345.1, read as the reverse complement.
TGCACCCGGCGACCTTCCCCGAATTCTTCACGGCATCGGTCGCGGCGGGCGAACAGGCGGGCAAGCTGTCCGAGGTGCTCGCCCATCTCGCCGACTTCGTCGAGGCGCGGCAGCGCAACCAGCAGAAGATCCAGCTCGCGCTGCTCTATCCGGCGCTGCTAGCGGTGGTGTCCTTCGGGATGATGGCGCTGCTCATGGTCTATGTCGTGCCCGACATCGTCCGCGTCTTCATCTCGCGCGGGGCCGACCTGCCTTTCCTGACGCGCGCGCTGATCGCCATTTCGAGCGGGTTGCAGAGCTTCGGCCTGCCGTTACTCCTGCTGATCTTGGGTGGAGCCTTCCTGTTCGGCCGCTGGCTGCGACTGCCCGCCAACCGGCTGCGCTTCGACCGGACGCTGGCGGGAACCTGGCCGATCGCGCGCTTCAGCCGACAATATAATGCGGCGCGCTTCGCGGCGAGCCTCGCCACCCTGGTGCAGAGCTCGGTGCCGCTGGTCGACGCGCTCAACGCGGCGGCGGCGGTGACCCCCAACCTCCATTTCCGCCAGGCCGCGCTGCGCGTTGCCGAACGGGTGCGCGAGGGCGCCAGCCTGCAGGCGGCGATGGGCGAATCGGGCATCTTCCCGCCGATGCTCGTCGCGATCGTCGCCAGCGGCGAGAATGGCGGACAGCTCGGGCCGGCGCTCGCGCGGGCGGCGGCGGAACTGGAGCGCGAGCTCGAGGCGATGGCGTCGATGCTGGTGGCGCTGGTCGAACCGATGGTGCTGCTGATGATGGGCGGGCTCGTGCTGCTGATGGTTCTCGCCATCCTGCTGCCGATCATCAACCTCAACAATATCGTGGGCATGTGACCATGGCCGCGCCCGCCGAGACCCCGGCGCTAGAGGTCGCTCTCGATCGTCATGCCGCCCGGCGGCGAGAGGAAGGGCAGCGCGGCCGCACCTTCGGCGGTCACCGACAGGCTGATCCGGCCATCGGGGTTCAGCGTGCCGAGCAGATAGGCGGGCTGGGGCTGGCCGGTCGGCGCGAGGGTCAGGCGGGTCAGTTCGCCGTCGCCGATCGCATCGAAGCGCAGCGGCGGCACCGCGACGGGAGCCGCGCCCTGGCAGCTGCCGGGCTGGGTGTCGATCCGGCCCTCGGCCATGCGGGCGCCGCCGCCGATCACCATCCGGCGCAGGTCGACCGCCATCGGAAGGCTGCAGCGGAAGGGCGTCTGCAGCAGCGGGGCGAGCAAAGCGCCATCGGCGGTGCCGCGCACGTCGCTGAACATCACCCGGCCGGGACGGAGAACGGCGGTGCCGACCAGCGTGTTGATCCCGCCCGACAGCCCGAAATCGACCGCGAAGCCGAGGCCCGTCAGGCTGCGCAGCGGCGACCAGCGCCAATTGACCGTCGACGCGCCAATCGGCGCGGCGCCGCTCCAGATGGTGCCGCCGGCGCCGGCCAGCGGGACGACGAGCGCAGCGGGCAGGGTCGCGATCAACGTGGCGAGATAGACGCCGATGCCCAGACCGGTAAAGGCCAGCGTGCGGCGACTGGGACGGTAGCGTGAAGGAATATCGGATGGACCGCCAAAGACGTCATCTTCTGGGGCTCCTGCCGTCAGCGCTGCTTCTGGGGTCGGCATCGTCCTCATGGTCTCCGTTGCTGGCGGCGGCGCGCGGCAAGGCCGCCAAGCGCCCGCCGGCGGCGCTGCTGCTGCCCTTGAGCGGCCCATCGGCCACGCTGGGCGTTAGCATGCAGCGGGCGGCGATGCTCGCGCAATCGCCGCTGTCGAAGCCGCAGGACCTGATGATTCTCGACACCGGCGGCACGGCAGCCGGGGCGACAGCTGCCGTCCAGTTGGCCGTGAAGCGCGGGGCGCGGATCATCATCGGCCCGCTGTTCGCCGAGGAAAGCCGCGCGGCCGCGCAGGCGGCGGGCGGGGTGCCGCTGATCAGCTTCAGCAATGACGAGGATCTGGTCGGCAGCGGGGCCTTTCTGCTCGGCATCACGGCCAGCCAGAGCGGCACCTCGATCCTCCGCTATGCGCGCGGCCGGGGCGTCAAGCGGGTGGCCGTGCTCGCCGGCCCCTCGCGCTGGTCGGCGCAGGGCGTCGCCGCCGCCGAGCGGCTGCGCGGGGCGGCGGGGCTGGAGGTGACGCTGTTGCCGGCGGATATCGCGCCCGAGCAGCTGCGGTCGGTGCTCGCGCGCAGCGGCTCGGGGCTGCCAGATGCGGTGCTGGTGACCGAAAGCGGCGATGCCCTGCTCCGCGCGGCGCGGTCGATGCAGGATGGCGACCCTCAATTGCTCGGCACGCAGCAGGCGCTCGATCTTTCGCCCGGCGCGCTGCGCGGTGCGTGGCTGACCGGGCCGGATCCCGCGTCGATATCCGACTTCGCCCAGCGCTACGGCTCGGCGGGCGCGGCGGGTCCCGGCCTGCTCGCGGCGCTGGCCTATGACGGGATGTCGATCGTCGAGGCGTTGCGCGCCGGTGGCGTGGTCGATCGGTCGGCGCTGTCGGCGGTGCCGTCCTTCGCCATCGCCACCGGGCCGATCCGTTTCGCCGCCGACGGCCATGCTGCGCGCGAACTCGCGGTGCTGGTGGCCGGGCCAGACGGCTTCACCGCCGTGGACAAGAGCGGGTCGCTATGATCGATGGCGACGCCGTCCCCTCACGCGTTGCGGCGGGCGAGGCCGGCTTCACCCTGATCGAACTGATCATCTCGCTCGCGCTGTTCGGGCTGATCGCGATGGCGGGTCTCGCGCTGGTCGACGCGCTGATGGGCATCCAGAGCCGCACCGAAGGCCGGCTCGACCGGCTGGCGGAAATCCAGCGGGCGATGTTCGTGATCGACAATGATCTGTCGCAGCTGTCCGCCGGCCCGCTGACCGGGGATGCCGCGTCGCTGAGCTTCACCCGTCCGCTCGCGGCGGCGGGCGGGGTGCCGGTCCAGGTCCGTTATCAGCTGGGGGCCGGGACATTACTTCGTAGCGCGCGCGGCAACGGCCTGCCACAGGGTGCGCAGCGGGTGATGCAGGGCGTAGCCTCCTTGCGCTGGAGCTATCTTGCGCCCGGCGGCGGCTGGACCGACCATTGGCCTGCCTCGCCCGACGAGGCGAAGAGCTGGCCGCTGGCGGTGGCGGCGGACATGGTTCTCGCGCCCGGCGGCAGCGTGCAGGGGCGGGTGCGGCGCGTCGTGGCGCTGCCCGTGCATCCATGACCGCGATACGGCGGCCACCCGAGGGACGCGAGCGTGAGGCGGGGATGATCCTCGTCAACGTGCTGCTGTTCGTCGCCATAGCCAGCGGCATCCTGTTGCTGATGATCTCGGCCGAGGACACGGGCCTCGAACGCGGCCTGCGGATGCGCGAGGCGGCCCGCGCGCAGGCGATCGTGCGCGGGGCCGAGGTGTCGGCGGTCGTGGCGCTGCGCCGCGACGCACTGGTCGCGCCCGACACCGACAATCGCGGCGAACCCTGGGCCGCGCTGGCGGAAACCGCCGCGCCGATCGAGGGCGGCAGCTTCGATCTCGCGATCGAGGATGCGCAGGGCCGCTTCAACGTCAACGCGCTGATGCAGCCCGATCCGGTCGCGCTCGGCCTGCTCGGCAAGATCGCGGCGGCGGTGGGGATGAGCCCCGACCAGGCCGACAAGGCGGTGGTGGCGATCCGCATGGCCGGGCCCGTGACCGACCTGCGCCCGCTTGCCGCGATCGGCCTGCCCCCGGCGCAACTGGCGCGCCTCACTGGCCTCGTCACGGCGCTACCTTATGAGAGCAAGATCAACCTGAACGCGGCGAGCGCCGACCTGCTGGCGATCCTGTCGGACGATCCGATGGCGGCAGGACGGCTGGTCGCGCTGCGTGAGCGGCAAGGTTATGTCACCGCCGCCGACATGGCGACGCTGAACATGGCGATGCCGCAGGGAACGGGGCTCACCTCGAACATGTTCTGGGTGCGCAGTCGCGTCCGCATCGGCGACACCAGCCAGCAGCTGACCAGCCTGATCGCGCGGCGCGATGCGCCCGATGGCGGCAAGGCGGCGCTGGTGGTCGGGCGCTGGTGGGGCGCATCGGCGCCGCTCCAGGCACCACGCCTGCGATGACGAAGGGCAACACCATGAGCGAGGCGCGCGACGAACGTCTGGCCTGCTACGGTACGCTGGCGCCTGGGCGGTCCAACCATCACCAGCTCGCCGGGCTGCGCGGCGCGTGGCGCACCGGCAGCATCGCGGGCCGGCTGGTGCCGGAGGGCTGGGGGGCGTCGCAGGGCTATCCGGCGCTGCTGCTCGATCCGTCCGAACAGCGGGTCGAGATCCACCTGTTCGAATCACCCGACCTGCCGCGCCACTGGGGCCGCCTCGATGCGTTCGAGGGTCCCGGCTATGTCCGCACGGCGGTGGCGATCGATACCGACGACGGGCCGGTCGAGGCGTGGATCTATCTGGGGGCGGGTCATCCCTGACCGCGCCGAAGCGCTGAGATCCTGCCGGCACGAAAAAGGGGCGCGGAAGCCGGTGCCTCCGCGCCCCTCTTTTCGTTCGTCCGGATCAGAAGTTGGCGGTCAGACCCAGCGAGAAGGTGCGGCCGATATCGTACCGGTTGAGATAGATGATGTTGTCGCCCGACTTCTGGAACTCGCGATAGTCGGTGTTGGTCAGGTTGCGAGCCTCGATCTTCAGCTCCATGTCGGTGCCCAGCAGCTTGAAGCCCTGGCGGCCGACGAGGTCGAAGCGGAAGCCGGGACGCTCCTTGATGTCGGGCTGGCGCGACGTGCCCTGGATCGGACCGCGGTTGGTCACCCGCTCGCTCGCATAGTTGAGCAGGGCGGTGATCTGCGACAGGCTCTCGGTATCCTCGAAGCTCAGCTGCAGGTTGACGATGTGGTCCGACTGGCCGGTCAGCGGCGCGCCGTTCTGGAACAGTGTGCTGGCCGCAACCGGCGACAGGTCCGGTCCGATCACGGTCGAGTCA
>JAIYAJ010000578.1 GCA_027489105.1 Zymomonas sp. | reverse complement strand
CCGCTCTGCGCGCGCTGCTCCGGCGGCGGGTAGCCCTCCGCGATCGCATCCTCCTCGCTGATGTCCTGCAGCCGCTGAACGCGCACGTCGGTGACCGTCAGCGTCAGGCGCGAGGCCCAGCGGGGCATGTGAATGGACGGGACCGGAACGCCGGTCATCCGATCGGGCGCGCCCTTCCTCCGGCGATAGCCATAGAGTTGCTCCGCATAGCGATCGGCCTCTGCCGCGGTCTCCGCCCTCGACCGCTCAACGTGCCCGTCTGCGAGATAGCGGATCGCGTCGAACTCCTCAGCATCGACGACGGCCTGGACGCTTTCACGAACCCAGAGCGTGTCGCCGGCCTTGATGCGGGTACGCTCAAGGAAGAATTCTTCCTCCCACTGGCGCGAGGTCGGAACGCCGGCCGAGACATTGCAGCACCAATCGCCATACTCGTCGTAAGCGATTTGCGTGGCGAGCGGGATCGCGCGCCGCGTCTGCGTCTTCGTGCCGGCGAGGAGCGCCAAGATCATAGGCGCAGAGAACAGGATGGGGCGATCGGTCATCAGATGAGCCTCCCCGCGCGTTCTTCGGCATCAGCCTGGACGCGATAGTCGTTTTCGACGGCCTGCATGATGGCGATGCCGCGCGCTGCGTCGGCCGGCTTCATGCGGCCTGCCTCGACGAGGCGGCTATAAACGCGCTGGCGCTGCGCAACCTCGCGCGCTGCGGCCTGCTGCTTCTGGCGGGCTGTGAAGGTCTCGGTCATTCCCATACCTCCGTGTTGCAGCCGGGCGTCGTGCACCACATGCGGAGGTGGTGGCCTCGGCCTCGGGGGACGAGCTTTCCCTGCAGCGTCTCGGCGCCGCCGCACGCCGGGCATTTGGCCTTGGCGCGCAGGAGCCCCTTCTGCTGCATGACAGCCTTCAGCCGCCCGGCGATGCGAGCCGTGCGCATCAGGTTCTCCATGCCCGACCGGGCGAGGTTGGCGCGGGGCTCCCTCATGCCGCGTCCCACTCTGCTTCATGCCGGCGGCGGGCGGCGGCGAGGTCGAGGCGTTCGCGCTCGGCCTGCCACTCGGCGGGCGTCCTCATGGGGTAGAGGCCGTTATGGCCCCACCGGGCGATGCGCTCGCGCACCTGGCCGAAGGTCAGGGAAACCACTTGGCCGAGCATCTCGTCCCAGGCCAAGGCGTCGTGCAGTTTGCCGTCCTGTTCGACGCGGAAAGAGCCGGCGTAGGGCTCTCCCTCGGGGATGACGCTGATGGTGATGGGTTTCATCAGAACTGCACCTCCGGCTCGGCCAACGGCGGCGCTTCCAGTTCAACGTTGACGCACGGATAGGGCAGGAAGACCTTCTCCACCCTTGGCGCCGACGTGCGGTAAGCCTCGACCGGCTCCATGACGACGAAGATCGTGCCGGGGTGCTTTTCGGCGAGCCGCCGCGCCTCCTTGTCAGCGGTCTCTGTGTCGGGGTGCTGCACGGTCGGGGCCGGTTTGCCGATGCCCCAGACCAGATAGAAGCGGGTGGGCGTGCTCATCACTTGCCCTCCCCAGCGCCACGATGGCCCTGCAGCCACGCATCAGCCTCGGCCTCGCGGCCCTCGGTCCGGTATTCGCCCGGCATGGCGCGCGTGCCGAGCCCGGCTTCCTTCGCCTCCGCGCCGCGCTGGCGGGCTTCCGCGATCGGGTCGACCGGCTCGCCCTCCACCGGCGGGAACCGGCCGTCGTCCGCGTTGGTCAGGTCGCCAGACGGTCCAGCTTCTGCAGCAGTGTCAGCCTGCGGGGCTGGGTCGGAGACCTGGTCGATGATCTCGCCGGTCTCGGCGTCGTGGGCGGGCGTCGCATCGCGCGGGGCGGCGAGCGAGTCCAGCTTGGCCGAGAGCGTGCGGGGCGCGACTTCGCGCACGTCCGCGTCCTCAACACGGCGGTCCTCGATCTCGTCTTTCGCGTAGACGCCCAGAATCACGTCGGGGAAGTGCCGGCGCGCGAGCGACCGGGCCGCGAAGTAGAACAGCTGCTGTGCCGGGTCGGACTTCCAGAGCGGCGAGTTCTTCGTGGGAATCTTGCCGATCTCGGGCGACTCGTAGTCGACCCACTGGCCGGGCGCGTCGCTCAGTTCGACCGACACCTTGCAGCGCAGCTTGTCGCCGTCGCCGCGGTACTCGACCTTGGGCCGGCCCTTGATCGGCGCGCGCGACAGAACGACGGCGTGGATCAGCTGCGCCTCGTAGGCGAGCCGGTCGTTGACCGAATAGCTCTTGTTGGCGACCGCATAGGGCGACATGCGCCACTCGATCGCCTGGATTGTGACGCCCAAGCAGGCGCCGGGGTTGCCGCGCAGGTGCTTGGGCACGGCGACGCCGGAGATCGCGATCATCTTCGCGAACTCCATGACCTGCGCCATGTTGGCGAAGGCGACGCCGCCGGCGCTGTCTGAGATCGCCAGCGAGTGCGTCGTGCTGGTGTCGATCTTGGCGGCGATGCGGTCTTCGATGGTGGCGACGTTGCTCATGATAGCTCCTGGTCAGAACGAGATGCGGGTGTGGGGGATGGTGCCGGCGCAGATGGCGAGGACGATCTGCTTGGCCTTGGCCTCGTCGAGGTCGAGTGTCATCAGGGCGGTCTTGGCCTCGCCCATGATCTTGCCGCGGTGCGCGATGTCGGCGGCGCGCTCGGCGTCTGCGGCGGCCTTGGCGGCGGCGGCGCGCTCCTCTGCTGCCTTGGCCTCGGCCTGGCGCCGCTGCTCGGCGGCGAGGGCGTCCTGCGCCTCCTGTGCCTTGCGACGCTCGGCGGCCAGGGCGGCCTCCTGCTCGGCCTTGACGCGCGCCTCGGCCTGTTCGGCGGCCCGGCGCTCCGCCGTTGCGATGCGCTCGGCCTCTGCGGCTTCCTGCGCCCGCTTGGCCTCTGCCTCGCGCTCGGCTCGCTGGCGCTCTTCCTCGGCCGCCCGTAGCCGCGCCAGTTCCTCACGCTCGGCCTCAGCCTTGACGAAAGCCGCCCGGCCGGCGCGCAGGGCCGTCAGCGCCTCGACCTTCAGATCCTCGGCCGCGTCGCGCTGGTCGCCGAAGTCGTCGGTGATCTCAATCGCCTCAACCGCCGCGATGTCGGCGTCGAACTCGACCGTCGTGTGGCCGATCGGCGGCTTCATCAGGTAGCGGAAACGGGACATGGCCGCGTCAGTCTTGGCGATGCGAGCCTTCTCCGCCGCCTCCCATGCGTCCAGCGGCGCCCGCGCCTTGTCGCGCAGCGCGTCGAGGTCGCGCTCGACCTG
>JAIYAJ010000055.1 GCA_027489105.1 Zymomonas sp. | reverse complement strand
TGCTCTGCGAGCAGAACCTCCACTTCGCCGCCGCCGTCTCCGACCGCGCCTACGTCATCGAGAAGGGCGCGATCCGCTTCTCGGGCACGATGGCGGAGCTGGAGGCGAACGAGGAGGTGCGGGAGGCGTATCTGACGGTTTGATGGGTCAGAAGAACCGTGCGTCCTCTCCGATAAGGAGATCCCGTGCGTTGCTTGGAAGCGGAAATCCATACCCGTTGCCGGGACGTTCCCACATCAATTGCCCGCGCTCGTGATAATCGCTTGAATACAGGCTGATGCCGATTTGCTGAAACGTCAGCTGGAGCGCCTGCATGCTGTCGATCCCAAGGACCGCACCTCGTTCGACGCCGTCCGGCCAGTGGATTTCGTAGGTGCACGCGTAGTCCGCGTTGGCTCTGGTCGGTGCAAACACGATGATTGGCACCGTCGATTTGGTCCCGTTGATAACGACCAGAACCTCGCGCTCAGCAATTTTCACCGTTCGCCTCAAGACGTTAGGGATACGCCGTGCAGCCTTTTTCAGAAGCCACTGCGCGCTGCAGGCCTTGAGGCTAGCAGACGCGCCGTAAGCAGCCGAGCCCGCACTGCGGCGAAGCGTGTCCGACCGGTTTGAGATGTATGCTGGGTTGCTTCGCTCCGCTCGCAATGACGATGATCGGCCGAGAAGGGCTTGCCCGCTTGCCCGCCAAACTCATTCGTGCACCAATGATCGCGTGCGGGTGAGGGGATGGGCGTTTGCGCCGCGTGGCTGGCATCGATGTGGGCGGAACGTTCACCGACCTTCTGCTCTACGAAGCGGCGGGCGATGCGGGCACGATCCGGCTCGCCAAGATCCCGACCACCGCTGCGAACCAGGCCCATGGGGTGATCGCGGCCATCGAGGCGTTGGGCGTCTCGCCCGCCGATCTCGACCTCATCATCCATGGCACGACCGCGACGACCAATGCCGTGCTGGAGCGCAAGCTGGCGCGCGTCGGGCTCATCACCACCATGGGCTTCCGCGACACGCTGGAGCTCGGGCGGCGCACGCGGCCCAAACCCTATGGCCTGTTCGGCACGTTTGAGCCGCTTGTTCCGCGCGAACTCAGGCTCGAGGTGCCCGAGCGAATGGATGCGCGTGGGCAGGTAGTGACCGCGCTGGACGAAGGTGCCGTGCGCGCCGCCGCCGAGGCGCTGCTGGCGGCTGGCTGCGAGGCGCTGGTGATCCATTTCCTGCACGCTTACGCGAACCCCGCCCATGAGCTGCGGGCCGGCGAGATCGCGCGCGAGATCTGGCCGAACGCCTATGTCACGCTCGGCCACGCGCTGCTGTCCGAATTCCGCGAGTATGAGCGCGGCACGACGGCCAGCGTGAACGCTGCGGTGCAGCCGATCCTCGACCGCTATGTGCGCCGGCTTCAGGGCGAGCTGGAAGCGCGCGGATTCAGGCGCGACCTTCTCGTGATGAACGGCAATGGCGGCACGGTGTCCGCCCGGCTGGTGACGAAGGACGCGGCCAAGACGGTCATGAGCGGCCCGGCCTCCGGCGTGATGGCGGCGGCGGCGACGCTGGCGCAATCGGGCCTCGCCAACGCGATCACCTACGACATGGGCGGCACGTCCACAGACGTGGCGCTCATCCATGGCGGCGTGCCGGAGGTGTCGGCAGAGCTCACCATCGCCTACGGGCTGCCCATCCACGTGCCGATGGTGGATGTGCGCACGGTCGGTGCGGGCGGCGGCTCCATCGCCTCGCTCAACGCCGCCGGCATGCTGACGGTGGGGCCGCACTCGGCGGGTTCGGAGCCGGGGCCGATCTGCTACGGGCGCGGCGGCACGGAGGTGACCATCACCGACGCCAACCTCGTGCTCGGCCGGCTCGATCCGGACAAGCTGCTCGCCGTGCGCAACCCCGTCACGGTCGCCCATGTGCGCGGCATCGTGGAGGAGAGATTGGCGCGGCCGCTCGGCCTCAGCGTCGAGGAGGCTGCCGCGGCGGTGCTGACGCTCGGCAACATGCACATGGCCGGCGCGATCCGCATGGTGTCGCTCTCGCGCGGGCATGATCCGCGCGATTTCGCGCTCTTCGCCTTCGGCGGCGCCGGCCCGCTCCATGCCGTGGCGCTGGCGCGGGAGCTTGGCCTTGCCGAGGTGCTGGTGCCGGCCCGGCCGGGGCTGACCAATGCGCTCGGCTGCCTCGTCGCGGATCTGAGGCAGGATTTCGTGCAGACGCTGAATGTCGGGCTCGACCAGGCCGAGATGGGCGAGGTCGCCGCCGTGCTGAAGGCGCAGGCGGCGCAGGGGCTCGCCATCAACGAGGCCGAGCGCGACGAGATCGTGGAAACCGTCGTGCTGCACGCGGCGGACATGCAGTTCCGCGGCCAGACGCATCTGATCCGCGTGGCGCTGCCCTCGACTGATGTCAGCCGCGAAGCGCTGCAGGCGCTGTTCGAGGCCGCCTACTACAAGCGCTTCCAGGTCGAGCTGCCGGAGATCACGGCCGTGCTGGTCAACCTCGCGACATCGGTCATCGGCCGGCGCCGGCGGCTCGACCTTGGCGGCCTCATCGATCCGGCCGGACGACAGGACAGCGCGGCCGCCGCCATCGTGGGAACCCGCCCGCTCCATGCTGACGGGGTTTGGCGCGAGGCGCATGTCTACCAGCGCGAGATGCTGCCGCTGGGCGCGACGATGGCGGGCCCGGCGGTCATCCAGCAGGTCGACGCCACGACCATCGTGGAGCCGGGCTGGACGGCGAAGGTCGACGCCATCGGCAACCTGCGCATCTCGGCGGGGGCGGCATGAGCGCGC
>JAIYAJ010000081.1 GCA_027489105.1 Zymomonas sp. | reverse complement strand
CTGGCCGACCGCTTCCATCTTCTGCGACTGGCGCAGCGCTTCCTCGGCCACTTCGCGCTCGGCCAGTGCCTCGGCGATACGCCGTTCGAGCGTCTCGTTGAGCTCGCGCAGTTCTTCCTCGGCCCGCTTGCGCTCCGAAATCTCGCGCTGGCCAGCGTCGAACAGGCGCGCATTGTCCATCGCGATCGCGGCCTGCGCCGCGATTCCCACGATCAGCCGTTCATGCCGCTCGTTGAATCGGTCCGGCTCGCTGTGACCGAAGAAGAGTGCTCCCAATATCTCCCCGGAGCGCGAGCGCACCGGCGCCGCAAGATAGGATCGTACCGGCAGATGTCCCTCGGGCATGCCGCGATGCGGCGCATTTTTGCCGTAGCGGGGGTCCTGGGTGATGTCGCCCGACCGGATCACCCGTTCGCCGCGGAAGGTCGGCCCGAACACCCCGGTCTCGCGCGGCATCGGAAAATGATCGAACGCCGAGCGGTCGACCCCCGAGAGGCTGTAGAGCATGTAGCTGTCGGACCCGCCGTCCTTCACAATGTGGAAGAAGGCGCCGAACTGCGCTCCGGATACGTCCACGCCGGCGTCGGTCACCATCTGCACGAGCCGCGGAAGATCGAGTTCTGCCGCGATCGCGATGCCGCTGCGGTTGAGCGTGTCGAGCGTCCGGCTCTCCTCGAGCAGTGCCGCCTCTGCCCGGTTGCGTTCGCTGACATCATGACCCTCAAGGAAGACCCCCGTCACGATCCCGTCCGCATCCCGGATCGGCTCGACGACGAAGTCGAGCGCATAGCTGATGTCGCCCTCGAGCCGCGCCGGAACCGCGATGGCGCGATAGCGCTCACCGGTCAGGAATACGTTGCGAATGATCGTGCTGGCGCCGAGTTCGGTGAACACCTCCTCGAAGGGGCGGCCGAGATAGTTGCGATCGCCGAACATCCGGACATAGGTCTTGTTGACGAACTCGAAGGTCAGGTCCGGGCCATTCAGGATGGCGATGAACCCCGGCGCATTCTCGAACAGCCGACGTAGCCGCAACTCGCTCGCGCGGACCTGCTCCGCCACCGCCAGCCGCGCGCGGGCGATCGACAGATTGGCGTTGACGCGCGCGATCAGCTCTCGCGCGGCAAAGGGCTTGGTCAGATAATCGTCCGCGCCGGCCTCGATCCCGTCGGCCGTGGCTTCCTCGCCCGCCCGCGCCGACAGCAACAATAGGGGCGTGGCCCGAAGCTCGGAGTCCGCCCGTATCTCGCGCAGCAGGCCGAAACCGTCGAGGCGCGGCATCATCACGTCGCTTATGACGAGGTCGGGCTTGCGCGCGCGCATCGCCGCAAGTGCTGCCTCCCCATCGGTGACGGTCTCGACCTCATAGCCGATCGGTCGCAGCAGATTGGCGATATGGTCGCGCATGTCGGCATTGTCGTCGGCGACCAGGATATGGGCCAGCGCGTCGATCCCCACTGCGGAGGGCGATGCCGGATCGGCGAACGAAGCCGGCGCCGATGACCAGCGCAGGCCTTCTGCGGCAAAGGCCTCTGCCATGGTCGAAGCCGGCCGGGCGGTCGGCGCGTCCGCCACCTGCTCGCGCGGCAGATGGGCCGAGCCGGTGGGCAGTCGCACGGTGAAGCGCGTTCCGCGGCCGAGTTCGCTTTCGACGGCAATCGTGCCCTCGTGCAGGGCGACCAGTTCCTTGACCAGGGCCAACCCGATCCCGGTCCCTTCCTGCGTCCGCCCCGGCTGGCCTTCGATGCGGTGAAAGCGGTCGAACAGACGCGGAATCTCGTCGGCTGCTATTCCGACGCCGCTGTCCTCGACGACGACCACCGCCGCGTCGCCTTCACTGCGGACCTCGACCGATATGCCGCCGGCCAGCGTATATTTGAACGCGTTGGACAGCAGGTTGAAGATGATCTTCTCCCACATCGACAGGTCGACATAGACGCTCTGCGGCAGCGGAGCGGTGCGCAGGTCGAGCGTCAGACCCGCCTGTTCGGAGGCCGAGCGGAAATTGCTGGCCAGTTCGGCGGTAACGCCGGCGAGGTCGGTCGGCTCGAAACGACCTTCGGCGCGCCCCGCTTCGATCCGGGCAAAGTCGAGCAGCATATTGACCAGCCGGAGCAGGCGCAGACCGTTGCGATGCGCCATCGCGGCCAAGTCGCGCGCGGCCCCATCGGTCGATTTCAGCAGTTCCTCGACCGGCCCCAGCATCAGGGTGAGCGGCGTGCGGAATTCATGGCTGACATTGGAGAAGAAGATCGTCTTGGCGCGATCGATCTCGGCCAGCGCTTCCGCTCGCTGCCGCTCCGCCTGATAGGCGTCGGCTTTGGCGATGGCGGTGCCGATCTGGCCGGCGACCAGTCCAAGAAAATCGCGATAACCGGCGTCGAGCTGACGCACGGGGCTTATCCCGGCGACGAGAAACCCCCGGCGTTCCGACGTCGGCAGAGGGATGATCAGCGCACGGTCAGGGAGGCGTCCCCACACGGCGATCGCCTCGTCGCCTGCGAGCCCGGCGACGCCTTCAATCTCGACCGGCTCCGACAGCTGCGAAGCGGGCAGAGGCTGGCCGGCATAGAAGTCGCCGTCGCGCAAGATCGTCGGAGCAAGGGGCGAGCCTGGCGCGACGCCGTGCGACGCCATCTGGTCGAACGTCCCGGGCTCCTTTCCTTCCAGAAAGAGCAGCGCGAAGGGGATGTCGCGCGGTTCGGCCGCCAGTGCGGCGACACTGGCTTCGCAAGCCTCGCGTCCATTTTCCGCCGCCATCGCTCTGTTCGCGAGGTCGGTCAGCAGCGCGAGCTGGCGCTTGCCGATGACCTTTGCCGTGTCGTCGCTGTTCGCGCAGATGATCCCGCCGGGCCGCCCCTGATCGTCCGGAATGGGGCTGTAGGAGAAGGTGTAGT
>JAIYAJ010000357.1 GCA_027489105.1 Zymomonas sp. | reverse complement strand
CTCGGCCAGCAATCGCGGGCATGGCGGAGCGGACATCTATGATCCGCTGGCCGACTATCGCGGACCGAGCGCGGCCGAAATCGACACATGGCTGGCGACGAATACCCCGCCGTCCAAGGGGGAAGGGTACGAGCTGCCGAACTGCCTTGAATTCGTCGTGGGCGACCTCATCAACGACGAGCTCGCAAGGCAACGGCTCAACCGCCTGCTCAAGGCGAAGGTGATCGTTCTCGACGACCACAAGGGCGAACCGTTGCTCTTTGCCTACAAGATCAAGCCGACCCCCGAGGCGCTCGCCACGATGCGCGGCAGGATCGCAACCGGGCATATCCGCGGCAAGTTGGTCAACGGCGCAGAGGAGCCCGTCATCGCCCGCGCCCTGGCGCTGGTATGATCCGGCTCGCTCGCGCCGGTACGGCCCCTTCGGGCCTCCCCTAGCTACGCATTGCCGGGAGAAGGCGTGAACCGGGGCATCGAGCCCCGGCCCACGCCATGAGAGCGTGTGGGGATCTCTTTCTCAAAGTCGTCCCAGTGTGTTGGGCGCGGCGACGAGCATCAAGGACGGCGGGGCCCCACCATTTTCCCTGCGGGAAAATCGTTGCCCCCACCGCCGCTGACGCGGTCGCTTCGCGATCCTTGACCCTCGCCGCCGCACCCAACGCGAGGGACCGTCTTTTCGACGATCAAGGAGGATCATCATGGAGGTTCTGTTGTTTCGTGCTCTGAAGAGCGCTAATATCGATGAGGAAACTGCCGCCAAAGTGGTGGAAGCGCTCGAGGAGCACATCGACGTGGCTATCGGTCAGGCAAACAAGGCGCTGGAGGCGAAGCTCGACGGCATCAAGTTGAGCATGGACGCGGTTAACAAGGGCGTCGATGTAGTCGGCAAAGGCGTCGACCAGATGCGGGTGTGGATGATTATCATCACGAGCATCATCGCGATTGTGGCGCTCATAGGCGGCGTTGCAACCGCTGTAGCGCCGTACCTGAGGTAAACATCGGGGGAGCGCTATGCTCCTCCGTTTTTCAGGGCTGCGAGGGAAACCTCGTGGCCCTTTTTCATGCCCGACGACTAGCGCTAGCGCCGCCTCGCTCGGCCTCTGGCATCGGCCCTCGCGGGCCTCGCGAGGCGCTGCGCATCGCCGGCAACACCGGGACGATCAGAAGCGCCCAAAGGCTTCAGAGAGGAGAGGGAGAGGGAGAAGCGGTTCAACCAAAGGAGGTGGCGATGTCCATCAGGTTCCGCATCGACGACGGCTTCAATCCCCTCACTGTCACGCCCGCCATTATCAACATCGACCAGCTCGGCGAACTCTGCCGGTTGCTGGCCGCCGAGAGCGACCGTCACCAGATGGCTTTGAGCTTCCCGGAGTACGGGTCTCCCATCGAACCGACCTTCGCGTTCAGCGCACGCGTCTGCCCGCTTTCGCTGGCATCGGTCTCCGCCTGTTTCGACCACTATCCCGCCGTCATCACCGTACTGGAAGAGGCCCAGTTTCGTGGCCGCCGCATCCGGGTCTGGCGTTCCGACGCGGGGCGCGACATCTGGCTCGGACTATCCTCGGATACGGACACTGCGCCGGCGCTCGAAGTGTCGAGCCAAAGCGGGATCGCCATCCTCGAAATGCTCGGCCTTGATGGGTCGGAGACGATCGGGGCGATACCGCTGGACGAGCTTCGCCGCCGGCTTTCCGATCCCAGTATCTACCGCCGGATCTCCCACGAACCCGACTTGGAAAGATACCTTCCCCACCTGACGGAAATGGCTCGGGTGAAGGCCCTCGAAGGTGCGCCCCATCTTGCTTGGGCCTGACATCGACCACGACAAAAACGACAGCATGGGAAGCGCTGGCTTGGCGGCCACGCTTCCCATTTTTTTGCCTGATACCGTTGAGGCGGCAGAGCCACGTCCACTGCTCTGCTCTGCTCTGCCCTGCTCGCTCGGCTTCGTCATCGCGCCCAGGGCGCTCGCCGGCGCCTCACAACGCCGGAATGGATGACGGCCGCACACGCTTTTCCTCGCATGCGGCCGTCGCATTACTTGGACCCCGAAGCGACTAGGCTGAAGCCTCCAGCCTCTTCTCTACGGTGTCCAAGCCCAGCTTCTTCACTGCCTTCATCATGGCTTCCAAACGGTCGATCGGCATCCGGAGCAATCCGGCCCTCTCGACCGCTGCGATCGCGGCCTCGCGCTGCTTCGTCTGAAGCGCCTTTCGGCGTTCAGCCAGTCTGCGTTCGTCCGCCTCGATCGCGGCCAGTTCGGCGTCCAGTGACTTCGCCATTTTCGTTACCTTTTGGTCAGGCTGATCGGGCTCTGAACGCGCCGATCTTATCCCTTCCATGTCGAACCGAAAAGCCCCCTACCCCCCTATTGGATCACCACCAATGAGCCGACGTTTTCAGCAGCCAAAGACACCGCGCGGAGGGCATTTTCAGGGACCGTTTCGCCTCACGGCGAACTGGTGCCCCGCGGAATCCGCGTTCCATCCCGAACGACCGGAATCGGTCTGCAGCAACTTCAGCATTACCCAAAATTGGGACGTGAGAGAGCACACCCTACGCACCGAGGTGCAGGGTTTTGTGAACCTTTACAGCTAGTTATAAAAACAATTGGCTGTATGCGCCGCGCTGCGCTTTTGTATTCGCAGCGCATACACCTGCAAAATACCTATTTAACAAGATGTTGCGTGTATTCGCCGCGCATACATTGTGAACGTCACTCCCGCGAATGGCGTTGCATGCCAAGGGACTAGCGGTTAAAAGATTCCATTCCGTAGTGCCCCACCAGCCTCCCTTGCCCGGAGGCTGACCAAATGAAATCCAAGCCAAGCACGACCCGCTTAAACGCGGATCAGGCGGCCCAGATCGAGGCCGTTGCTCGTCGAGACGGTTGCTCAACCGGCGAAGTTATCCGCCGCGCAGTCGATCAGTACCTGCTCGGTCAAAAGCTCCTCACCGATAGCGACATGAGGCTGAGGCGCGTGTGCGAATACGCGCAGCTCGCCATGGATGCGATCCTCCAGGAAAATCACCCGGGGTTCCGGGACCCGATTCTCCTGGAACTCGACAGGCGGATGGAGCGCTTCCATGGCGCGCGCTGACATCCGGAGTGACGGCCGCCCAGTCACCGTCCAGCACCACTCGGCACGCGGCGACGTAAAGCGCAATTCGGGCAACTTCACTCGCGGCAGTCAGCTCCTCAGCCATGAAGTTCTGATGTGGTTGTCGGGCGCGAAAATGCCCGTTCTGATGTGGCTGGTCCTGTTCGCCCTGGCCTACACGATCGTGCTCTCGATCACCCTCAACGAGAACAACATCCAGCTCATCTGCATGCGGATCCTGTCGACCCTCTGGGGCTGGGTTTCGCTCAATCCGATGAAGGAGGTGAACCTGAAAATGCCGGACGATTCCGTGCGGCAAACCTACATGGGATATGTCCCCTATGTGCCCGAGGTCGCGCTGGCCTGGCACAAGGCGGTTCGAGGCTTCATCGGCTGCATCTTTATCGCCACCTTCGTCACCGTCCCAGCGGCGGTCTGGTACATCGATTTCTCCCGGCGGCGCGGCAAGAGCATCCTCGAGGAACGGCACGAGCGCGGCGCCATGTTGGTGACGAAAGACGTGCTCTATGCCGAGATCGTCCAGCACAACCGGAACGAATTTGAGAAGGAAGCCGCAAACCTCTTTCCAGGCAACTCGCCGCAGCAGGTCCTGCGCATGCCGTTCGGGGAGCGAAAGGCGGCGGGAATCCACCATCCCTACACGCTCGCCGGCATCCCCTACCCGCATCGCCTAGAGCAGTCCCACACCATGCTCATCGGCACCACCGGCGCCGGTAAAACCACCGCGTTGCGCAAGCTGATCAAGCAGATGCAGGACCGCCAGGACAACGCCGTCGTGTTCGACCTGACGGGAGCCTATGTCGAGGCCTTTTACGACGCCGATCGCGACACGATCCTGAACCCGCTGGACGCCCGCTGCCCGTCGTGGAGCATCTTCAACGACTGCCGGACCTACTCGGAATTCACCGCCGCCGCGTCGGCCCTGATCCCTTCCGATGGCGGTTCGGCCGAGCCCTTCTGGGCCATGGCCGCGCGAACGCTCTTCATCGAGATGTGCATGAAGCTCATCGAGCGGAAAGAGACCAGCAACCGCGCGCTCTCAGAGCACCTGATGACCGCCGATCTGAAGGCGGTTCACAAGTACCTGGCCAAGACCATCGCAGATCCGCTGACGGCCCCGGAGGCTGCCAGAATGGCAGAGTCGATCCGCGCCGTGTTCAACACGAATGCGCAGGTGCTGCGCTTCCTCCCCGACGAGGGTGAACCCTTCTCGATCAAGGACTGGATCACTCGCGACAAGAAGCCGGGATCGATCCTCTTCATCACGTCGAATTACACAGACCTGGAGATGAACCGCGCGCTGCTCACGCTTTGGAGCAACCTTGCGATCTACGCGCTCATGGAAATGCCACGCACGCGCTCGCTGCGGACCTGGTTCATGTTCGACGAACTGGGCGCTTTGCACCGCTTGCCTGCGATCGAGAGTGGCCTGCAGACGGCTCGAAACTTCGGCGGTGCGATGATCCTCGGGCTCCACTCGTTCGACAAGCTCGTCGCGGTCTACGGGGAGGAAAATGCGCGTAACCTGTCGTCGCTTGCCCGAACCAAACTGATCCTTGCGGCAGCCGATCTCGAGACCGCTGAACAGTGCAGCCGGTATATCGGCAGCCGTGAGGTTCGGCAGATGGATGAGGCCTATAGCTATGGCTACAACAACACCCGCGATGCCTCGACGCTGACCCCGCGAAAGCAGATCGAACCGCTCGTCATCCCCGACGACATCACGAACCTTCCATCGATGCACGGCTTCGTGAAATTCCCCGACGGATTTCCCGCTGCGCGCATCCAGCTTCAATGGGAAAATTACCCCACCATCGCCCCCGGCTTCGTGAAGCGTCCGCCGGCTCCGCCGGCAGCAAGTGGTCGCGGAAGAAGTGGGGGTGGTGCTGACGGCGAGGAAGGCGGCGGGCGTGACGGCACGCCCGAGTTGGTGGAGGAGGTCGGCACTACGACCAACTCCGCGGCAGCGCTTGCTGCAGGGATCCTTTCCCAGCCATCGGAAGAAGCGACCGAACAGACCCCTGTCAACCGGGAAGCGGCGGAAAGGTTGGATCCTTCTGCACCGCGCGAGGAGCCGGTGAAGAGCGACGGCGACAGCAATGCCGAGCTTGGCAGGATCAGTGACCAGGAGCGCGAGCAGGCGATCGCGAGCCGGCATGACGACATGACGGCGCCGCGGCCTGCGGAGGTCGAGGATCAGACCCTCAAGGAGATGCGACAAGACTTCGGCCAGGGCGACGATGGGATGGGGATCTAAGCCATGCATTCCATCGCATCCATCGGCTCTGCAGGCGGCGCCGCCGGCTACTACGGCAAGGACGATTTCGCCTCAGCCGACTACTACGCGGGCGAAAACGCGGCCGACTATAGCGAGTGGGGTGGGGCCTCGGCCGAGGAGGCCGGGGTATCAGGCGAGGTCACGAAATCTGACCTCGGCAAGATCCTGGGCGGCCAGCTCGCATCGGGCGAGAAGGTCGCGGATTATCAGGGCCGCCGCCCCGGCTATGACCTCACCTTCT
>JAIYAJ010000366.1 GCA_027489105.1 Zymomonas sp. | reverse complement strand
CGATCAAGGAGGTGGCCAAGCTCTTCGCCGGCATCTTCATCTGCATCGTGCCGGTCCTCGCCATCCTCGGCGCCGGCCGCTCGGGCGCGGCCGCCCCGCTGGTGGCGCTGGTCTCGAACGCCGATGGCAGCCCCAACAACGTGATGTATTTCTGGCTGACGGGCGCGCTCTCGTCCTTCCTGGACAACGCGCCGACCTATCTCGTCTTCTTCGAGCTGGCCGGCGGCAATCCGCAGGAGCTGATGACCAGCCTCGCCATCACGCTGGCCGCGATCTCGACGGGCGCGGTCTACATGGGCGCCAACACCTATATCGGCAACGCGCCCAACTTCATGGTCTACGCCATCGCGAAAGACATGGGCGTGAAGATGCCGAGCTTCTTCGGCTACATGCTCTGGTCAGGCGCGATCCTGATCCCGACCTTTGTGCTGGTGACGGTGGTGTTTTTTAGGTGAGGTTTTGGTGGGGCCGATGGGCTCAGCTGAATCCCCGTGTGACACCAAGGGCAGCTTTGCGCCCCCAAGGCGGCCACGCGCCAACTCCGGGTAGTTGGACTGAAACCGGATGCAAATTCGTCTATACAAATCAGGGCAATTCGACGTCACATGGTTGAACCGGTTGCGCTTAATGTTCCGGTCCTTTCGATACGGCCATAACGAACTTCAATCTGGATTAAGTCAGCGGAGTAAAGTCACCAACCTCAATACGAGTGCCTCCTCCTCAAAGCCTCTGTGACTCTCAATGACGCCCCCGGCAAAGTTAACACATGAATATACCATTACAACGGACAACGTCCAACAGTAGAACAACCGCGACGTCTATGATATGGCGCTAACCACTGAGACACTAGAGGCGTAGAGGCCAACCTGATCCACCTTATCACAGCGGCTAAACGGTCTCGCCAAGCGGCCCCACTCGCTAATACCGCCTTATCCTAACCGAATTCATAGATGGCTTCATATGGATTTTCTCGCTCTCGCCCCAGACCAGTTTGAAAACTTAGTCTTCGATCTTTTGCAAGCCGCAGGACTGAGGAATTTGATCTGGCGTACTCCAGGGGCTGACGGAGGAAGAGATATTGAAGGCGAGTTCATGTCTTTAGACTTCAGCAAATACTACCAACGCCAGAAATGGTACGTTGAATGCAAAAGATACTCGATTTCGATCGACTGGCCCACCGTTTGGCAGAAGATCGCATATGCAGAGAGCCGAGGAGCGGACTTCCTGCTCTTGGTGACAAACAGTAACCCATCTCCAGCGTGCGAGAATGAGATAGCGAGTTGGAACTGCCATAAGAAATCCGTGACTGTTCGTGTCTGGCGAGGGTATGAACTTGAGGGCATTCTTAAAAGTTATCCGCAGGTCGCAACGAAGTACGGATTGCTCGGCAAGTCAGTCGGGGCTGAATTGAGCCTTCAGTCGCTAACGTTTGAATCAATGAAGCTTGCTCAGTCATCCTATGTTGCGCGAGAACTTGGCGTGTCAAATGACGTGGCTTTGGAGGCGAGTGCAGCGCTCTCCGAACTCATTTCGTTACGCTACTCTCAAATTCGGGCCTATGGGCGTATGATCCGTGAAAGCGGAAACAACGCGCCAAGCTACAAATGGCTTTCTTGGAGCGGCCCCTGGGCTGGTTGGGATGATGCGGGTATGAGGGCACTTCTCACCATGGCTAGGCACCTTACAGGCTCGGCATCGATCAACGTTAGCTGCAGCCATGGCGAAGTCTTACTCCTTTTTGAAAGCCCACGGTTTGTAATCGATGGGGCAAGAGAAAAGGCCTTTATTGAGATTGCAACATGGTCCGATGTTGAAATCGTTGAGATAGCTAAAGAATCAATAAAGTTATCCAGCCGTTGTTAAAGGGGCAGTTCCTTGAATCAGGAAATATCTAGGTCCAACAACCTCGATCTTACTCTTTTGGCTAACTTCGTTCATCAGGTGGTTAATCCACTGAACGGTGTTGCTGGAACACTCGATAACCTAGCAGCCGGCGTTATCGAAGGCGAAGATCGACGGCTACAGAGGCTGAACGCAGCACGCGCGCAATTGGAACAGTGCATCACACTGATCAGGAACCTCGCTTTTTTGGCACAGGGAAGCGGTGGTGTAGCGGATCATGACCAGCGCAAGATTGTTCTTCCCCAAGTCATAATCGAATCTGCGATGTTCTTTCAGGAGGATGGTAGATCAAAGAATATAGAGATCAACCTGCTTGATCGGGCGACACAAAACACGATCAAAGGTCATCCCGAGCTTATTCGCCAGGTCCTCATGAATATCTTCGATAACTTTATCAAGTATGGCAAACGAGGCATGGCTGTCGAAATCAATCAGCGCATTCAGCGTTCAACTCGGATGGCACTAATAGAAATTAAAGGATTTTCTGAATACCCCGTCGATCAGGATGATCTCGTTCAGATTGGAACCCTGGGTTTCCGGGGTAAGAATGCAAAAAAAATAGTGGCGTCCGGAAGCGGGCTGGGAATGTATATTTGTAAGAAAATTATCGAGGGCGAAGGGGGCAGTCTGTACGTGGAAGCAGGAGCGCAAGGCAAGGTGCTGTTTATAATCAAGCTTCCGACAGGGGATTAAGACCTAGATGGCAAAAACGACAGAATCGAAAACAGTCGTCCTGATCGACGACGAGCTCCACAATATGAGTTGGATGGTTGATTATTTGAGCAGCCGTGGCCTGAACACACTGACCGCGTCGAACGCGAACGATGCTGTCGCCGTCTTGGAAAAGGAGATTTATAGAGCGGTAATCGTGGATCTCAATATCCCGATAATGGATCCTTTAGCTAACACAGCTCTTGCAAAAGGCGAAGTATATGGTCGCTTTCCAGGCCTCTATGTAGCTTTCTATGCGCGGGATAGGGGCTACCGTAACCGGCAAGTTGTAATCTACTCCGTCCATCGCGACGCGGCGGTCTCCGAAGAGGCAGCCCGTCTCGGATGCACCTACATCCTTAAAGGGCGGCCGAAAGAGATAAAGCTCGAACTGGATGCCGTTGTAAGCTTTGATCCGACTTTGCCGAAGACTACTTCTAACTGACCTTTCAATAACGGCTCCCGAGAACTTAGAAGCAGAATGGCTAGGGAATGCCGGTTTGACGAAAAGGACATCGACCTGGAACAACTGGAAGGGAATCGTAAGCCATTGTCGAGATCAACCTGCTTTCAATTGAGGTTATCCGACCAGCAACATCCAAGAGTGGAGCGTCTGGATACGGCCGCGATCCGGGCGGCCGCATAGAACCTACAATGCGTTCCTCGCACCAGCTCGCCCCGACGCCCCCCAAAAAATTTCTCCCCCTCACCCCTCTCCCCCACACGGAACGCTCCCCTCCGCGCCACGTTGTTCCTCGGACGGACTGTCCGACGAACCCGGGCCCCCGCCTTGCCGGCCTCTGCTGCCCGACATGGGCGCATGTGGCCCCAAAGCCCGCGAGGCCCCCATGTTCCTGCGCATCGACAAGCTGCTGACCGACCTGCCCATGCCGACCAAGGCCGACCCGAACGCCGGCGCGGCGCTTCAGGAGCTTCTGGGCGGCAAGTATGGCGAGATGTCCACCCTCAACAACTACATGTTCCAGAGCTTCAACTTCCGCTCCAAGGCCAAGATGCGCGCGATCTACGACATCGTGGCCAGCATCACGGCCGAGGAGATCGGCCATGTCGAGCTCGTCACCAACGGCGTGGCGCTGCTGAACAACGGGCCTGACGCCGATGACGAGGGCGGCGACATCTCGGACGCGCCCTTCGCCGACATGGCGGATGTGCGCCTCGCCTCGTCCTTCTTCGCCGGAGGCGGCGGCGGCGCGCCGATGAACAGCGAGGGCATTCCGTGGAATGGCGGCTTCGTGACGTCGACCGGCAACGTCATCATGGACATGCTGTTCAACTTCCATCTCGAATGCGGCGCGCGGCTGCACAAGCTGCGCGTCTACGAGACGCTGACGGACGCCACGGGCCGCGAGGTCTGCGGCTATCTGCTGGTGCGCGGCTCGGTCCACGCCCATGCCTATGCGCTGGTGATCAAGAAGCTGACCGGCGTCGACATCGCCAAGATGCTGCCCGTGCCGAACATCAACCTCGACCGCATCCCCGAG
This sequence comes from Zymomonas sp., assembly GCA_027489105.1. The sequence goes on along the minus strand of JAIYAJ010000366.1, from coordinate 2,070 downwards.
TGCCAGAAATATCTGGTCGAGGGCAAGCACCGCATCCTCTACACCAACAGCCCCGAGGACTACACGGCGATGTCCGAGATCTGGGGCAACGGCGAGATGGCGCTTCCGGGCGATCCGCCGGGCGAGCTCGAGGTGGTGGAAGGCGCGCCCGATGGCGGGCAGATCCCCGACATGGCCGCCAACGCCTCGGCCTTCGCGCCGAACTACGCGCCCGAGGAAATGCTGGAGATCGCCACCAAGCTCTACAAGAAGTCGCGCTGAGGCCCCGCGCCCCTGAATGAGGAAGGCCCCGCCGGCTTGCGCTGGCGGGGCCTTTTGCGTTTCGGCCTGTCGGGACGACCGGCTTGGCCTGTCACTTCGGCAACTGGTCCTTGATGCCCTGCACGAAGAAGTTCATGCCGAAGACCTGCTCGTTCGAGAGCTTGCCGTCGCCCTTGCACTCCACCGTCTGGCCGGCCTGGTTGACGACCGGGCACTTGAACGGATCGAGCGTGCCGGCCTTGATGGCGGCTTCCGTCGCCTCGGCCATCGCCTTCACGTCGGCAGGCATGTTGACGTAGGGACCCATCTTCACCTTGCCCTTGGCGAGCCCGTCGAACACGTCCTGCGAGGCCCAGGTGCCGTCCAGCGCCGCCTTCACGCGCTCGACATAGTAGGGGTTCCAGTCGTCGATGATCGAGGTCAGGATGTTGTTCGGCGCGAACTGCGTCATGTCCGAGGCCTGGCCGAAGGCGAACTTGCCGCGCGCCGCCGCCTGCTGCAGCGGGGCCGGGCTGTCCGTGTGCTGGGTCAAGACGTCCACGCCCTGGTCGAGCAGCACCTTGGCCGCGTCCGCCTCCTTCGGCGGGTCGAACCAGGACGACACCCACACCGTCTTGATCTCGACATTCGGGTTCACCGATTTCGCGCCGAGATAGAAGGCGTTGATGCCGGCGATCACCTCGGGGATCGGGAAGGCGCCGACATAGCCGATCAGGTTCGACTTGGTCATCCTGCCGGCGATCTGCCCGGCGATGTAGCGGCCTTCATGGAACTTGGCCGAATAGGTCGCGACATTCGGCGCGCGCTTGAAGCCGGTGGCGTGCTCGAACTTCACGTTCGGAAAGCGCGCCGCAACCCGCAGCGTCGGCTCCATGTAGCCGAAGGAGGTGGTGAAGATCAGCTGGTGCCCGGTGCGGGCGAGCTGCTCGATCACGCGGTCCGAGGTCGGCTCGGGCACGCTCTCGATGAAGGTGGTCTCCACCCGGCCGGGGAAGGCGGCCTCGATCGCTTTCCGCCCCTGCTCGTGCTGGTAGCTCCAGCCGAAATCGCCCACCGGGCCGACATAGATGAAGCCCACCTTGAGCTTCTGCTGCTGGGCCTGGCTCGCGGCGGGCAGCACGGCCAGCGCCGCGGCGGCCAGAAGGCCGAAGAGAGTATGCCGTTTCATGGATTTCGGTCCCCTGTCAGGGCGTCTCGCGCCCGCCTGCGCCAATCTACCGAGATTTCACGTGAGAACAGAAGCCATCCTTTGGCCATCCGTGTTTATGCGTAAAGCTGGGCTCAGCGCGGCCCCGGCACGCCCTCGCGAATGCCGGCCGAAAAGTCGGCGCCCGGCGGGAGCGCCCGCGCCTTCTGCGAGATCGCGGCCTGCCGCTTGAGTTCGTCGAGCGGCACATCCTGCCGCAGCGCCCCGATCTCCCAGGCATAGTCCGGGCCCTTGCCGGGCAGCAGGATGCGCCAGTCGAAGGGCAGGCCGGGCCAGAGCTCGCGCGCCAGCCGGAAGGCCACCGTGGTGCAGTTGGCGCCGAAGGTGTCGTACCAGCGCGGCGCGTTCGCCAGCGCGTTCATCTCGCGCGCATAGGCGGTGAGCAGCGCCCGCGCCTTCTCGCGGCCCACGGTCAGCCGGTAGAGCCGGACATCCTCCTGCCAGATGTCGGTCCTGAGGCGGACGATATCGCGCTCGTCCGCTGCCACGATGGCGAGTTCGTAGGATTTGAAGAAGCCTGCCAGCGCCGAATAGCTCTCGCCCCGCTCGCGCCTGATCTCGATCGAGAAGGCCAGCGGCGGCGCATCGTCGAAGGTGATGCT
>JAIYAJ010000204.1 GCA_027489105.1 Zymomonas sp. | reverse complement strand
CTGACCCAGACGATCGTCAGCCAGATGTCGACATACCATTCCGGCTCGGCATATTCGCGGCCCTCGGTGATGCCGAGCAGATAGCCGGTCGCCGCCAGCACGATGAACAGCTGATAGCCCCAGAAGACGAAGCGGGCGAGCGCCGGGAAGGCGAGCCGCGCGCGACAGGTGCGCTGCACCACCCAGAAGCTGGTCGCGATCAGCGCATTGCCGCCGAAGGCGAAGATGACGGCGGAGGTATGCAGCGGGCGCAGCCGCCCGAAGCTCGTATATTCGAGCCCCAGGTTGAGCATCGGAAAGGCCAGCTGCAGCGCGATGTAGAGACCGACGGCAAAACCGGCGACGCCCCAGAAGAGTGTCGCGATCGTGCCCCAGCGGATCACGTCGTCATAATAGCCGGTCTCCACCGGCGCGGCCTTGCGGCCGGGCAGCACGTCGAAATCGGTGCGCGACAGCGTGATCCACAGCGTTGCCAGCGCGGCGAGGGCGACGATGCCCATCTGCACGGCGAAGGCGGAATCTTCGGCCTCGGCAGCCGCGATGATGGCGAGCAGAAGGGCGAGCAGCCACCCTCCGCTCCGGAACAGCAGAGCGATCATATAGGTCCTCTTGAGCGATCCTGGCCTCCATCAGCCCGGCGCGGCGCCGGGTCGTTGACGGAGATCAACTGTCAGCCGGTGGCGATGCGCTCGAGCTTTTCGGGGTGGGCGATCGACAGCAGCCGGGGGCCGGGCAGGCCGATGATGCCCGCCTGCTTGAGCTTGGTGAGCGAGCGGCTGACCGTCTCGATCGTCAGGCCCAGCACGTCGGCCATTTGCTGGCGCGAGAGCGGTAGCACCAGATCGCGTCCGCCGCCCATGCGCTCGGCCATCTCCAGGATCAGGCTGGCGACGCGCTCGCAGGCCGATTTGCGGCCGAGCAGCAGCATCCAGTGCCGGGCGCGGTCCAGTTCGTTCAGGGTGCGCTGAAGCAGCGCGTGGCCTACCGCCTCATGTTCGCGGGCGAAGCGATCGAAGGTCCCTCGACCGAAGACACAGAGCGAGGCGTCGGTCAGGGCCGTGACGCTGTGGTGGCTGTCCTTGCCGAACGGACGACCGATGAAGTCCGAAGGGTAGACGATGCCGACGATCTGCTCGCGGCCGTCGCCGGTGACCGTCGACAGCTTGAGCATACCCGACAGGACATTGCCGACGACGACCGATTCATCGCCCTCCCAGACCAGCGTCTGGCCCGCGCTCAGCCGCATCTTGCGGCCGAGCCGGCCGAGTGCGGCCAGGCCGGCGCTGTCGAGCGAGCAGCAGATCGCGGTCTTGCGAACCTCGCAGCTTTCGCAGCTGTCGGGCATCGTCCGGTCGAAGCTTTCCCCCGGCAGCGTCGTCAGCTGGACATCGTTGTACATCGCACCCCTCACATCTTCGAGCGTGCGGAAATTGGCGGCCGGGGGCCAGCGTCGATATACGCAAACATACCGAAAGGCGCGGATGTCGGAGAAGCGCCCATCATAAGGTTCCGTAACGAAAATCGAGCAATTTCGGATGATTGGACCGTGATATTGCATGCAGTTGGGGCTGTTGGCGGCCCCCGGGGCCGTTCCGGTTGGGGCGGACGGGGAGAGTATTCGTCGTGTTCATTCTTGTCTTGCGCTGCGCCGCCACGGTCGATGTCTTTCGTGCATCTGCTTCATACGGCTCGCTGTCACCGTCGACGTGCCGACGGCGGTCTTCCAGAACAGTGTCGGGAAGCGTCAGGGCTACACCGTTCTGAACCGCATCCTGCCCGCAGGCAATGCGGCAGGCCCGGCATCGCCCTGAACGGCAGCGTGACAGCTATGGGGCGGGCTGGCAGGAGGGGGGCATGATCTCCCGCCTGTCGCTCGCTCCGCTGTCCTTGCCGCAACTGACGCCCGACGTCTTCGTGCGCACGGCGGCGGGGGCGGGCTATTCCCGCGCCTGCCTGCGTGTTTTCGGCGGGGATGCAGCCCGTCCGCGCCTGCTGTCGCCCGCCCTCGTCGATGGGCCAGCCATGGCCGTCGAACTGGGGCGGATCGCCGCTGGCGAGGGTGTCCTCATCTCCGAGATCGAGGTGCTCATGATCGGCCGCAACAGCGATATCGCAGCGTGCGAACCGATGCTCGCGGCAGGCGCCGCGATCGGTGCGCGGCTGCTGACCGTTTGCGTCGTGGACGAGGACATGGCTCGGGCCGCCGACCGGATAGGCGCGCTCGCTCGGCTGGCGGGTGGCTACAAGATCGAGGTCGGGCTGGAGTTCGCGCCGTCCACCCAAATGCGTTCACTGGGCGAGGCGGTCGCGCTGCGGGCGCAGGCCGGCGAAGCCAATGTCTCGCTGGTCGTCGACGCGCTCCATCTGACCCGATCGGGTGGATGTGCGGCCGACGTTGCGGCGTCATGCGGTACCCCGCTTCGCCTCCTCCAGCTGTGCGACGCCCCGCTTGCCGCGCCGGCGGACCCCGCCGGGCGGCTGCGCGAGGCCCGCGATCGGCGGCTGGTGCCGGATGAAGGGGAGATCGACCTCGTGTCGCTCGTCCGGGCGATGCCTGCCGATTGCGCCTTCAGTGTCGAGGTTCCCGATGCCGAGCGCGTCGCCCGGCTGGGCGCCCTCGGCCATGCACGCGGTTTGCGTGAAGCGGCCGAGCGGCTGTTCGCCGAGACGGCGTAGCGGCCGGCGCGCTTACTGGGCCGCCAGCCCGCCATCGATCAGCAACTCTGCCCCGGTCACGAATTTGGCCTCGTCCGAGCAGAGATAGACCGCCGCCCAGGCAACGTCGTCGGTGTCGCCGACGCGGCCGATCGGGACCTGGCGGGCCAGTTTCTCGATCATCGCCGCATGGTCGGCGCCCTTGGCCAGCGTGTCGATCAGCGGTGTGTCGATGAAGGTCGGATGGATCGAGTTGCAGCGAACGGCGTAGCGCTGTTTCGCGCAATGGAGCGCGATCGACTTGGTCAGGTGGCGGACCGCCGCCTTGGACGAATTATAGCTCGCGAAATTGGCCGAGGCGACCATCGCGGACACCGAGGATATGTTGAGGATCGCGCCGCCAAGCCCGCTGGCTACGGTCGTCTTCGCCATTAGCGGCAACAGGCTGTGGCAGCCGAGGAAGACGCCATCGAGGTTGATCGCATGGCTGCGGCGCCAGGCGGCGAAGTCGGTGTCCTCGACCGATCCGGGCACGCAGATACCGGCATTGTTGACGAGAATGTGGAGGCCGCCGAGGCTCTGCTCGACCAGCGCTGCGGCCCCGGCCCAGCTGGCTTCGCTGGTGACGTCCAGCGTCGCGGCGTGGCCGCCGGCCTCGGCTGCGGCGGCCTGCGCCTTGTCGCCATCGATGTCGGTGAACAGCACGGTCGCGCCTTCCGCTGCGAAACGGCGCCCTATGCCGAGGCCGATACCCGAACCCGCGCCCGTCACCAGGGCGATGCGCCCTGCCAGCCGTCCCGTTGCCGTCATCGCCGTCGATCTCCCGTGCCTTCGCCGCCGCTATGGCGGTTCCGATCACCGATCTCAATCGCTATGCCCGACCGGCGAAGCGGCATCGGCTGGCCGCAAAAGGAGCAGGGCGCGGTGGATATCGACAGGATAAGAGGCTGGGGGGCGGAGCCGACAACCGATGTCTATGACGCGCAGCGCACCATCCTCTATGCGCTCGGCATCGGCATCACCCCCGACGGCCGCGATCTCGATTTCGTCTATGAAGCCCGGCTTCGGGCCTTTCCGACCTTGGCGGTCACGCTCGGCGCCGAGAATTTCCTGCGCGGCGAACGCCATGGCGAGCTCGACTGGAGCCAGGTGCTGCATGCGGCGCAAAGCGTCGAATGGCACCGGCCGCTGCCGCCGACGGGGCGCGTTGCGGCGCGCTCCGAGGTCGAGGCGATCGTCGATCGGGGCGCGGGCCGGGGTGCGCTGATCCAGCTGGCGCGACATCTGTCCGATGCTCAGGACGGCCAGCCCCTCGCGACGCTGCGCTTCACCCTCTTCGCGCGGGGAGACGGCGGCGGGGGCGTCTCCTTCGGATCGCTCGACCTGCCCGCCGAATTGCCGGCAACGTCGCCCGACGACAGTCTCGCGCTTCCGACGCGGCCCGATCTCGCGGCGATCTATCGCTTGTCGGGAGATCTCAACCCGCTGCACATCGATCCCGATGCCGCCAGACGTGCGGGCTTCGACCGGCCGATCCTGCACGGGCTTTGCAGCTATGGCATAGCTGCGCGCGCCCTCTCGACGATGCTGCTCGATGGAGCAGGCGAGCGCCTTGCCCGGCTGGACGTCCGTTTCTCGGCGCCGGTCTTCCCCGGTGACACGCTGGTCACCGAGGTCTGGCGCAGCGGTGATCGCGAGGCGCGCTTCCGCGTTCGCGCCCGCGACGTAGCCGTGCTCGACAAGGGGCTGGTCCGCTGGCGCTGAACAGATCGCCCGTCAGAGCTTCTGAACGGGACCCGTGAGCTGGTCGCCGATCGGGAGCACGCGGATGCGGCGACCTGTGGCGGCGTGAATCGCGTTGCACAGCGCGGGGGCGACCGGGGGCACCCCTGGCTCGCCGACTCCGCTCGGCGGCACGTCGAACCCACCGCCCACCAGATGGACGTCGAGCTTGCGCGGCGCGGCGTCGATGCGCAGCACCGGATAGTCGTCGAAGCTCCCCTGCTGGACGGCACCCTTGGCGAAGCTGATCTCTCCCGTGAGCGCGAGGCTCAGCCCCATCATCACCGATCCTTCCATCTGCGCACGGATGCGGTCCGGATTGACCTGCGCGCCGCAGTCGATCGCGATGTCGGCCTTGTGAATGGTCAGCTGCCCGTCGGTCACGGAAACGGCGAAAGCGCAGGCGGTGTAGCTCACGAAGCTGCGGTGACAGGCGATGCCATAGCCCCAGCCCTTGGGCCGCTTGCCGTTCCAGCCGACGCCCTTGGCCGCCACTTCGACGACGCGGCGCAGGCGCCCGGTGTCGATCGGATAGAGCGCGGGATCCTCGCCATAATTGGCGTCCTTGATCGAGCGCGGATCGATCTGGCGATCCGGGCCGAGCAGCCGCAGCAGATAGTCCTTTGGATCCTGCCCGGCAGCTTCAGCGAGTTCGGCGGCGAAGCATTGAATGGCGAAGGCGTGGGGGATGTTCGCCACCGACCGGAACCAGCCGATCCGGGTGTGCGCCAGCGCCTCGCCGGTCTCGATGCGGACATTGGGAATGGCGAAGGGCATGCTCAGCAGCCCCAGGCCGGTTTCCAGCCCCTGCTCGCGGTCGATGCCATCGGCGAAGATCGAAATGATCGAGGGCGATACGACGCGGTGCAGCCAGGCGGTCGGCAGCTCGCCGTCCATCGCCGCCTCGAGCCGCTGGACCGCGACCGTGTGGTAATAATCGTGGCGGATGTCGTCCTCGCGGCTCCACACGATCTTGATCGGCGTGCCCTTCATCGCCCGGCTGAGCATCGCCGCCTCGACCACGAAATCGGGCTTCGACTTGCGGCCGAAGCCACCGCCGAGGAAGGTCTGGCGGACGACCACCTTCGCCTTGTCGAGCTTCAGCATCGCGGCGAGCGTGTCGCGCGTGCCGCTCGGGTCCTGGACGCAGGCGAGCGCCTCGCAGCTCTCGCCGTCGCAGCGGACGACAGCCGCCGGTGGCTCCATCGTCGCATGGGCGATGTGGGGCAGATAATATTCGGCGATGACGCGCTTCTTCGCCTTGCCCAGCGCGGCATCGACATCGCCTTCGCTGCGCACCGGCTGGCCCGGCTTGCGCGCATTGGCAAGCGACAGATCGCGATAGGCGCGCGAATCATAGCTGTCGTGCGGCGACGCGGCCCAGTCGATTGTCAGCGCGTCGCGTCCCTTCATCGCCGCCCAGCTGTTCTTCGCGATGACGGCGATGCCGCCCAGTGGCTGGAACATCGGCGGGCCTGCGGGTGCGGGCAGTTCGATCACGTCGACCACGCCCGCAACCGCGCGCGCCGCCGTCGCATCGAAAGACGCGACCTTCGATCCCATCACCGGCGGCCGGGCGACCGCAGCGAACAACATGCCGGGCATGGTCGCGTCGATGCCATAAGTGGCGGTGCCGGTGGTCATCGCCTGCCCGTCATGCGCGAAGACGCGATCCTTGCCGACCATGGTCAGTGCGGACGCATCCTTCAGCCGCAGGATGTCGCGCGGGGGAACCGACAGCTTCGCGGCGTCGGTAGCCAGATCGCCGAAGGGAACAGATCGGCCGCTGCGGGCATGGACCACCTTGTGGTCGCGAGCCTCGAGTTCGGCGACCGGCACGCCGAGACGCGCTGAGGCCGCCTGAACGAGCATCATCCGCATCGCCGCACCACAGCGGCGCAAAGGCGCCAGCCAGTGGCGGATGCTGCGCGATCCGTCGGTGTTCTGGTTGCCGTAGCGCGCCTCGTCGCCCTCGGCCTGGCGGATCGACAGGCGGTTCCAGTCGGCGCCCATCTCGTCGAGGATGATCATCCCCATGCTGCTGCGGATGCCCTGGCCCATCTCCGCGCGATGGCAGATGATGGTGACGCCGCCATCGGGTGCCAGCTGCACGAAAAGGCGGGGATCGTCCGGCGCGCCGCCGGGCTGCGAATCCGCGCCATATTTTGGCTCGTCCGCCGCCGAGGCCGCGCCGGGAAGCGACAGAGCGAGAACCAGGCCCGCACTGCCGCCGAGCAGCATCCGGCGGCTCAGTTCGGGAGAGGGGACGAAGAGTTCGACGGGGCTTTCGGGGTGGAGGGGCGCGTTCATCGGCCGGCCTCCTGCGACGCCGCCCGTTTGATGGCGGCGCGGATGCGATCATAGGTGCCGCAGCGGCAGATATTGCCCGACAGGGCGCTGTCGATGTCGGCATCGCTGGGCTTCGGCGTCATCTTAAGCAGGGCGGCCGCCTGCATGATCTGACCGGGCTGGCAATAGCCGCACTGGGCCACGCCGATCTCACGCCAGGCCTTTTGCACCGGATGATCGCCGCTGTCCGAAAGACCTTCGATCGTCGTCACCGCAAAGCCTTCGGCGGCCGACATCGGGGTCTGGCAGGAGCGGACGGCATTGCCGTCTAGATGCACGGTGCAGGCGCCGCAAAGCGCCTTGCCGCAGCCGAACTTGGTGCCGGGAAGGCCGATTTCGTCGCGCAGATACCAGAGCAGCGGCATCTCCGGATCGCCCGCATAGCTGCGCTCCTTGCCGTTGACCTTCACTGTGATCGCCATCTTGCTCTCTCCCGTCGTCCGGTCTGGCCCTTGGTCCTTTAGGCACTTTTCATAGCGGGATCGGAAGCGAAGTTCACCCCCACCAGGCGGGGGTTACCGAAAAGGGATCACGTCATGAAAGGGGTGCGCGGCGTCCGGCCGAGGGGGGGGAGGGCCGGACGCCGCGCTTCGGTGCAACCGGGAAGGAGCGAACCGGTGTGCCCGCTCCTTCTGGGCCCCGGCACCTGTCGGGGATGTGCCCGGATCATGAATTGCCGGTAATGTTCGCAGGGCGGGCCTGGGATGCGGAGCGGGCTCCGAGGCGCGCGGCCGCGTCATCAGGCTGCTCCCATAAGCGCGAAAGCGGAGGAAGGCGGCGGAAAGGGCCATGCCCCAGATAGAGGCGGAAGGACCGGTGCGGGCAAGCCGTGCCCATGGACGGCGATATTGAAGTGCTGAATCTGATGTCCCGTCATCCCCGCGCAGGCGGGGATCCATATCCTCTGAGGCGCAAGAGGTTCGGGCGTCGGAGGCTATAGATTTCCGCCTTCGCGGGAATGACGAAGTGTGGGGGAGGGGTCGCCTGTTACCAGATTCGACGACTATGATCGCCGCTCTCCTCAGCGGTCGCGCATGTCCGCGATGATGCTCAGCGCTTCGCTCTCGCCGACCACCTCGGCATATTTGGCCTGGAGGTCGAACAGATTGGCGTCATGCGGCCCGGAGTGGCGGTCGCCGCAGGCGTCGCGGATCACGATCGGGATGAAGCCGTGCTGGCAGGCGTCGAGCGCGGTTGCGCGGACGCAGCCCGAGGTGGAGACCCCGGTGATCAGCAGCGTGTCGATCCCGTTGGCGGACAGCGTCGCCGCCAGATGGGTGCCGAAGAAAGATGACGCATAGCGCTTGGTGATCAGCAGGTCGTCACCCTCGGGCTTGAGACTGTCGGGGAAGCGCGCGAGCGGGTTGCCGCGCTCGAACACCTTGAGCGCGGGCACCTTTCGGTAGAAGACCCCGCCATCGGCACCGCCCGGCTGATATTCGACATTGGTGAAGATGACCGGAACACCGGCCGCGCGCGCGGCGGCGGCCAGCCGTTCGCAGCTGTGCAGGGCGGGCTCGACGCCCGCATAGAGCGGCGAGCCCTCCTCCAGATAGGCGACGACGAAATCGATGATGATCAGGGCCGCCTTGCGGCCCGGGCGGAGATGCCCGTCAAAGGCTCCCGAATAATTTTCCGAAAGATCCTTTTCCGGGCGTCCCATCATCAGAGGATTCCTGCTTCCTTGAGCTCTGCCAGCTTCGCCTCGTCGAGGCCCAGCAACTCGCCGTAGATTTCGGCATTGTGCTGGCCCGGTGCCGACGGCGCCGCGCGGCGGACGCCGCTCGGGGTCTTCGACAGTTTGGGGAAGGCGTTCTGCATCTTGAGCTTGCCGAACTTCTCGGTCTCGACCTCGATGATCGCCTCACGCGCCTGGAAGTGCGGGTCTGCGAGCATCTCCGGCGCGCGATAGACCCGGCCTGCCGGGATCGAATAGCGCGTCGTGATGTCCTCCAGTTCGTCGACGGTCAGCGTCTGCGTCCAGTCGTCGATCAGATTGTCGAGCTCGGTCTGGTTGATGCCGCGCGCGATATGCGTCGCATAACGCTCGTCCTCGCCCAGTTCGGCGCGGCCCATGGCGATGGCGACGCCCTTGAAGATCTCGTCCTTGTTCGCGCCGATCATGAACTCGCCGTCGCTGCAGCGATAGACGTTGGACGGCGCGATGCCCGGCAGGATCGAGCCCGAGCGTTCGCGGATGATCCCCATCAGATCATATTCGGGAACGAGGCTTTCCATGACCTGCAGCACCGACTCGTAGAGTGCGGCGTCGATCACCTGGCCCTGGCCGGTGCGCTCGCGCGAATGGAGCGCGGCGAGTACGCCCATGCAGCCATAGGTCGCGGTCAGCGTGTCGCCGATCGAGATGCCCATGCGGCTCGGCGGCCGATCGGGCTCACCGACGACATAGCGCCAGCCGCCCATCGCCTCGCCGATCCCGCCGAAGCCGGCGCGGTCGGCATAGGGGCCGGTCTGGCCATAGCCCGACATGCGGGCGATGATCAGGCCGGGCTGTTCGGCGAGCAGCACGTCGGGGCCGAGACCCCATTTCTCCAGCGTGCCGGGCTTGAAATTCTCGACCACCACATCGGCGTGGCGGATCAGCTCGCGGACCAGCTTCTGGCCCTCGGGCACGCGCAGATTGGCGGTCACCGACCGCTTGTTACGGGCGATGACTTCCCAGTTGACCTTGCGGTCGCCCTGGCCCCACTGCCGCATCGGATCGCCCGCGCCCGGCGGCTCGACCTTGATGATGTCGGCTCCCATGTCGCCGAGCAGCTGTCCGCAGAAGGGCCCGGCGAGGAGCTGGCCCAGCTCCACCACGCGGATGTCCTTCAAAGCACCTGTATTGTCCACGATCTACTCCGCAGCTTCGAGATGGGGCCAGGTCGGCTGGATCGGCGCGGGCAGGCCCGTTTCCGCCTCGCAGCCGGCGCGCAGGGCGTCGATGCCCGGACCGAAATTGAACACCGTCGTCGGGCCACGCTCCGACCGCATCCGGTCGCGCAGCGCGGTGGTGCCGGCCATGTCGATCGAACCGTCCCCTGCGATGACGACGCCATAAGCGCGGGCGCCCTCCACGGTGACGAGGCCCTGGGTGATCTCCTTGGCCACCAGCG
>JAIYAJ010000450.1 GCA_027489105.1 Zymomonas sp. | reverse complement strand
GTTCATGGACATGGCCGCGAATGCTGTCGCAGCGTTCGAGCATGTCGACGACATTTTCATTCTCCCAGCCGCGCCGTCCGATGATCGCCAGCTGAGGCGTGGCGTCCGGACCGAGCGTCTCGATCATCCGTCGCCAGAGGTTGAGGAGGAGCAGATGGTTCTTGCGCGGTTCGATCGTGCTCAGGACCACGAAATAGGGCGGCGTGAGGCCAGCGGGCAGTCCCGCGTCCGAGGGCAGCGGGTCGCAACCGAGATGGGCGACGCGCATGGCCGGCGTCCGCTCGCGCAGGAAGGCGGTCACGGAGTCGGCAGTGGCCTGGCTGTTCGCGATCAGCCCATCCGCGCAGGCGCCCAGCGTCTCGATCCGACGGCGATGGGTCGCGGCGCCATTGGGTCGGGCATATTCCGGATATTCGATCGGGATGAGGTCGTGCACCAGACAGAGAAAGCGCGCGCCTTCGCTGCGCAGCTTCGCCCGCACCCGATCCGGTCGATCCAGATGGTGCGGGGACGCCTGCAGATAATAGCGGCGCGCGCCGGCTGCCGGACGCGGGACGGCGCGCGGGCGAAGCCGGGCGAGGGTCCGTGCCGCGGCGATGGTCAGTTCGCGACGTGACGGAGTCCGGGCGCTGGCCCAGCGTTCCTCGGTCTCGTCGAGGAAGCGCAATACAGCGTCTAGCGGCAGCCGGCCGTAGCCGCCAAGCGGGCTAAGTGCTGCGAAATGGAGTCTATTGGGTGCCTTGTCCAGCAGTTGGCGGGCATAGACCAGCTCGACCCGGTCGATCCCCGTCGGCATTGCGTGCAGCATGCGCGACAGAAGGCGGGAGATGTCGAGAATGATCTCGATCCCGTCGGGCAGCACCTGTAGCCCCGATGCCAGAGCGGCCCTCTCGCGCGTCGTCATGCCAGCGCTATCGGCGAAGGCCGGGCGCGGGGCAAGAGGGCTTCACCTCGCGCGAAAGGCGCTCAGCGCATCGAGCCTGTTCAGCGCCACGGCTTCGATGAAATCGAGCCGCGCCGTCGTGTCTTCGGCCGCGAGCAGGAAGAAGCCGCGCACGAAATAGGTCGGCAGCGTTCCATCGGCAGCGGGCAGGGCGTCGAAGCGGATGTCGAGCGCATAAGGCGCGGCAGAGGCAGGAAGATCGCAGCTGACCCACTTATCCTCGCGAATGCCGATATCCCCCGACAGCAGCTCCGTGCCGTAGCCAAGCGTCCACTGGCAGGGAAACTGCTCGTCCCCCCCGAACTGGAACAGCATCCGGACGGCCGTCTCATGCGCTGGCATGGGAAGCGTCAACGCGGCGCCGTCGCTCTTGATCCGACAGCCCCGATGCTCGGGCGGATGCCAGCCGAGATTGCTGCGGTAGATCTCCGCAGTCTTCATCCCGCGCCAGATCCGCACCTCCCCGTTCCGGGTCAGCGCGTGCCATGCGCCGATCCGCGCCGGCGTATTCGGAAGGGCGAGCGGCTTGCCTGCGTCGCGCAGTGCGAACCGGTCGAGATCCTGGCCGATCTGCCGGGCGAGATCGCTCCAGGAACGCGGCTTGAAGTCCGCGGCGATGCGGGCTTCCAGCGTGTGGCGATAGGCGCCATCGACTATCAGCCGGTCTGCGGCCTCGACCAGCGACGGTACGGATCCTGCCTCGACATAGACCGCAAAATCGCCCCCCGCCTGCGGCAGCGAGGCCGCGTCCGAGATGAGCGGGACCTTGCCGTAGCAGAGCGACTCGGTCACCGGCAGGCCCCAGCCTTCGTAGAGGCTCGGATAGAGGGTGAAGCGGCAGCTGCGATAGAGCAGCGCCAGTTCCTCGTCGGACAGGCGCGACAGCATCGTCACCCGCTCCGCCAGCACCGGATCGTCGGTCAGGCGCTGATAGATCTGGCTGTTCAGCCAGCCCTGGTTGCCGACGCAGACCAGCTTCGGCACCGCCGAGGGACCATGGCGGGCGATCAGCTCGGCCCAGGCCTCGAACGCGATCAGGTGGCCCTTGCGCGATTCGATCGTCGACACGAACAGGACGAAATCATCGGCTTCGAGAGACCATTGTCCAAGCGCGCTGTCGGGCAGACGCTTGCGCTCCGGCTTGCGGAAGTCGGTGTCGAGCGCGATCACGGCGACATCGTCGCGGTCGACGGTGTAGCCGAGCTGCGCCGCCACTGCGATCAGGTCGTCGCGGGTTGCATCCGAATTGACCAGGAAATGGTCGGCATGATCGAACACCCCGATCACCCAGCTGATGAAGTCCTGAGTCAGTCCGCGCACGCAATGTTCGGGGGTGATGATCGGGATCATGTCGTGGACGAAGGGGACGTAGCGGATGCCGCGCTTCGCCTTGGCCTCGCGCACATAGAGAAAGTAGTTCTGCAGCCACCAGCTGGTGCCGAGATTGATCAGCGATGCGCCTTGCGGGAAGTCGAACGGCTCTGTCAGCGACAGGAACAGCCGCAGCCGGTCCATCGCCTCCACCCATTCGGGCGCGGTGCGATCGCCGCTGGCGGTGCTCAGCCGGGCGATGGCGCGCATATGCTCCAGCGGAAGCTCGAGCCAGTCTTCGCGCCCGTCGATGAAGCAGCACAGCCTTATGTCGCGGTCGCCGCCCTCCTGAACCGCGCCCTCGATCGTTTCGATCTGGACGCGCTGGATCCCGGTCGGCAGGCGCGCATTGCGATAATAGGCAATCAGATCGGATATATCGAAAACCAGTGTGTGCCGCTGTTCGCCCGCGCTGACGGGCTCCGCCATGTCCTCGGTCAGGATTGCGCGAAGCTGTGTCAGCAGCGGCAGCTCGCCCTTACGGGGTGCGAGCGGCGCGACCGCCCGCTTGAGCAGCGCCGGCAGCGTCTCGCGCTGCTTGTGCCGGGGGCGGTGGTTGATCAGCCAGAGCAGCTCGTCGCTGGTCTCCGGGCTGCAGTCGCCGGCGTGAAGGGCATGGAGGAAGGAAAGGATCGCCTTGTCGACAAGCCCCATGCGCTTCTGCAGATGTGCGAGATGAACGAAGGCGTCGGCCTCCAATGGCCGCAGCTTCGTCGCCTCGCCATAGGCTTCCAGCGCCGCGTTGGCCGCCCCGCGCTCCTTTTCCGCATGACCGAGTTGTACCCAGATCGCCGCGAGATCGGGCTGTTCCTCCAGCGCGGCGCGATAAGCGGCCGCCGCCGCGGCCCAGTCTCCGCGACCGCGCGCCGCGTCGCCGGACGCGACCAGCCCTCCCGCTGCGCCGGAGGACGGCACATCGCGTCTCGGATCGGACGGCTGTCCGCCGAGCTTCCGCAAAAGCTTTCTGCCGAGCGTCATGCGCCGCGTGCTCTCAAAACATGCTGGCTCGATGGCGCGACCGGAAAATGCCGCGTCACGCAGCTATAATTATTATGTAATATCAATGCCATGAAGTATGTTTGACCTGTCCCCACACAGAAGGCACTGGTACTGCAGCCTTTGGTGCGCCGCAATATGGCTCGGGAAATTATGATGGTGTCACCTCGGCACTGGACAGGGGCGGCAATGCCTGCGAACCGGCTCGGGTTCGATGGCAGGAGCCGTATATTGCCCGTCAGATTGATCAAGACCCGCCGCTTCGGCGATGATCGTGGTTGGTTTTCCGAGACATATCGCCGGGACCGCTTCGTCGATCTCGGCGTTCCCGACCTCTTCGTCCAGGACAATCACAGCTATTCGCGGCACGTGGGGACCCTTCGCGGCATTCATTTCCAGGCGCCCCCGCATGCGCAGGCTAAGCTGGTTCGCTGCGTGCGTGGGCGGATAATCGACTATGCGGTCGATCTTCGCGCCGGGTCGCCGACCTATGGCCGGCATGTCGCGGCTGAATTGTCCGCAGACAATGGCGACCAGCTCTACATCCCGGTCGGCTTCGGCCATGCCTTCGTGACGCTAGAGCCGGACTGCGAGGTCAGTTACAAGGTGTCGGACGTCTATGCCCCCGAGACCGACGGCGGCATCGCGTGGAACTGTCCGACCCTCGCCATAGACTGGCCGCTCCCATCGTCCGGACCGATCCTGTCGGACAAGGATTCGGTCTTGCCTCCCCTCCTCGGCTGGGCCAGTCCCTTTCCCTATGACGGCGTGCCGCTCGGCCCGCTTTCGGAGGAGTGACGATGCGTATCCTGGTCACCGGCGGGGCGGGTTTCATCGGTTCCGCGCTGATCCGCCACCTGATCGGCGAGACGACGCACGAGGTGCTCAACCTCGACAAGCTGACCTATGCCGGTGTGCTGACCTCGCTCGCGCCGGTCGGCAACAATCCCCGCTATCGTTTCGTCCAGGGCGACATCTGCGATGCCGAGCGGGTCCGCTCGCTGTTGGCCGAATTCCAGCCCGACATCGTTGCCCATCTCGCCGCCGAGAGCCATGTCGATCGTTCGATCGACGGGCCGGGCGCGTTCATTCAGACGAACGTCGTCGGCACCTACACGCTGCTCGACCAGGCGCTCGCTTATTGGCGCGCGCTCGATGGCGAGCGGCGGGCGTCCTTCCGCTTCCACCATATCTCGACCGACGAGGTCTATGGATCGCTTGGCGACGAAGGCCTGTTCACCGAGAGCACGGCCTATGATCCGCGCTCGCCCTATTCGGCCTCCAAGGCTGGTTCCGATCATCTCGTTCGGGCCTGGGGGCATACCTATGGCCTGCCGGTGCTCGTCACCAATTGCTCGAACAATTACGGGCCCTATCATTTTCCCGAAAAGTTGATCCCGCTGATCATCATCCGTGCGCTCGCCGGGGAGCCACTGCCCGTCTATGGCGACGGCTCGAACGTCCGCGACTGGCTCTATGTCGAGGATCATGCCCGCGCCCTGCGCACCGTCTTCGAGCGGGGAAGCCCCGGCGAGACCTATAATGTCGGCGGCAATTCTGAGCGGCGCAACATCGAGGTGGTGCAGGCGATCTGCGCCGCGCTCGATCGCCTGCAACCGCGCGCCGACGGCCGGGGCTATGCCAGCCAGATCAGCTTCGTCGCCGACCGGCCGGGGCATGACCGCCGCTATGCGATCGATGCGAGCAAGATCCGCGATCAGCTTGGGTGGGAGCCACAGACTTCGTTCGAGCATGGCATCGAACGGACCGTGCGCTGGTATCTCGACAACCGCCCCTGGTGGCAGGAGATACTGGACGGGCGCTATGCCACGGAGCGGCTGGGCCTCGCTACCGAATGAACCAGCGCCATATCCTCGTCACGGGCGGTCAGGGGCAGGTCGGGCTGGAGATGGCGCGCTTGTCCTGGCCCGAGGGCACCGTCGCTCTCTTCCCGACGCGCGCAGACCTTGATCTCGCTTCGCGCGACAGCATCCAGGCCTATCTGGATCGCCATCCTGTCGATGCGATCGTCAACTGCGCCGCCTATACGGCGGTCGATCGCGCCGAGGAGGAGCCCGATCTCGCCTTTCGCATCAATGGCGAAGCGGCTGGGTGGCTGGCCGAGGCCGGCCGTCCCATCGTCCATCTGTCGACCGACTATGTCTTCGACGGCACAAAGGCCGGGCCCTACGCCGTCGACGATCCTGTCGCCCCGCTCGGCGTCTATGGTGCGTCGAAGCTGGCGGGCGAGCGCGCCATACTCGGCGGCAGGGCGAGGGCGCTGGTGCTGCGGACCGCCTGGGTCCTGTCGGTGCACCGCCACAATTTCCTGAAGACGATGTTGCGCGTTGCCCAGACAACCCCCCGGCTGCGCGTCGTCGACGACCAGTGCGGCTGTCCGACGGCGGCGGCCGACATCGCCGCTACCGTGCAGACGATCCTGCTGCGGATGTTCGATGACCCCGCCGCGCCGCTGGGCATCCAGCATTTCGTCAATGACGGCGAGGCGAGCTGGTGCGGACTGGCGCGGGAGATCTTCCGGATGAGCGCGGAGCGCGGCGGACCCGTCGCCGAGGTCGAGGCGATCACGACGGCGGACTATCCGACTCCCGCGCGCCGGCCGGTCAACTCCCGGCTTTCGACCGCCGAGCTGCGCGCCGCCTATGGTATCGAGCCCCGCCACTGGCACGCGGCCGTGGGAGACATTATCGATGAACTGCTCGGGCCGCCGGCCCGGAATCAGGGGATGAACGCGTGAAGGGCATTATCCTGGCGGGCGGCGCGGGGACGCGGCTCCACCCGATGACGATGGTGACGTCGAAGCAGCTTCTGCCGGTCTACGACAAGCCGATGATCTATTATCCGCTGTCGACCCTGATGCTGGCGGGCATCAGGGAAGTGCTGCTGATTTCCACCCCGCGCGACATTCCCTCCTTCCAGGCGCTGCTCGGAGATGGTCGCCAGTGGGGGATGGAGATCAGCTATGCCGTCCAGCCGAGCCCCGATGGGTTGGCGCAGGCTTATATCATCGGCGCCGATTTCGTCGGCAACGAGCCCTCCGCGCTGATCCTCGGCGACAATATCTATTATGGCCATGGCGCGACCGAGCTGTTCCGCTCGGCGGCGACGCGGCGCGCCGGCGCGACCGTATTCGCCTATCATGTGACCGATCCCGAGCGCTACGGGGTGGTCGAGTTCGACGCCGCAATGCGCGCCGTGTCGATCGAGGAGAAGCCGCAGCGGCCCCGCTCCAACTGGGCGGTGACCGGCCTCTATTTCTATGATTCCGACGTCGTCGAGATCGCCCGCTCGCTCAAGCCTTCGGCGCGCGGCGAGCTCGAGATCACCGACGTCAACAAGGCCTATCTCGACGCCGGCAAGCTTTCGGTCGAGCTGATGGGGCGCGGCTATGCCTGGCTCGATACCGGAACCCCCGACAGCCTGATCGAAGCGGCGGAGTTCGTCCGTACGCTCGAAAAGCGCCAGGGATTCAAGATCGCCTGCCTGGAGGAGGTGGCCTATCTTAAGGGCTTCATCGATGCCGGACAGCTCGAACGCCTGGCCGATGCCCTCGGCAAGAGCGCCTATGGAACTTATCTGCGGGATCAAGTGCTAAAGCGTTGATGAAGAACGCCCGCTACATCGCCGCCGGTCTGAGCGACGCCGACATGCTCTGGCTCCTCTCCGTCGGCACGCTGCGCAGCCTCAAACCGGGCGACATGCTGGTGAGCGCGGGCAGGCCCGTGAACGAGATATTCTTCGTGCTGGCCGGCAGCGTCGCAGTCCGCCTGCGCGACGGGACGCAGGTCGCGCGGCTGGGCGTCGGCGATGTGGTGGGGGAGATGTCCTTCGTGGAGCGTCATTCCCCGCTCGTCTCGGTGCTGGCCGAGGAACCCGTCGAGGTTCTCGCCATCGCCCGCAAACTCATCCTTGACCGCTTCGAGGAGCAGCCGGTGTTCGCGGCGCGCTTCTATCGGGCGCTCGCGATCTTTCTGTCCGAACGCCTGCGTGAGACGACCGCCGTGGTGCAGGCGAAGGCCGGTGAAGGGCAGGACGACAAGGACGACCGCGATGCCCGGGCGCGCTTCGGAAGACTGTTTCGCCGGTCAGCCAGCTGACGGGTCAGCCCTTCATCGCATTGCCGATGGCTTCCAGCGCCTCAGGGAGATGGTGTCGCAGTTCTATGACGGGATCGGCTGCAATATCCTTGGACAGCAGCCTTGGCACCGTGAGGGCGACCGCAGCGGCAAACAAGCAGGTGAACAGCGCGAAGCGCGCAGCCGCAACGCCCTGTCTGTCACGCAGGAGCGTCGCAGCAAATTTGTGGCATGCCAGACGTGCGGTCATCGTCATCCGATTACCGAGCGAAAGCTAAGCCGGGGTAAAGGCGGGGCGGTTGCCAAAGCGGGGGCGGCGTCCCTATCTGCACATCCGAGAATCACCCGCATCACCGGAACGACACCCATGACCGCCACCCACTCGACCCGCATGTTGATCATCGGTTCCGGCCCCGCCGGCCTTTCGGCCGCGATCTATGGCGCCCGCGCCGGCATGGCGCCGATCGTGGTTCAGGGAATCCAGCCCGGCGGACAGCTGACCATCACCACCGATGTCGAGAATTATCCGGGATTTCGCGAGGTCATCCAGGGCCCCTGGCTGATGGAAGAGATGCGCGCGCAGGCCGAGCATGTCGGAGCGACGATGGTCTGGGACATGATTTCCGAGATCGATCTGAGCGAGCGTCCCTTCCGGCTGAAGGGCGACGGCGGCACGATCTATGTCGCCGATACGCTGATCATCGCGACCGGTGCGCAGGCCAAATGGCTGGGCGTCGAAGGCGAGATGGAGCTGGGTGGCAAGGGCGTTTCCGCCTGCGCGACCTGCGACGGCTTCTTCTACCGCGGGAAGAAGGTTGCGGTCATCGGCGGCGGCAACACCGCCGTGGAAGAGGCGCTGTACCTGACCAACCACAGCCATGACGTGACGCTGATCCACCGTCGCGACTCGCTGCGGGCCGAGAAGATCCTGCAGGAGCGGCTGTTCGCCCATCCGAACATCAAGGTGCTGTGGAATCAGCAGGTCGAGCGCTTCGTCGGCGGAGAAGGCAATGCCGGGCTCGTCGCGATCGAACTCAAGGACACCGTCACCGGCGCGGTATCGCAGCTGGAGACCGACGGCGGCTTCGTCGCAATCGGCCACAGCCCCTCGACCGAGCTGTTCCGGGGGCATCTGGATCTCGACGAGGACGGCTATCTGGTGGTCGAGAAGGGCGGCACCCGGACCAACATTCCCGGCGTGTTCGGCTGCGGCGACGTCGCCGACAAGGTCTATCGTCAGGCGGTGACCGCTGCTGGCATGGGCTGCATGGCCGCACTGGATGCCGAGCGTTTTCTGGCCGAGGCGGATTTCGAGGCGCGGGTTACCGTCGACGCCTGAGCCCTACCTACTTGGGCGGGGCGGCCGGCCGCCCCGCTCGTTCAGCGCTTGAGCTTGCGCTCCACGAACGCCAGCAGCGCGCCGAAGCTTTCCAGCATCTCGCCGTCGACCTCGTCATCGTCGATGATGATGTCGAGCCGGTCTTCGAGCGCCGTCAGCAACCCGGCGACCGCCATGGAATCGAGTTCGGGCAGTGATCCGAACAGCTGCGTGTCGGCACCGAACCCGTCGACGCGCGCGACATCCAGCGACAGGCTCTCCACGAGAACGGCGCGAACGGCTTGCTCGGTGCTCTCGAAATCGGCTGCGCTCACGTCGGATGGTCCTCGCGGTTCGGAAGTGGCGGCTCCCTAGACGCATTGATGGCGCGGAACAAGATTCGGATAGGCATTGTCCGCAGCCGGTTGCCCATCCCGCCGCCAGTCCCTAGCTGTCAGGCGATGCCCGTCGTCGCAGATCCCGTTCCCCGCCCGCTCGATCATCTCGCCCTTCGCGGCGATCGCTCGGCGCCTGCGCTCGTGGACCGGAACGGGCTGCTCGACCATGCCGGGCTCGACGAGGCGGTCGGGCGGCTGGCCGCCGGTTTGAAGGCGCGCGGGCTGCATCCGGGTGACCGGGTGGCGAGCTGGATGGCCAAGGGCAGGCTGGCCTGCATTCTCCCCCTCGCCTCCGCCCGCGCCGGGCTGGTCCATGTCCCGATCAACCCGCAGCTCAAGCATCATCAGGTATCGCACATCCTGACCGACAGCGGCGCCCGGCTGCTGATTGCCGGGCAGGGGCGTGCCACGACGCTGGAGGGAGAAGACAGGCCGGGGGACTGCGCCTTGGCGATCGAGGAGGAGGAGGGGGGGGCGCTGCTCTCTTCCGGCGAGGGGCTGCCGCCGTCCGTCGCCGATCCAGCCGACCTTACGGCGATCCTCTACACGTCGGGGTCGACCGGACGGCCCAAGGGGGTGATTCTGAGCCATGCCAATCTCTGGCTCGGCGCGGTGTCGGTCGCCCATTATCTGGGCCTCGAAAGCGACGACCGGACGCTTGCGGTGCTGCCGCTGAGTTTCGATTATGGGCAGAACCAGCTGTTGTCGACCTGGGCGGCCGGGGGCTGTGTCCATCCGCTCGATTATCTGACCCCGCGCGACGTGATCCGCGCGGTAGGACGGCATGGGATTACCACCCTCGCCGGTGTTCCGCCGCTGTGGATACAGCTGGCAGAGGCAGACTGGCCCGCCGAGGCGATCGGATCGCTGCGCCGGCTGACCAACACCGGGGGACGGATGAGCGTCGCTCTGGTCCGGCGGCTGCGTGCGCTGTTCCCGGAAGCACGGCTTTTCTCGATGTATGGGCTCACCGAGGCCTTCCGTTCGACCTATCTCGATCCCGCTCTGATCGATGCCCATCCCGACTCGATCGGCAAGGCGATCCCTTTCGCTGAAATCCTCGTCGTCCGGCCCGACGGCAGCGTGGCTGCCGACGATCAGCCGGGCGAACTGGTCCATGCCGGCCCGCTCGTGGCCCAAGGCTATTGGCAGGATGTGGAGCGGACCGCACTGCGCTTCCGTCCGGCGCCGGCGGCTTCGGTGCATGGCGGCATCGCCGTCTGGTCGGGCGACACGGTGGTGCGCAACCGGGATGGCCTGCTGCGCTTCATCGGCCGCGATGACGAGATGATGAAGGTGTCGGGCAATCGCATCAGCCCGACCGAGATTGAGGAGGCGGCGATCGCCAGCGGCGCGACGGCCGAAGTGGTCGCCCTGGGCCTGCCCGACGAGCGGCAGGGGCAGGTCATCTGGCTCTATGCGCGGCCTCAGGTCGACGATGCCGACGAACGCCTGCGCGATTGGTTTCGCCGGAACCTGCCGTCCTTCATGCAACCGTCGCACATCGTCTGGCAGGATGAATTGCCGCGCAACGCAAACGGCAAGCTCGATCGGGTCGCGCTGCGCAGCGCAGCCCTTGCCCAAGCGGAGAAGGACGCATGAAGCCCACCGGTCCCATTCCCGCCGATCATGTCTGGCAGGACGGCGCGCTGATGCTCGGTGGGCGGACCGCCGACGCGTGGGCCGCGCTGGCGGGCGATACGCCGCTATTCGTCTATGATCTCGCCATCGTGCGCCGAAAGGTGGGGCGCTTTCGCGCCGCCTTTCCCGGCGTGTCGCTCCATTATGCAGTGAAGGCCAATCCGCATCCCCCGCTGCTGGCGGCGATGGCGGGTCTGGTCGACGGTTTCGATATCGCTTCGGGCGGAGAGGCGCGGCTGGCGCTCGACGCCGGCATGGAGCCGCGCCGCATCTCCTTCGCCGGGCCGGGCAAGCGCGACCGCGAACTGGAAGCCGCGATCGAGGCCGGCATCACGATCAACGTGGAATCCGCGTCCGAACTCGACCGTGCGCTGGCGCTGGGTCGCGCCCGGGGCTCGACGCCACGCCTGGCCCTGCGGGTCAATCCGGACTTCGAGCTGAAGGGCTCGGGAATGAAGATGGGGGGCGGAGCCAAGCCCTTCGGGATCGATGCCGATCGCGTCGCCCCGCTGATCGGCCGTATCGAAGAAAGAGGCGGCGTCTATCGTGGCCTTCACATCTTCGCGGGGTCGCAGGCGCTCGATGCCGAGGCGCTGATCGAGGCTCAGGCATCTGCCGTGGCGCTCGCCGACCGGATCAGCCGCGACGCAGGCGTGGCGCCGCCGCACGTCAATCTGGGGGGCGGCTTCGGCATTCCCTATTTCTCCACCGACAAGCCGCTCGACGAAGCACGGGTGGGCGCGGCGCTCGCTCAGACCCTCGCCGGACGTGGGGCCATGCTCGAGTGCACAGAATTTACAATCGAGCTGGGGCGCTGGCTGGTGGGGGAGGCTGGCGTCTATCTGACGCGGATCGTCGACCGCAAGGAGAGCCATGGCGAGACCTTCCTGGTGGTCGATGGCGGCTTGCATCACCAACTGGCTGCGAGCGGCAATTTCGGTACCGTCGTGCGCCGTAACTATCCGATTTCTTTGACCAAAAGCGGAGAGTCGGATAGAGTGGAGACAGTCTCGGTGGTGGGCTGCCTCTGCACGCCGCTCGACCGTCTGGGAGATCAGGTGCAACTGTCGGTCGCAGGGGTCGGCGACCTAGTCGCCCTGTATCTTGCCGGTGCCTATGGAGCGACTGCGAGCCCGGCTCGTTTTCTGGGGCAGGGAGAGGCAAAGGAATTAACCATAGACGGCGCCCGCATCCTGTGATTCTAAGCAATAGTTCAGGGTTTGTGCGGCATGACGCGGGGATTGGGGCGAATTGGGTGTGAAGATGGGGCAGATCAGCGTTGCAAATGCCCCGGAGGATCGGTGATGGCCATGCGTGCTAAGCTTTGTACGTCGATAGCTGCGGCCGCCTTCGTGGCGACGACCGCCCTGTCTCCCGTCGTCGCGGCCGAGAAGGAACTGCCGCCGGCGCCTTTCGTGCCACAAGGCGGCCAGCCCGGCGATGATTATACGATCGGCCCGCTCGACTCGCTGACGGTGTTCGTCTGGCGCAACCCCGAACTGGGCGCACAGGTCCAGGTGCGCCCCGATGGCCGCATCACCTTGCCGCTGATCAACGACATGGTCGCTGTCGGCAGGACGCCGACGCAGCTGTCCGACGACATTCACAATGCGCTGTCGACCTATATCAGCGACCCTATCGTGTCGGTGATCGTCAATAACTTCTCGGGCACCTTCGCCCAGCAGATCCGAATCGTTGGCGCCGCCGAGAAGCCGTCGACGGTTTCCTATCGCGCCGACATGACGTTGCTCGACGTCATGATAACGGTTGGCGGGCTGTCGCAATATGCGGCTGGCAATCGAGCCAAGCTCATTCGCTACAATCCTGAGACCAAGAAGCAGGAGGAATATCGCCTGCGGATCGACAGTCTCTTGAAGCGCGGCGACATCAAGGCAAATGTGAAGCTGCTGCCAGGGGATGTGATCATCATTCCCGAGAGCTTGTTCTGAGTCCGGTGACCGTGGGGGCGGCTGACTAGACGATGGAAGCGATCTACACCGAGATTCGCATCGCGCTCTACTCGATCTGGCGCATGCGCTGGCTCGCACTCGCGGTTGCCTGGGCCTTTTGCCTGGTCGGCTGGGTCATGGTCATGCGCGTTCCGGCCGCCTATGAAAGCAGCGCGCGCATCCAGGTGCAGGTGAAGTCGCTGTTCGGTGATGGCTCCGAGGGCGACATGCAGCGCAGCGTCGATCGCGTGCGCCAGTCGCTGACGTCGACGGAAATGCTCAAGCGCGTCGTCAAGAACGTCTCCAATGGCGAACGGCCGCTGACCGCCTATGAAGCCCTGTCGCTGATCGGTGCCTTGCGCGGGGGGATCTCGATCACCGCCCAGGGTGAGGACCTGCTGGAGATCAAGACCCGCATCAGCCTCAATGGCATATCGGAGCAGCAGACCGCCTTCATCGTTCGTAGCGTGACACAGCAACTGATCGACATCTTCGTCCAGGAGAATGTGATCGGTTCGAAGACGAACAACGAAGAGGCGTTGCGCTTCCTCGACCAGGAACTGGCGCGGCGCGCCAAGGAACTGGCCGATGTCGACCGCCGCCGCGCGCAGATCACGCAGGACACGCTGGGCGCCCTGCCGGGCACCGGTACGCTTGAACAGCGCATGGACGCCGTTCGCAACGAGATGATCAGTCTCGAATCGAATTTGATGCAGGCTCGCAGTGCGCTCGCGGCGATGAACGGGCAGCTTGCGGCGACCCCCGCGCAGATCCCGGCGGGCAGCATCGGCGGGATGGACACGATCGACCAGCGCATCGCCTCTCTGGAAGGGCAGCTGTCGGAAGCGATTTCGCGCGGCTGGACCGAGAAGCACCCCGACGTCATCGCAACCCGGGCTCAGCTGTCGCAGCTCCGCGCGGAAAAGGCGCGAGGCGGAACCCGGTCGGTCCCGATGACGCCCAACCCGGTCTATGTCTCGCTCAAGTCGATGCAGGCCGAGCGCCAGGGCAATGTCGCGGCACTCGAGGCGCGCAAGCAGCAGCTCGATCAGGCCATAACCCTGATCGGCCAGCGGCAGATCACGGCGCCGGGCCAGCAGATCGACCAGTCCCGGCTCGATCGCGATTATGACGTGCTGCGCGACCAGTATAACAAGCTGCTCGAACGGCGTGAGTCCGCGAAACTGCGGTCGGATGCGACCGGCAAGACCGACGGCGTCCGCTTTCGCGTGATCGACCAGCCTTCCTTGCCGCGCGAGCCGGCTGCTCCGAACCGGACGATGTTGCTGACCGCCGTGCTGATAGCGGGGGTCGTGGTCGGTGCCGGTGTCGGCTTTGCCAAGAGCCAGCTGTCGAGCGTCTTCACCACCACACAGCAGCTCGCCAAGGCCAGCGGCCTGCCGGTGCTGGGTTCGATTTCGGAGGTCATCACCGCCGATACCCGGTTGGTGCGGCGCAAACAGATGATGTGGTTCTCATCCGCAGCGGCCGGTCTTCCCGGTATGTTCATGCTGTTGATGTTGATCGAGTTCATCAAGCGGATCATGGTGTCGTGACCGTGGATGACGACAGCTCCAAGCCGCCTGCCAGGAAGCGCCGCCGTCGCGGGTCGCTGATCGAGCGCGCGGGATCGGTCTATGACTTCGAGGCGGTGCTGCGCGCGCGCGTGGTGATGCCCGATCCCGGCAGCATGGGGCATCCGCCGGTGCTCGACGTGCCGTTGTCGCCTAGCCTTTCGCCCGAGCCGATCAGCCTCGGTGCGGGCGCGGCTCAGGCCCCGGTGCTCGAAGCGCCACCCTCGGTTTCCCTGCCTGCGCCCGAGCCGGAACAGCCCGCCACGCCGCCACCAGCGGCGACCCCACCGGTCCTGCCGGCCGCAGCGCCCGAACCGGTCGCGCTGGCGGCGCCCGAAATCGTCTATCGCACCGCCAAGGTGAATCGCGCCGATCTGATCGACCAGG
>JAIYAJ010000238.1 GCA_027489105.1 Zymomonas sp. | reverse complement strand
CTTCCGGCCATCGCTGGCGGTGGCACCCTCGACAAAGACGCGGAAGAATTTGGACTTGGCCATGGTACCTCTGGTGATGGTTCGCGTTGCGATCGGTCGATCCGAATGACGCGGCCAAGAGGGACGAGATTTGGCGTGGAAGGGAAGCTGGTCGCGTTGTTGAAGCGCAGTTCAACAACGCTGCCCTGACGCGGGCGCCGCCGATCGCCGACTAGGTTCGCGGGCGATGACCGCCACGATCCTGCCCTTCCCGGAGATGACGCCCGAGCGCCATGCGCGCCGGCTGTACTGGATGGGCTGGAGCGTCCAGCAGATCGCGGGCGAGCTGAAGCTCCCCCGGCCGACGGTGGCGAGCTGGAAAAAGCGCCACCGGTGGGATGACCTCAAGCCGCACGACGTGACGGCCGATGGCATTGCCCACCGGATCAACATGCTGCTCGCCAAGGCGGACTGGACCGGCTCGGATTACAAGCTGTTCGATGCGCTGTGCCGGGGACTGGAGCGGTTCGCGCGGATCGAGCGGTACCGCGAGGGCGGGAAGGAGAGCGACCTCAATCCGAACATCCTGGCGCGCAATGCGGGGCCGAAGACGCCGCCGGCGAAGAATCGGCTAAGCGCCGAGCAGATCGAGCAGCTGATCGAGGCGTTCGATCGCGGGCTGTTCGACTATCAGAAGGGCTGGCGATCGCCGAAGGCGCTGCTCGAGGGCAGCACGGCGCTGGCGACGCGGTTCATCCTGAAGAGCCGCCAGATCGGCGCGACCTTCTACTTCGCCCGCGAGGCGCTGATCCGCGCGATCGAGACCGGCAACAATCAGATCTTCATTTCGGCCTCGAAGAACCAGGCCAATATCTTCCGCGAGTATATCATCGACTTCGTCGCCGGCGTGACGGGGGTGAAGCTGCAGGGCTCGCCGATCGTGCTGGACCTGGAGGGCGTCGAGGGACCGGGTGGGGAGCCGCCGAAACTCTATTTCCTCGGCACCAATTACCGGACGGCGCAGGGCTATCACGGCGACGTCTATCTCGACGAGGTTTTCTGGGTCCACGGGTTCGACAAGATCTGGACCGTCGCCTCGGCGATGGCGTCGCAGAAATATTACCGGATCACGCTGTTCTCGACGCCTTCGACCAAGGCGCACCTGGCGTATAAGCTGTGGACCGGCGAGCGGAATAATGAGGGCCGCGCCAAGGGCGATCGTGTCGAGATCGACGTCTCGCACGAGGCGCTGCAGGCGGGTGTGCTCGGGCCCGACGGGATCTGGCGGCAGATCGTCACGATCGACGACGCGATCGCGGGCGGGTGCGACCTGTTCATCCTGGAAAAGCTGCTCGCCGGCTATTCCGACCAGGAGATCGACCAGCTCTATCGCTGCAACTTCCTGGACGACGGGGAATCGATGTTCCCCTTCGCGCTCATGCGGCGATGCATGGTCGACAGCTGGGAAGAGTGGCAGGACGACTTCGACCCTTACGCGCTGCGGCCGTTTGGCGATGGCGAGGTGTGGCTGGGCTTCGACCCGCAGGAGAGCGCCGCCGGCGACGATGGCGCCTGCGTCGTTGTGGCGCCGCCGAAGGCAGAGGGCGGGATCTTCCGCATCCTGGAGAAGCATCGCTGGCGCGGTGAGGACTTCCAGGCGCAGGCCGAGAAGATCCGCGCGCTCTGCGCCAAGTACAACGTCACGAAGATCGGGATCGATACGACCGGCATCGGCGCGGCCGTGTGGCAGCTGGTGGTGAAGTTCTTCCCGATGGCGACCCGGATCGATTATTCGGTACCGCTGAAGACGTCGATGGTGCTGAAGGCGAAGAGCGTCATCTCGCGCGGCCGCCTGCGCTTCGACACGGGATGGGTCGACGTCGCCGCGAGCTTCATGTCGATCCGGGCGCAGCTGACGCCGAGCCAGACCAACGTCACCTATGTCGCGAGCCGCGCCGGCGATACCGGCCATGCCGACGTCGCGTGGGCGATCATGCACGCGCTCCATTTCGAGCCGCTTGACGGAAAAATCCAGAAAACAAAGAGCAGAGTGAGGTTCTCCAAATGACGACGCCAGCGCCCGAGAAGACGACGCGGATCAAGTCCTTCACCTTTGGCGAACCGGAGAGCGTACTGTCGCGCCGCGACCTGTTGCTGGCGGTCGAATGCTATCACAACGGCCGATGGTATGAGCCGCCGATCCGCCCGGGCGATCTCAACCGCGCCTATAGGGTCACACCGCACCATACCTCGGCGCTCCAGTACAAGCGCAACCAGCTCGTCCGTCACTTCAAGCCGACGAACTATCTCAGCCGGAAGGATTTCGGCGACTTCGCACTCAATTATCTGGTGATCGGCAACGCCTATCTCGAGCGCCGCAACAACGTGTTTGGGCAGCCGTTGAAGTTCTTCAACTCGCCCGCACTGTACACCCGGCGCAGCGTCGAGGACGACGTCTTTTGGTGGGTTCCCCCCTATGGCGGACGGCAGAGCGGGCAGAAAGAGGAGCCCTTCCGTCGGGGGCACGTCTTCCAGCTCAATGAACCGGACCTCGCGCAGGAAATTTACGGCCTTCCCGAATATCTGGGGGCGCTCAACTCCGGCTTTCTCAACGAGGAGGCTACGCTTTTTCGTCGGCGCTATTTCAAGAATGGCAGCCATATGGGCTCGATCTTCTATCTAAGCGAGGCGAACATCGACGAGGAGTCGGCCGACGCGATCGAGGAGCAGATCGTGGCAGGGAAGGGCGCCGGCAATTTCCGCAACATGTTCCTGCACGTGCCGGGCGGGAAGAAGGACGGCGTCCAGGTCATCCCGGTCGGGGAATATGCGACCAAGGATGAGTTCCTGGGCATCAAGGGCACGACGCGCGATGACATATTGGCGGCGCACCGGGTGCCGCCGCAGCTGCTCGGCGTGATCCCCCAGAACGGGACCGGGTTCGGCGACGTCCGGACCGCGACCGATGCCTTCTACTATGCCGAGATCGCGCCCCTGCAGCTGCGCAT
>JAIYAJ010000414.1 GCA_027489105.1 Zymomonas sp. | reverse complement strand
CGGCGAACGCCCAGGGGACATGATTACCCAGGCCCAGCGCGCTGGCGCGGCGGAAGGTGCGGACGAGCCACAGGAGCAGCGCGGCGGTCATGAAGAAGCCCGCCATCTGCCACCAGCCGCCCTCGGCCAGCGGCACCGCGAGCGTGAAGCCCCACTGGGGCCCCGGCGGCTCGAGCGCCAGCCACGGCAGCTGCCGGGCGAACTGGATCGGATCCCAGTTGACGCTCGCCCACATGTTGAGACCGATGATCTCGAAGGCAAGGAAGGCGCAGACGAGCGAGGCGATGCCGAGCTTGCCGAGATAGATCGGCCCGATCTGCGCGGCGCCGAGCTTGCCGGCCCAATAATTGTAGATTGCCAGGTCACCGCGAGCAAAGCTGCTGGGGGGCAATGGCGGCCCCATCTCCAGCGGCCCGCGCAACTGCACCTGCGTGAACATGTTCTGATAGCGCATCGTCTATCCCCCTCTCACGACCAGATCGGCAGGTTGAGCCACCACGTCCACCATTCCGGCCAGCCGCGTGTCCAGAACGGGCCCGAGATGATGATGCAGATCGCGCTCCAGAAACCCGCCGACAGCGCCAGGAACAGGCCCAGCCGGTGGATGCCCAGCGTACCGACCGAATAGCCGATCGTGTCGCGGAAGAATGCGTCTTCATATTCGGGCGATTTGACCGCCTCGCCCGGCGGCGGATTGACCGCCGAGAGGACAAGCGCGCCATGGAAGGCGAGTGCGCCGCCGGTCACGAAGAAGAAGCTGACCGCCAGCATGTGCGCCGGATTGTAGTGGAAATGCAGATATTGGTAGCCGGTGTTCGACACCCAATCGAGATGGCTGAAGATGCCATAGGGGAAACCAAATCCCCAGGCGCCCAGCAACACGGGGCGGATCACGACGAGGCTGACATAGGCGAAAATGGCGAAGCCATAGGCGAAGGGGACATGATATCCCATGCCGAGCTTGCGGCAGATCTCGACTTCCCGGAGTGCCCAGGACGAGAAGGCCGCGATCGCGCAGACGGTGATAATCTGCCAGAACCCGCCTTCGCGCAGTGGCGCGAGGCCCAGGCCGTAACTGATGTCCGGTGGAGCGATGCTGATCAGCCACGGATTCCAGGTCGGCCCCAGCGAGGCCGCATATAGGATCAGCAGCGTGCCAAGCACCGCCGTAATGGCGCTGATGACGCCGAAGAAGCCGACGTAAAACGGGCCGACCCAGAAATCGAATAGGTCGCCACCGAGAAGCGTGCCGCCTCTGACACGGTATTTTCGCTCAAAGCTCAGCAAGGCCATGGCCAAACCTCCCGGCCGCGTCGATCAACGACAGCGACCCTTCGAAAAATCTAAAAATTCAGTGGACGGGCCGGACGCTTGGGACCGCCCCGCCCACTCGAAGTCACCTGACGTGCCGTCAGCTCGCTGGCGCGACCGGGGCCGTGGCCGCCGCAGGGGCAGTCCGGGGGCCGTCGAGCCAGTTGAACTTGTCGGTGCTCAGCAAGATGAAGTGAATCAGCAGTGCCAGCACGAACAGGAAAATGAACAGCGCGACCAACGCACGGCGCGGGTCGAATATCAGCCAAATCCTCCACATGTCGTGGTTCCTTTCTCAGTCAGTCCAGAATTCCGCAGCGATGCTGCTTACAGCCAGGGGCGCCAGTTCCAGACCAGGAAGTGAGCGACGATCGCCACTGCCGTGAACATCAGGAAGCTGGTGATGAACAGCTTGTGGAATTCTTTGGCTTCTTCAGGGCTCAGGTAGGTAGCGAGCCCCATCCTTTCGTTCGGATCATTCATCTCTACGTCTCCATTATTCCCGACGAGGGCAGGAGCGTGAAACGCGCTCCCCGACGGCATCCACCCGAGCAACATGCCCGGCAGGATTGGTGCGCCCGCAGCGATCCAAGTCGCATCGCGCGGTAAGGCTTGGCCGCGGTCATGCCCCGCGGCTTTCGGAAATCGCTATCGCGAGGCGTTCAGGCGTCACGGACGCCTCGCCAGCGCGGCGCGCGGCGCGCTCGGCAGCGTCGCGGATGCGCTTCGCCATCGAGATGCGGACAAGAACCGGAGCACGCTCGACGACCGCGTCGAGTTCGATCTTCGCTGCCGCGTCCCAGGTCACTTCGCTCTGGTTGCGCGCCGGGGTCGCCTCGACCGCGTCGAGCTGGCCGGCCAGCGGAAGGATGTGGAAAAGCGCGTCGAACAGCGCGTTGCAGACTTCCTGCACGATGTAGGTCGCGCCTGCATAGCCCATGAACGGCGTCCCGGTATGGCGGCGGATCACCGCTCCGGGGAAGCTCGCCGGGATGTAGCAGCCGCGCATACCGCCGGCACCGCCCGCAGCCTCCGCCATATACATCCGCTCGTTGAAACTGCCGAACAGGACGAGCGGCGGATTGGTGGCGATCATGTCCTTGACCGCCTGATTGTCCGACTTCGCGCCGGCACAGCGCGCTACTGCGAAATTGCACGGCAGACCCATGTCGTCCTCGAGGAACTTGCGGATGCCGCGCGCATAGGTTTCGGTCGCGACGATGCCGAAGCTGGCAGTGCCGAAGAAATCCTGGGTGACCGAGCGCCACAGATCCCAAAGCGGCTTGATCGTCGTATGCTTTTCCTGGGTGATGAACGGCTCGGGATCGAGGCCGGTCAGTTCGGCGAGCTTGCGCAGGAACAGGGTGGTCGAATTGAGCCCGATCGGTGCCTGCAGATAGGGG
>JAIYAJ010000106.1 GCA_027489105.1 Zymomonas sp. | reverse complement strand
GGATGATCGCCTTGGCACCGGTCAGGCTTCCGTTCGGGCGGATGATCGTCTGTGCGGCAGTGCCGACATAGAAGCCACCGGGCCGATCGATCGACGAGTTCTTGAAGTCGACATAGTTGGCCGCCGCGTCGAGCGTGATCGAGTCGCTGATCGCATAGGAGGTGCCGGCCGCGAAGTTGATGCGGCTGGCATCCGGCACGCGCGCGTCACGCGATCCGTTCTGCGTCGGGGTCTGGTCCCACTGCACGCCGCCACGCACCGTCCACTTCGGGTTGACGACGTAATCGACGCCGCCCGCGACGCTCCAGCTGTTCTTGTAATTCTGGTCGAGCGCGGCATTGACCGGCGCACCCAGATCGATCGCGTCGAACTTGTTCCAGCCCGCGCGGACGACCTGGCCGTTGAGCGTCAACGCATCGCTGACATGGACGCGCGCGCTGGCAATCGCCTGCCAGGGAGTGCGGAACGTGGCGGAGATGCCTTCGATCCGGCCATTCTGTCCGGCGAGCGGGCCGAGCAGACCGGCGGTGGTGATGCTGCCCTTCAGCTTATGCTTGACCGAGGACTTGTAGGAGAAGCCGAGGTCGATCAGCGGGCTGGGGTGCAGCTGTACGCCGGCCGACCAGCCGAGATCCCAGCCGTCGCCGCGCAGAGTCTGGTGGCCGTCGGGCAGGGCCGGGGAAAGGTTGGGCAGGAAGTTCGACAGCGACGCCTTGCTATATTCGACGTTCAAGCCAACGCCGATGCCGATGATCGGCGAGGGCGCATAGGCGATCGTCGGCTGAATATCGATCGTCGTCAGCTTGGTCTTGTCGGCCGTATAACGCGCCCAGCTCGTATTCTCGTAATTGGTCGCGAAGCTGTACGGCGCGGTCAGCGCAACGCCGACGGACCATTTGTCGTTCAGCTTGTAGCCGATCGCGCCCGAGGGCAGGAAACCCTTGTTGAGCGGGTCCTTGGACACCTGATTTCCGGTGATGCCGGCCGGTGCCTGACCCGGGCGGATGATTACCGAACTGTTATTGCGCACATCGCCCTTGGGCAGGATGGCGCTGAAGCCGCCATAGAGCGTGTTCTTTTCGTTGCCGGCGATCGCGGCCGGATTCCACCAGAGATTCTGCGCGCCCTGGTCGGCGGCTTCGCCGGAGAAGGCGCGGCCGGCCGCGACGACCGACTGCTCCTGGAGGTAGAAGGCGGCGGCGTTGGCGGTACCCGCTGCGAACAGCGCGGCGGCGGTCGATGCGCCTGCCAGGGCTGCGCGGCGGATGATGCTGTGGGACATGAAAACTTCCTCTCTAAACGATACAGGCGCGCGGATCAGCGCACGCGGGTCCAGGTCTGGTTCTTGCAGAGCGGCACGAAGATGCAGCCCCGGAGCTTCAGGGTGTTGGCGTCGATGGGGGTGATGCGGGCGGAATAGGTCTTGCCGTCTTCACCATTGTAGATGGTGCCGCCGTCCCAGAGACCGTCCTTGTAGGAAAAGCCGCTCAGCATCTGCATCCCTTTGATCGGGCGATTGCGGAGCTTCGGATCCTTGTTGTTGACGTCCATCAGATTCGGATTGGTCGCGAGACCGTCAGACGTGACGATCTTGCCGCAGATCGAGGGGCCGCAACGGGCGATCTCGATGATGCCGCCGCGGGTTTCTGTCCGCCAGCGGCCGACCACGACGTCGGGGTTGCCGACGGCTGCGGCCGCCAGTGCCATTAAGGTGATGCTCATGCGCTTTCGTCATCCTCCTGACGCCCGATGCTGCGATCAGGTCGTTCCCTATGGTGCAGCATGGATTGCACAAAAAAGGATTGACGTATAGGGGAGACTTCATACCTTTAAGAGAAATCGTCCGCGGCTGTTGTAAAAATGCCGCGCCTAGGGAGATGGTTCCATGCCGACTGCCGTCATCGCGGGCTATGCGCGCTCGCCTTTCCACCTTGCCAACAAGGGCGATCTTGCCCGCGTCCGCCCCGACGATCTCGCCGCCCAGGTGATTCGCGGCCTCATCGCGAAGACCGGTGTGAAGCCCGAGGACATCGAGGACATCGTGCTGGGCTGCGCCTTCCCCGAAGCGGAACAGGGGCTCAACGTCGCGCGGCTGATAGGCCTGCTGGCGGATCTCCCGCTCAAGGTCGGCGGAATGACGGTCAATCGCTTCTGCGGCTCGTCGATGAGCTCGATCCACATTGCTGCAGGCCAGATCGCGATCGGCGCGGGCGACGTCTTCGTCTGCGCGGGCGTCGAGAGCATGAGCCGCGTGCCGATGATGGGCTACAACCCGCTGCCCAGCCCCGAGCTCGCGAAGAAGCGACCCGGCGCCTATATCTCGATGGGCGAGACCGCCGAAAATGTCGCGACCCAATATCAGGTCTCGCGTCAGGCGCAGGAGGCGTTCGCGGTCCAGAGTCAGAAGAAGGCCGCCGCCGCCCGTGAGGCCGGTCGCCTGAGCGACGAGATTGTCCCGATCAAGACGAAGAAGGGCGTCGTCGACACCGACGGCACTATCCGTCCGGAAACCACCGCCGAGGCTCTGGCGGGCCTCAAGCCGGCTTTCGACGCCAATGGCTCGGTCACCGCCGGCACTTCCTCGCCATTGACCGACGGTGCGTCCGCCGTGCTCGTCACCAGCGAAGACTATGCCCGTGCCAACGGCCTTACCATCCTCGCCCGCATCAAGAGCGTCGCCGTGTCGGGTTGCGAGCCCGAGATCATGGGCATCGGCCCCGTCTCGGCGTCGCGCAAGGCGCTCGAGCGCGCCGCGCTGACGGCGGCCGACATGGATGTCGTCGAGCTCAACGAGGCCTTTGCCAGCCAGGCGCTCGCCTGCAGCAATGAACTTGGGGTGAAGCCGGAGGCGGTCAACATCGATGGTGGCGCGATCGCGCTCGGCCACCCGCTCGGAGCGACCGGCGCGCGCATCGTCGGCAAGGCGGCGGCGCTGCTCAAGCGCGAGGGCGGCAAATATGCGCTTGCGACCCAGTGCATCGGCGGCGGCCAGGGAATCGCCACCGTGCTGGAAGCGATCTGACCATGGGCGCGGACAGCAAGGATCCGATCCGCAAGGTCTGCGTGATCGGCGCCGGCACCATGGGCGCCGGCATCGCAGCGCAGGTCGCCAATGCCGGCGTGCCCGTGCTGCTTCTCGACATCCTGCCGAAGGACGGGGACAACCGGAACGCGATTGCAGAGGGTGCAGTCGCGCGCATGCTCAAGACCGATCCCGCACCCTTCATGTCGAAGGCGGCCGCGAAGCTGGTCGAGACCGGCAATATCGAGGACGACCTCGCCAGGGTCGCCGAATGCGACTGGGTGATCGAAGCGATCATCGAGCGGCTCGACCTCAAGCAGGCGCTCTACGCGAAGCTCGAAGAGGTGCGGAAGCCCGGTACGGCGGTGTCGTCCAATACCTCGACCATCCCGCTGGAAAAGCTGATCGACGGTCGTTCGGACGCCTTCGCGGCGGACTTCCTGATTACCCATTTCTTCAATCCGCCGCGCTATATGCGGCTGGTCGAGGTGGTGACCGGTCCGCGCACGCAGGAAGCGACGGCGGCGCGGGTCAGCGACTTCATCGACCGCGCGCTGGGCAAGCGGGTCGTGCCCGCGCACGACCGGCCCGGCTTCATAGCCAACCGTATCGGCAGCTACTGGCTGCAGGTCGCCTATAATGCGACCGTCGATCTCGGCCTGACGATTGAGGAAGCCGATGCGATCGGCGGCCGTCCGATGGGCGTGCCGAAGACGGGCATTTTCGGGCTGCTCGATCTGGTCGGCATCGACCTGATGCCGTTGCTGCTCAAGAGCTTCACCTCGACGCTGCCCGAGGGCGATCCCTATCTGGCGACCGTCCGGCCGCTCACGCTGGTCGAGAAGATGATCGCGGAGGGCTATACCGGTCGCAAGGGCAAGGGTGGCTTCTATCGCCTCAACCGCGAGGTCGGGAAGCGCAAGGAGGCGATCGATCTCGCGACCGGCGACTATCGTCCGGCGATCAAGGCCGAGGTCCCGCGCGCCAAGCTTCCCCAACTGGTGGCGATGCCGGGCAAGACCGGCGCCTTCGCCTGGACGGTGCTGAGCCAGGTGCTGAGCTATGCCGCCAGCCTCGTCGGGGAGATTGCGGACGACATCGTCGCGATCGATGATGCGATGAAGCTCGGCTATAACTGGAAGTTCGGGCCGTTCGAGCTGATCGACCAGCTGGGCGCGGCGGCTTTCGCCAAGCGGCTCGCGGAAGAAGGCAAGCCGGTGCCGGCGATCCTCGCTACTGTGGGCGATCGCAGCTTCTATCGGGTCGAGGGTGGCAAGCGCCAATATCTCGGAACCGACGGCGACTATCATGACGTCATTCGGCCGGACGGCGTCCTGCTCCTCGAGGACGTGAAACTCGCGAGCAAGCCGATCCTGAAGAACGGTTCGGCGGCGGTCTGGGATATCGGTGACGGCGTTGCCTGCTTCGAATTCACCTCGAAGATGAACGCGCTCGACGGCGAGACGCTCAAGCTGCTGGGCCAGGCGGTCGAGCATGTCGCCAAGGGCATGAAGGCGCTGGTCGTCTATAATGAGGGCGGCAATTTCTCCGCCGGTGCCAATCTCGGCCTCGCCCTCTTCGCGGTGAATATCGCCGCCTGGGGCGAGATCGAGAAACTGGTGAGCGGCGGGCAGCAGGCCTATAAGGCGCTGAAATATGCGCCCTTCCCGGTGGTGTCGGCGCCGGCGGGCCTCGCGCTTGGCGGCGGCTGCGAGATATTGCTCCATTCCGACGCGATCCAGGCCCATGCCGAAAGCTATATCGGCCTGGTCGAATGCGGCGTGGGTCTCGTCCCCGGCTGGGGTGGCTGCGGCGAGTATATCGACCGCTGGCAGCGGTCTGGGCTGTTGCCCAAGGGACCGATGCCGGCCGTCGCCAAGGCATTCGAGACGATCTCGACCGCGACGGTGGCCAAGTCGGCGGCCGAGGCGAAGGAGCTCCAGTTCCTGCGCAAGGATGACGGCATCACGATGAACCGCGATCGTCTCCTCGCCGACGCCAAGGCGCGCGCGCTGGCGATGGTCGACGGCTATCAGCCACCCAAGCCGCCCGAGTTCCGCCTGCCCGGACCCAGCGGGCGCGTCGCACTCGGCATGGCCGCCGAGGGCTTCCACAAGCGCGGCATGGCCACCGACTATGATATGGTCGTGTCGGACGCCCTGGCGACGGTGCTCACCGGCGGCGAGGCGGACCTCGTCGACGTGGTGACCGAGGAGCAGATGCTCGCGCTCGAGAAGGACGCGTTCATGAAGCGGGTGCGCGATCCCCGCACCATGGCACGGGTCGAGACGATGCTCGAAACCGGCAAACCGCTGCGGAACTGATAAGGATGCGCATCTCCCTCATTCTTCCCCGGAACGGGGAGGGAAGCCGCCGGAGGCGGTGGAGGGGCATGCGCGACATTGGGATTTCCCCTTCACCATGCTGCGCATGGTCCCCCTTCCCGTGCCGGGGAGGAATTGGAGGCACTGAGGAGCAAGACGATGCAAGTCTATGACGCGCCGCTACGCGACATGCGTTTCCTGATCCACGAACTGTTCGGCAAGGACGAATATGGCGCGCTGCCGGCCCATGCCGAATTCACGCCCGACCTCGTCGATGCAGTGCTCGAGG
>JAIYAJ010000067.1 GCA_027489105.1 Zymomonas sp. | reverse complement strand
CTGTGATACTGTGTGGTTCTAGATAGGGGGCAAACGACTGCAAAACAAGATGAAAAACGATTGCAGTCTACTCAGAGCAACTCGGTAGAACTGCGACTTTGAAGCTCATAACCTGAAGGTCACAGGTTCAAATCCTGTCCCCGCAACCAAAAATTAGCCCGTCAACTCAATGAGTTGGCGGGCTTTTTCGTTTCTGGAACTCGCCGCGCCGAGAGGCTAAATCGTCACCCCATCGTCACCTGTAGAAAAGTCGTCACGCCGCGTGCGACCGGCCAGCGTCCTTCGCGGCTGATGAAAGTCCTGCGATCTTGACCGCGCGAGCTACAGCGTCGCGAGGCAAGCCGAGGTCGCGAGCCGCTTGACGGATGCCCCCCTCCTTGCTGCGCCCTCCTTTCGAAACCGGCGCAACTTGCGCCAGTTTCTCGGCACTGCCGAAAGCATGATCCGCCGCTTCTTGGATCGCGTCGGCTTCCTTCCTGATCTCGCCCTACGATAGCGCCGACAGTAGTCGCAGTTCTGCGCTCTCCAAGAGCCCGGCAAGGGCGGCGACATAGCGCCGTGCATCGGCCAGCTCGTCCAGCATCTCCATCCCTGCGGCCGGATCGCCCATGAGGCGATCGGCCAGCTCATCGCCCGTCATTGCGCAAAGGTTCGTGGCGATCTTCGCAGGTAGCGCCAGGGCGGCGATCGAGGCGGAAGGGTCGAGGCCATTCAGCTCCTCGATCGGGGTGATCATCTGCCGATGCATGCTTCTCTCCGTCTCTCGTGACGGCTCCCCATGATGGTCATGAATTCGATCTCAGCAAGTTGGAAAGGTCTGGATTTCCTGGCGCTGCCAGTTGGAAATCATCCTTCATTAATTGCCGCCAATCGGCGCACCTATTTTGCTGCCCGAAAATTCGTTGAGCAAAGTGCCAGTGACTTCGAAGGGGGGCGCGGCGAGAATATCCCTCGTCGAAACCAGCCATCACGAGGTATTTGCAGATGGAAAACATTGAGAAATTTGTCGAGAGCAGGCGCGTTCCGGGTCTTGCGCTTCTGACGACTGAGCAGGCAGCGAAAGAGCTGACGGTGTCCGCTGGATACCTTCACAAGCTTCGCGTGACCGGCGGCGGCCCGAAGTTCGTCAGGATGGGCAGGGCCATTCGGTATCGGGCAGCCGACCTTCTGGAATGGGTGAACGATCGGGCGGCGAAGTCCACTTCTGATGACGAGGCCGTCGCATGACGACGTATCTCGAAATCAAGCCGGGCGATTTTGTCGTCTGCTCTTCCATCACTCCTGAACCTGTCGATGCCGAAGAGGCGATCGCCGATGCCGTGAGCCACGTCGTCGTCGATGCATGGCGTGATTGGTGGTTCGAAGCATCGACGGTGGAGCGCGTGATGCCGAATACAGTCAGGCTCGCCCGCCGCGTATTCATCGGAACGACTATCAATCGGGGTCACATCATTGCGGTCTGCTCTTCGCAGGAAGAGGCGCTCTCAAAGATTGAGCACATCAAGACGGTGGCAGAGGCGGCCGGAAACGATATCTGGCGCGAGACGAGGCGGCGCATGCGTGCCTACGAGGTTCGCCGCATCGCAAAGGCAGAGCGGGAGGCCCTCAAGGCGCTGAGAAAGCCGAGCAAGGCCTCCGGGCAGCGGGGCTCGAAATGACGGACGAGGAAGTAAAAGGCCGCCCCGGTGGAAA
Organism: Zymomonas sp.; assembly: GCA_027489105.1. The sequence continues at coordinate 2,300 of JAIYAJ010000067.1, read as the reverse complement.
CTGGACGGCGAAATCGAATAGAGACAAGAAGAATTCTTACATCAATGTCACTGGCGATGAAAGCTACTTCGCCTGGAAAATCCGCCTCGAAAACACGGTCAATGGCGACCCTGAGGCTCCCAAGGCGGGCCTGAAACTGATCCGCGCCTACCTCGAATATGCGTCGGAAGCCAATAACCCTTACCGCTCCATGGATGACTTGGTGGCGGAGACGGGGCTTGACGAGCGCACGATCGGGCGGACGAGGGATCGGATGGTATCGCTCGGCTACATGGTCAATGCCGGGCGTTCGTCTTCGGGCGTGGACATCTACGAGCTGCGCAATCCGAGGGCCGAATTCGTCCTCCAGCACGTAGAAGCAAAGGCGAAGGAGCTGCGGGAGAAAAAGGCCGCCAAGAAGAAGAGCGCCCGCTCGACTGGCGGAAAAGCGGAGAACGTCCCCGGCAAAAATGTGGGGGACATTCATGGTGCTGTCCCCGGCAAAAATGCGGGGGACAATAGTGCTCCGGTCCACGCGGGGTCCTGCGATGTCCCCGGCAAAAATGCAGGGGATGTCCCCGGCAAAAATGTGGGGGATGTCCCCCTCAATTTTGCCACCCAATACCGTAAGTATTCCGGGGAGTATTCCGAGACTGTAACCGATATCCTCAATCATAATAAATCTCTCAGTCGCTCCGCTCCTGATGAGAGGGGTCTCTTTGCGAGCGATGAAGGTGAAGACGCGATCGACGATTTGAAAGCTGCGTCCGAACGCGGCGACGATATCGAGGACGACTTCGAGCAGTTCTACCGGACCTATCCGAAGCGGGAGGGTCGCAAGGCTGCCCTCAAAGCCTACAGGACGGCCCGGAAATCTGCCGACGCGTCTGTGATCCTCAGGGCGGCGGCGCGGCATGCCGCGAAGATGGACACGGAGCGTCGGGAGCCTCGTTTCATCAAGGCACCGGCGGCCTGGCTCAACGGAGGGCATTACCTCGACGAGCCTGCACCGGCTTCGCGTCCGTCGAAGGTTCTCGACGCGGACGGCTACGACGCTTCGGACACCCCTGATTTCTCAGCAATGACCATGGCGGAGCGGGAAGCCTACGCAGCCACTTTGAGCGGTCATGACCGCATCGACTTCGTTTTCAGGACCGGGAGGTTCGCATGACCGATATCATTTCACTCGACAGTACGTCGGAGCTGCTTGTTCGTGCAGTGCAGAGCTTTGAACGCACGGCACCTCTCGTAAAGCAGATGCGCCCCAGGACGGTGCGGACGATCCGGCTCTTCGAGAAGGCCAAAATCTACGGCCATTTCGAATACAGTTACGCTAGCGCGGAAGATCGCGCCCGCGCAATCGTCGAAAGGGTTCCCCTTCTGACGGAACTCGAAGCCGAGAAGTCTTTCTGTGAGCTGGCGATCGCGTCGGAGTGCCCGGGAAGCGAAATCGCGAAGGCGGTCTCGTGGCTCGCCAAGACGATGCCCTTCGGCACTTCGAGCGCGAACGAATACGCTGCGGAAGCCTTCGTCAACGCGGTGTCGTTCCCCAGGCCGGAGAATAGCTACAGAGGCTTTAGTCTCCCGGTCGTCATGTACGCCGTTCGCACGATCATAGATCGGGATAAGGCAATGCCGCCCGTTTCGCGCATGTTGGAAGCCTGCGCCGAAGCAAAGGCGTTGCTTTGCAAACATTGGGATGCGGCCCATTACCTGATCGATATCCGCGTGAGGGCCGAAGATGCGATCGCAGTTATCGACGGCACGCTCCCTTCTGATGACGAGACGATCCCTTTTTGAAAGAGGAAATCAAAATGAATTCTCACAGTTCTTTCCTGACTGGCGTAGCGGCGGCCAATGCGGAGATCGCAGCAGACAGGCAGGGCTTGGAAGGCTCGGCTCGGGCCGAGTTCGTTGCCACCTACGTCGCAGGTGTTCTGCGTGCCTGCGATAGGCTTGGCGAGATCATCCATCACCCCGCCTTTGACGGTCCCCGGAAATGGGAGTTCCACGCTCGTGCCTTCGACGAGATCGATACCCCGCTCGACGAGATCGCGAGGGGGCTCGGTGCGGATCAGCGGGAGGGCGAAAATGCAGGCATTGTCTGAAATCCCGACCCACGAGCTGGCCACCCTCATCAGCCAGGCCTCGCGGGAGTTGGCCAGGCGTGCGGCCGGAGAGCCGCCCGCCGCCCCGGCGCAAATGGCGCTCCTCGACGGTTTCGAGCCGATCGATCCTGAGGCCGTCGATCTTGAGGACAGGCTCTCTGACAATTCGAGGCGCTATAGAACGCCTAAAGAGGTGGCTTACATATTGAAGCG
>JAIYAJ010000111.1 GCA_027489105.1 Zymomonas sp. | reverse complement strand
GCGGGGGGCAGCGGCATGCCACGCCATGTTGCGATCATCATGGACGGCAATGGACGCTGGGCAAAGCGACGCTTCCTCCCGCGAGTGGCCGGCCACCGCGCCGGCGCCGAAGCCGTGCGCGTCACGGTCAAGGCGGCGGCGGACATGGGGCTTCGCGCGCTTACCCTCTATGCCTTTTCTTCGGAGAACTGGCGCCGCTCGGCCGAGGAGGTCACCGACCTCATGGGCCTGCTGCGTCACTATCTCCGCAAGGAAGTGGCCGAACTCCATCGCAACGGCATCCGCCTGCGCACCATAGGCGATATCGGCGCGCTCGAAGGCGATCTGATCGGGCTGGTGCGGGACGGGGTCGAACTGACCAAGAACAACCGCCGCCTCGATTTCGTGCTGGCGCTGAATTATGGCGCGCAGGACGAGATGCTCCGCGCCGTGCGGGGTATCGCCGCGCAGGTCCAGGCGGGGACGTTGGATCCCGACGCTATCGATCAGGCGATGATCGAGGCCCGGCTCGACACGTGCGACCTGCCTCCGCTCGATCTGCTCATCAGGACGTCCGGCGAGCGACGCTTGTCCAACTTCCTGCTGTGGCAGGCCGCCTATGCCGAACTGCTGTTCGTCGACACGCTGTGGCCCGATTTCGACGGCAACGCCCTGGCGGCCGCGATCGCCGATTTCGGCACCCGCGAGCGGCGCTTCGGCGGGCGCTGAGCCGCTATTCTGATGGCTTTGACACGCGAACTGCGGCTCCGGATCGTCTCTGGCATCGTGATGATGGTGGTGGCGCTCGCGGCCTTGTGGTTCGGTGGCGTCGCTTTCTGGGCGCTGGCATCGCTGCTGGCGGTGCTCATGATGGTCGAATGGGCGACGATGGCGCAGGCGTCGCGCTGGCAGCTCATATTGGGGGTGCTGGCCGTCGCCGCGCTGATGCTGTCGGCCCTGTCCTTTGCCGATCCGATCAAGCTGGCAACGATCGCCAATCGTCTGATTGCGCAGACCGTCGATCTGACCGGTCTCGCCGCCATCCTGGTTGCGGTCGTCAGTTTCCGGGCCCGGCTCGGCGCGGGCGTGCTCTATACGGTGTTCCCGGCGGTTGCGCTGATCTATCTGCGCGAGCAGCCGGGGCAGGGCTTCGCTTTGGCACTGTGGACGCTGGTCGTCGTCTGGGCGACCGATATCGGCGCTTATTTCGCCGGCAGGGCCATTGGCGGCCCGAAGATCGCCCCTTCGATCAGCCCCAGCAAGACCTGGGCCGGTCTGGCGGGCGGCATGGTCGGCGCGCTGGTCTGTGGAGCCGCCGTCGCATCCGCATATGGGCTTGGAACGGCCTTCCTGATCGCCGGTGCGCCGCTGGCGGTGGCAGCGCAGGGCGGCGACTTTTTCGAAAGCTGGCTCAAGCGCCGCTCCGGGGTTAAAGATAGCGGAACGCTGCTTCCCGGTCATGGTGGTGTCCTGGACCGGCTCGACGGCGTCGTTCCAGTCGCGCTCCTGGTCGCGGCGGGCGTTGCGGGGGGGATTTTGTGACCGTGAAGAGCGTATCCATCCTTGGCGCGACCGGATCGATCGGCACGTCGACGCTCGACCTGATCGAGCGTGATCGCGCGGCGTTCCGCGTCGTCGCGTTGACCGCGCAGCGCGACGTGGCCGGCCTCGCCGATGCAGCGCGGCGTACCGGGGCCGAACTGGCCGTCATCGGCGATCCGGCACTCTATGGAGCGCTGAAAGACGCCTTGTCGGGGAGTGAGGTCGAGGTCGCCGCAGGCGAGGAGGCCGTCGTGGACGCTGCATCACGCGGCGCGGACTGGACCATGGCGGCGATCGTCGGCACCGCCGGGCTCCTGTCGACGATGGCGGCGCTGCGCGGGGGACGGACCGTGGCTCTGGCGAACAAGGAGTCGCTGGTGTCGGCGGGTGCGCTGATGACCGATGCTGCGAAACGCCACGGCGCGACGCTGCTGCCCGTCGATTCCGAGCATAATGCCGTCTTCCAATGTTTCGATCATGGCGCCCCCGGCAGCATCCGCAAGGTGACGTTGACCGCGAGCGGCGGGCCGTTCCGGGACTGGACGCTGGAGGCGATGCGCTCGGTCACCCCGGCGCAGGCGGTCAAGCATCCGAACTGGTCGATGGGCGCAAAGATCTCGGTCGACAGCGCGACGCTGATGAACAAGGGCCTCGAACTGATCGAGGCTTTCCACCTGTTTCCGCTGGAGGCCGGCCAGTTCGACGCCATCGTCCATCCGCAGTCGGTGGTCCATGCGCTGGTCGATTATGTGGATGGCTCGGTCCTGGCGCATCTCGGTTCGCCCGACATGCGGACCCCGATCGCCCATTGTCTGGCCTGGCCGCAGCGCATGGCGACGCCCTGCCAGCGTCCCGACCTCGCCGCAGTCGGCCGGCTCGATTTTCATGCGCCCGATCCGGAACGCTTCCCGGCCTTTGCGCTGGCCAAGGACATATTGGCCGAAGGGGCAGGGCGCGCCGTGATCCTCAACGCGGCCAATGAGGTGGCGGTCGGGGCCTTTCTCGAAGGCCGGATCGGCTTTCTCGACATTGCGTTAATCGTGCGCAAAGCTCTGGATCGCTACGATCCCGCCGCACCGTCCCGCCTGGAAGATGTCTTCGCTATCGATGCGGAGGCACGGGCTGTGGCTCGGGATGCGATGGAGACTATCGGCGCGTGACAGAACATCCCGGTATCCTCTTCACGATATTCGCCTTTCTGCTCGTCATCGGGCCGCTGATCTTCGTTCATGAACTGGGCCATTATCTGGTCGGACGCTGGTGCGGGGTTAAGGCCGACGCCTTCTCGATAGGTTTCGGTCGCGAGATTGCCGGCTATACCGACTCGCGTGGTACCCGCTGGAAACTGGGCTGGATCCCCATGGGCGGCTATGTGAAGTTCGCCGGGGACATGAACCCTGCGAGCCAGCCGACGCCCGAATGGCTCGCCTTGCCGCCCGAGGAGCGCGCCAGGACCTTCCAGGCCAAGGCGGTCTGGCAACGGTTCCTGATCGTCTTCGCGGGGCCGGCGACGAACTTCCTCGTCGCGATCGCCATCTTCATGGCCTTTTTCGCGGCCTATGGCGTGCCGCGCACGCCCGCGACGCTGTCGGCCATCATCGAGAAATCTCCCGCCGCTGCCGCCGGGTTGCAGCCGGGCGACCGCATCACCGCCGTCGCCGGGCGTCCGGTCGACACCTTCGACGAAATGGCGGAGATGATCCGCTTCCGCCCGGATGAAGAGCTTTCGCTTTTGGTCGACCGTGGCGGGAAGCCGCTTTTGGTCAGCGTGAAGACCGCCGCCAATGTCGAGCGTGATCGGTTCGGCAACGAATTCCGCAAGGGGACGATCGGCGTCATGTCGGGCCAGCAGGTGATCGAGCAGGTCCCGCTGCTCGAACTGCCGGCCGAGGCGACGCGGCAGACTTTCGGCATCGTCCGGACGATGATCGACACGCTCGGTCAGATCGTCACGGGGCGTCGTTCGGTCAAGGAGTTGGGCGGTCCGATCAAGATCGCGCAGGTGTCGGGACAGCAGGCATCGCTGGGGCTGCTCAACTTCGTCATGCTGATGGCGCTCATCTCGATTAATCTGGGATTCATCAACCTGTTGCCAATCCCCATGCTCGACGGCGGCCATCTGGTCTTCTACCTGTTCGAGGGAATAGCGCGCCGGCCGGTCCCTGAAAGGGCTATGGAATGGGCGTTTCGATCCGGCTTGGCCGTACTGCTGTCCTTCATGATCTTCGTTACGCTCAACGATATTCTTTCTCTGGGCGCTCTGGAGAGGCTTGCCGGGTTGATCGGCTGACCGTGATCGGGCAGTGCATGCGCACCTTCCTTGCTTGGGGGGGCGTGGATTCTATGGAAGCGGGGAACGCGTGACGGCGACGAGGAAGAATTTCGGCAGGGCTCGCTTTTGTTCGGCGCTGCTCGTCGGCACGATGCTGGGTGGCGTTTCGCAACCATTGTTCGCGCAGGAGGCGGCCCCGCCGCAGATGGCGCCCGCGCCGAGTGCGCCGGTAACCATCGGCACGATCAAGACCGTCAACGTCGTAGGCTCGGAGCGACTGGAGCCGGATACGGTCCGCTCCTACGTCAAGCTGGTCCCCGGCGAGAGCTACACGCGCGAGTCCGAAGACCAGGCGCTGAAAGACCTCTACGAGACCGAGCTCTTCGCCGACGTGCAGGTCCGCGACGACGGACAGGGCAACATCACCCTGCAGGTCCGCGAGAACCCGGTCGTCAACCGCATCGTGCTGGAAGGCAATAAGCGGCTGAAGTCGGACAAGATCAACCCCGAGATCAAGCTGGCGCCGCGTCAGATCTTCACCCGGTCGAAGGTCCGTGCAGACGTTGCGCGCATCATCGAACTCTACCGCCGCCAGGGCCGTTTCGCTGCGACGGTCGAGCCGAAGATGGTCCAGCTCGACCAGAACCGCGTCGACATCATCTTCGAGATCAGCGAGGGCGACAAGTCCAAGGTCCGCAAGATCAACATCATCGGGAACGAGAAATTCTCCGATGGCCGCCTGCGCGGCGAGATGGCGACCAAGCAGACGGGCATCACCAAGATTTTCTCGTCGGGCACCAGCTATGATCCCGACCGCATGTCCTATGACCAGCAGAAGCTGCGCCAATATTATCTGACGCAGGGCTATGCGGACTTCCGCGTGGTGTCGGCCGTGGCCGAACTGACCCCGGACAAGAAGGACTTCATCATCACCTATGTGGTGGAGGAAGGGCAGCGCTACAAATTCGGCGACGTCAGCCTCGAGAGCGAGATCCGCGACATCAAGCCCGAGGCGTTCAAGGCTCTTCTGCCGATGAAGAAGGGCGACTGGTATAACGCCAAGGCGGTCGAGGACACGGTCGACTCGATCACCGAGGCGACCGGCGCTTTCGGCTTTACCCCCGACGTTCGTCCGGACTTCAACCGCGACAAGGAAGAGCTGACGATGGGGGTGGTCTTCAAGATCAACCAGTCGCCGCGCGTCTATGTCGAGCGGATCGACATCAACGGGAACACCCATACCAAGGATAAGGTCGTCCGCCGCGAATT
>JAIYAJ010000492.1 GCA_027489105.1 Zymomonas sp. | reverse complement strand
GGTGGACAAGCGGGCGGACCTGACGCCGTTGCAAAAGCAGAAGCTGAAAGACGGCGTCCGCGCCACGGCCATCGACCAGATGATCGAAGGCCAGATCGACGCCATCACCGATCCGGCGCAGTTGCAGCGCTTTGCGGCCAAGCTGAAGGAGGACTGGACCGGCAAGAAAGGCGCGATTGGCGGGCTGAACGAGGATCAGTTTTCGCGTGTCGAAGGGACCGTGGAGCGGCGGCAGCGGGCCTTGGCGGCAGGCGTCAAGGAGCAGGCGCGGGCGCTGGACGGCTCGCTCAACGAAATCGAAACGCGCGTGCTCAAGGGCGAAAACATCGCACCGGCAAGGCTTGCGGCGGCGGCCACACAGCTGGCACAGGCCGACCCGACCGGAGCGGCGGCAGAGCGCATGAACGAGCTGGCGCAGCTGCAGGACTGGGGCCGCAATTTCCGCACCATTGCCGCTGGCGACCAGCGGGCCACGGTGGGGCGGCTGGACGAAAAGGCTGTCAAATCCGGGCTGACGCCGCAGGAGGAAAGCCGCCGCACCATCGCGCGCAACATCCTCGCCGAGCGCGACCGCGATGACACGTCCGATTTTCTCGGCACGGCGGGCAAGCACCACGCCACACCGATCCGCGATATCGATTTCAGCGCGCCTGACTTTGCCGATCAGGCACGGGCGCGCGTGTTCGAAGCCGAACGCTTCGCCAGGGAACAGGGCCGCCAGCCTGAATACCTGAAGCGGGCCGACCGTGAGCGGCTGAAGGCCGCCGTCGAGGCCGATCCGGCCAACGCCATCAGGATCGGCAGCCAGATCATGCAGGGCTTTGGCGACAAGGCCCCGCGTGTGCTGAAGGAGATCAGCGCCGACATGCCGGGGCTCGCCTTTGCGCTGCGGCCCGGCAACCCGGCGCTGGCTGATGGCTGGCTGAAAGCCGAAACCGCGACACGGGCGGGTGTCAAGCTGCCAAGCGTGCAGATCGACCAGGTGCGCGATGCCATGCGCAATGCCAATCTCGACCAGCTCTTTCAGGGCCGCGACATCGAAATGGGCCAGCTGGCGGACGCGGCGCGGCCCATCGTGGCGCAACGCCTTGGCATCAATGCCGCGAAGTTCGACCCGCTGGACAAGGCCCATCGCCAGATCATGGACGATGTGCTGAATGACCTTGTGGGCCGCCAGCGCGACGTGCGCGGCGGGCGCGACATGTCCGGCCCGGTCAAGATGAACGGCTACACCACACTGGCCCCGACCAACATCGTCTCGTCGCAGTTCCCCACGCTCGTGCGCATTATGAACCCGGCCGATTTCGAGGCAGCGGGCATCAAGCCAGTCGATGCGGGCGGCAAGCCGATCCCGTTCGGTGATCTGCAAGGATCGCGCTGGCACCCGGCAGGCAAGGACAAATACCGCATCGCCGTTGATCCATCGCTGAAAAGCGCCAACCCGTGGGTGGGTGGGCCTGATGGCCAGCCTTTGACCATCGATCTGTCGCCATCCTCCCCGATCATCAACCGGCTGCGCCAGCGCGCGCCCGGCCTGTTCCGGTAAGGCCGATGGATTTCTTCGAACCCTATGACGGACCAAAGGGCATCGCCAAGGGCGGCGTGCCGTCGTTCAGCGACCTGGCTGAAGCCGCGTTCGATGAAAGCGTGCTGATCAGGAATGTCGGCGGCGAAATGCAGGCCTACCGGCGCGCCTATGCGGAAATCAACCGCAAGGTCAAGGAGGGCTTCGGCATCGACCTGCCGAACCCGACCAGCGACTGGGACAAGTTTGATCCGGTCACAGGACAATCGACCCGCCAGCGCGTGGCCGAACGGGGCGTCGAGGCCGAACAGCAGGTCAGGGTTTGGCATGCCAACAGGCTTATGCAGCTCGGACAGCAGAACCCGGCCCTGTTCAGGCAGCTTGGCCTTGAGGTGCCGCTTGACGAGCGCGTGACCGGCCTGATGCGCGGCGCGCTGGACCGGTCGGACGATCTCGACACGCGCTCGCAGGGCTGGTTTACGCCGTTGCTGGCCAGCCTGTGGGGCGGCATCAAGGCCGTGCCCTATGATCCGCTTCAGGTAGCCACGCTGCCCCTTGGCGGGGCTGGCCGGACCATTGCAGCCCGTGTCGGCTCGGCGGCGCTGGTAGGCGGCGGCGTGGAGCTTGCCAGCTATCCGCTGACCACGGGCGCAAAGGACCGTGCCGGCATCGAAACCGGGTTCCGCGATCTTGCAGAGGAAGTGACCATGGGGGCGGCGTTCGGCGTTGGCTTTCAAGGCGCGGCGGAAGCTGTCGGCGCTGGCATCCGCAAGTTGCGCTTAAGCGGAAAGGCACAGACAGGCCCTGGCGTCGATGCCGCCCCGCCGACCGGGCTTGATCCAGTGGCTGAACGCGGCGCTGCCATGGTGAGGCAGGCTGATGACGCCATGCTGGCCGCCAAGCCAGCCACGGCCAGCCCTGCCGATCATGCGCGGGCGCTGTCGGAAACGCTGCGCTATCTCGACGAACCGGGCGCGCCAGCACCGATCATGCCGGAACGGCTGCCGGAAGCCCGGCCCGTGCTGGCCGACACCTTCGATCAACCGGCTGGCACATCGTTCAACCTGCTGGACAAGCCGGTGACGCGCGCCAACATCGACCCGGCCACATTGTCGTTCGAGCCTGAGCGCTTCCAGTACAAGGGCGGCGGCGACGGGCGCGGCGTGACGGACAGGCTGGCGGGTGTCGAGAAGTGGGACAACATGGCGGCGCAAGCCGTGGTGGCCTTTGAGTTCGCCGATGGCCGCATGGTGGTCGCGGACGGCCATCAGCGCACGGGGCTTGCCCAAAGGCTGATGGCGGAAGGCCGCGAAAAGGATCTGCGGATTGACGCATTCGTGCTGCGGGAACGCGACGGCTGGACGCCAGATGAGGCGTTCGCCGTCGCGACCCGTCGCAACCTGCAGCAAGGCACCGGCGATGTGACCGACACGGCGGTGGCGCTGCAGCGGCTGCCCGGCATCCTCGACAAGAGCGTGGCGCGCGGCTCGGCCCACATGCGCACGGCGCAAGGTCTGGCGCGGCTCGATCCGGACTTGCTGGGCATGGTGCGCGCCGGGGCGCTGTCTCAGGAGGCTGGCAAGGTCATCGGCTACAAGCTGCCGGACGTGAGCCAGCAACGGGCGGCAGTCGATGCCATCCAGCGGCTTGGCCTCAAGGGCGAAGACACGATCAGC
>JAIYAJ010000028.1 GCA_027489105.1 Zymomonas sp. | reverse complement strand
CTCGTCGGTGCCGCCGAAGCGGTTCTTCACCGCGCGCAGGATGCGATATTGATGGCTGCGCTCGCCCTCGAAGCTCAGCACCGTGTCGACCATATGCTCGAGCACGCGCGGGCCGGCGATCACGCCGTCCTTGGTGACATGGCCGACGAGCACGATGGCCGTGCCGCGTTCCTTGGCGAAGCGGATCAGTTCCTGCGCGGAGGCGCGCACCTGGCTGACCGTCCCCGGCGCGCCTTCGATCTGGTCGCTGTGCATCGTCTGAATGGAGTCGATGACGAGCAACGATGGCGGCGCCTGCTCCATGGTGGTCAGAATGTCGCGCACCGAGGTGGCCGAAGCGAGCTGGACCGGCGACTGGCCGAGGCCAAGACGACGCGCGCGCAGGCGCACCTGATCGGCGGCCTCCTCACCCGAAATATAGGCGACCGGCTGCCCCGCCATCGCCATCCGCGCCGCCGCCTGCAACAGCAGGGTCGATTTGCCGATGCCGGGATCGCCACCGATCAGCGTCGCCGAACCCGGCACCACGCCGCCGCCCAGCACGCGGTCGAACTCGGCGATGCCGGTGCTCCAGCGCTTGGGCAGCGGGATATCGGCGTCGAGCCCCACCATCTGGATCGCCCGCCCGCCCGTTCGCAGGTCATGCTTCGCCGAGAAGACAGTCGCCTTGCTGCTCTCCTCGACCAGGCTGTTCCACTCGCCGCAGTCGGCGCACTGCCCCTGCCAGCGCGTCGCCACGCTGCCACAGGCCTGACAGACATAACGCTTCTGCGGCTTCGCCATCGATCGGGGGAGTCCTCTTGAATATCGAACAAAAGGGGTACATCATCCCCACCATCATGACAAGCAAGGTGCGGGCAGGGACAGGCTTCGGCTTCGCACGGATGGCAGCGGGTGCGAAAGGCTACACAATATGGCGAGTTCTGGAGGATGTCAGTGTGGCGCAGTGCGCTTCCGCGTCGAAAGCCTTCTGGACGACGCCCATATTTGCCACTGCCGGATGTGTCAGAAAGCAACGGGCGGGCTCTTTGGACCTTATGTCGGAGCCCGGCTCGACGCGGTGACGTGGACTCGTGGACAGCCAAGCCATTTCCAGAGTTCGAACAAGGTGCGCCGGGGCTTCTGTCGGGAGTGCGGAACGCCGCTCACCTTTGAATTTGGAGGAACCCACATCAGTTTCGCGATCGGTGCCTTCGACGAGCCGCGACTGATAGAACTGAGCGAGCAACTTGCCTCGCCCGAGCGTGTCGCCGACTTCCAAGCCTTAGCCAATTTGCCGGAGCATCCAACCGATGAGCCAAGGGCGGCTGCTCATCTGGCAAGCATCGTCTCCTTCCAACATCCGGACTTCGACACCAGCGATTGGCCGTCCGGACGGAAATGAAGGGCATTCGCTGCGGACGCGCAACCGTGACTGCATCGCAGGCAAGCCGTCTGAGAAATTGGGCAATAATGAACAAGCCGCCATCACCATGACAAGCGATCCCCGCGAAGAACGAGCGAGCGCGCAGCTCGCCGCACTGCTGACGCGCGGCGAACGGCGGATGCCCGATCCGGACGAGCAGGCGCGGCAGCGCGCCTGGGATCGGGCGACCGAGCAGGAGCGGCGGCGGATGCTCAAGGATTGCGGCTGGCTCTGATCCCCGCCAGCCGCTAAGCCGCTGTCATGCGGGAGAAGGAATTGCGGCTCGCGCTGGTCTGCTATGGCGGAGTCAGCCTTGCCGTCTACATGCATGGGATCACGAAGGAGCTGTGGCGCCTCGTCCGCGCCAGCCGTGCCTTCCACGACGGAGCAGCCAGCGCGCTCGGCAGTGAGGCCATCTATCGCAACATCCTCGAACGCATCCAGGCCGAAAAGGGCCTGCGCCTGCGCGTGCTGATCGACATCATCGCCGGCGCCAGTGCGGGCGGGATGAACGGCGTCTTTCTCGGCCATGCGATCTCGACCGGGCAATCGCTCGAGCCGCTGACCGAATTGTGGCTCGACAAGGCCGACGTCGACATATTGCTCGATCCCGATGCGCGCCCGCTGTCGCGCTTCTCCAAGATCTGGGCGGTGCCCATCGCCTGGATGCTCGCCCGGCGACGCGGCGGTGCGGTCGAGCGCACCGTCGCGCCCGAGACCCGCGCGGAAGTGCGCCGCAAGCTGTCCGGCTTCGTGCGGGCGCGCTGGTTCAATCCGCCCTTCGGCGGCCCCACTTTCTCGCACCTGATCCTCGACGCCTTCGATGCCATGGCGAAGAGCCAGGCGGGTCCTCCCCTGCTGCCGCCGCGCCAGCCGCTCGACGTCTCGGTCACGGTCACCGACTTTCACGGCCATAATCAGCGCCTGCGCCTGCACAGCCCCGAGCAGGCGGAAGAGCGCGAGCACCGGCTGACCATCGGCTTCACCGACCGCGGCTTCGATGGACGCAAGCTGGCCGATCCGGCTGAGCTGACCTTCGCCGCGCGCGCGACCGCCAGCTTTCCCGGCGCCTTCCCGCCGTTCAACGTCGCCGAGCTCGACACGGTGCTGAAGGTGCGCAAGCGCGACTGGCCGGGCCGCGAGGCCTTTCTCCACCGCATCTTCCCGCGCGCCGCCGTCAGCGGCAGTCCGGAGGATCTGGTGCTGATCGACGGGTCGGTCCTCGCCAATGCGCCCTTCCGCCCGGCGATCGAGGCGCTGCGCAACCGTCCCGCACGCCGCGAGGTCGACCGGCGCTTCCTCTATCTCGATCCCACCGCCAATGTGCAGGCGCCGCCCGAGCGGCACAGCGACGGCATCGTCCGGCTGCCGGGCTTCTTCTCCACCATCTTCGGCGCCATCTCGACCATCCCGCGCGAGCAGCCGATCCGCGAGAATCTGGAACTGATCGAGGAGCGGTCGGTGCGGATCGCTCAGACGCGCCGGATCATCGAGGCGATCCGGCCGGAAGTGGACGCAGCCGTCGAAGCTGCGATGGGGCGGCAGATCCTGATCTATCGCCCCAGCGCCGAACGGATCGGACTATGGCGGCAACGTGCCCACGCCCGGGCGGCGCGTCAGGCGGGGTTTGCCTATGCCGGCTACGGCCAGTTGAAGCTCACGACGATCGTCGAGGAACTGGCATCGACCATCGCCCTGCTCGCCGAAATCGAGGAGTCGAGCGAGCAACTGGGCATTCGCCGCAGACTATCGGCGCTGCTCGCCGAGCGGGGCTTCGAGGAACCCGATGCGCTGCGCGGCGGGGACACGAGCGACGCAATCGTCCAGTTCTTCCGCCAGCATGATCTGGGCTTTCGCATAAGGCGGCTGCGCTTCCTCGCCGATCGCCTGACCGAGATCGAGAGCGCGCATGGCGGCCGCGACCATGTGGGCGTGCAGGCGGCGCGCGACGCGATCTATGCGTCGCTCGCCCCTTATCTGGCGCTGCAGATGCGCGACCATTATCCGCCGCCGGTCGTCGCTGCGGCCCGGCGCTTCGCCGAGGATCCGGAGACGGCCTTGTCGAGCATCGCCTCCATCCGCGACCTGGACAGCCTCGACGTCGAAACCGACCGGGCGATTGCGGCGGTGCTGCCCCGGCTCGACCGGCGCGACCGCCGGGCGCTGCTGCTCGCCTATCTCGGCTTCGGCTTCTACGATCTGGCCACCCTGTCGCTGATCCGGGCGCAGGGTGCGCTGGAATTTCATTCGATCCAGGTTGACCGCATTTCGCCCGACGATGCGGGCTCGATCCGGCAGGGCGGCGCCACCGCCACGCTCAAGGGGATCGAGCTCAACCTGTTCGGCGCCTTCTTCTGCCGCGCCTATCGCGAGAATGACTATCTGTGGGGGCGGCTCCACGGAGCGGAGCGCATGATCGACGTGCTGATGTCGACCCTGCCCGAGGATCGCGGCTTTTCGGACGAAGAGATACGACATCTCAAGCGCAGCCTGTTCCACGCGATCTTGGATGAGGAGCGCGCGCGGTTGAGTGCGATCGGTCCGCAGATCGCAGAGATCGAGCGCGAGATCGGCTGAGCGCGGCCGGTTGTGAGACACCGCGCGCGCCACTTCCATGGGTTGACCGCGTCGCATCGCTGGGGGACAAGCGACGCATGCATTTTCTGAAGACCTTGTTCTGGGTGATCCTCGCCGTCGTCGCGGCGGTGTTCGCGTCGCGGAACTGGACGGCGGTATCGATCACCCTCTGGGCTGGTCTGACCGCCGACGTGAAATTGCCCGTTCTCCTGCTGATGGGCGCGCTGATCGGCTTCCTGCCGACCTTCGTCGTCCACCGGGCGCGGATCTGGCGGCTCAACCGGCGCATCGACACACTCGAACGCAATAGCGCCTTGGCGGCGCCGATCGTCCCGGCTACGGCGCTGCCGCACACGCCCCTGACGGAATAACCAGCATGAGCCGCAGCCCGATCTACGTCGCCATCGACACGCCCGACATCGTAAAGGCGAAGGACATCGCGGCGAAGGTCCGCCACCATGTCGGCGGCATCAAGCTCGGCCTGGAATTCTTCAGCGCCCACGGCCAGGCCGGTGTGCGGGAGATGGCGGCGCTCGATCTGCCGATCTTCCTCGACCTCAAGCTCCACGACATCCCCAACACCGTCGCCAAGGCCGTGCAGGCGCTAGCGGGACTGAAGCCCGCGATCCTCACCGTCCATGCGGCGGGCGGCCTGGCGATGATGGAAGATGCCAAGGCGGCGGCACCCGCCGGCACCAAGGTCGTCGCCGTGACCGTGCTGACCAGCCTCGATCAGGACGATCTCGCCGCAATCGGGGTCGACGGCGATCCTCACGCGCAGGTCGAACGGCTCACCCTGCTCGCGAAGCAGGCCGGGCTCGATGGCGTCGTCTGTTCGGGCAATGAGGTCAAGGCGGCCAAGAAGCTCTGGCCGAGCGGTTTCTTCGTCGTTCCCGGCATCCGTCCTGCCGACGGCAAGAGCCATGCCGACCAGAAGCGCGTCATGACCCCGCGCCAGGCGCTCGACCAGGGCGCGTCGATCCTCGTCATCGGCCGCCCGATCACCCAGGCCGAGGATCCCGACCAGGCCGCCCGGGCGATCGAGGCGACGCTCTGACCCCGCACCGGGTCGAAGAGACCGGCCTGCTGCTGCGCGAGGGCGGCGGATTTACCCTGAAGACCGACGACGGACGGCTCCTGAGACTCGAACTGGCGCGCACGCCGGTCGACCTGGTCGAGAAGCGCGTGCGGATCGTCGGACGGCTCTACGATGAAGCTATGCTTGAGGCCGACGGCGTCCAGCCTGCCTGATCGCAATCGATAATCTGAAATAATCTCTCTTTTAATCAGATGTTTAGCTGCGATCCATTTTCACTACTCATATGATAGAAAAACTTTCTTCTCTTTCTCTTCAGTAGAGTTAAACAGGCTGCATCGCCGGCTGATCCACCCCTTGCGTGGGCGGCAGGCACTCCCCCCGGGGCAGGGGCTGCGGTCAGGGCCGCCGCCTTCTGGGGAGAGACGGCTACGATCGAAGAACAGAGGAAAGGGACAGTTCATGCGCAACAAGCTCCTGGCGGGAGCGGCGGTCGTCGCCGTTCTCGCGACGCCGGCTCATGCCCAGTCGACATCGGCGGTCCCCGCTGCGGAAGCGGACGGCGACGCATCGCGGGAGGACATCGTCGTTACGGCACGCCGTCGTCAGGAAACGGCCCAGGACGTTCCCCTCGCCATCTCGGTCGTGAGCGTGAACCAGATCGAGAATACGGGTAATTTCAGTATCTTGCGGATGCAGCAGATTGCGCCGACGCTGCAGGTCTATTCGTCCAACCCCCGCAACACGGCGGTCAACATCCGTGGCCTCGGCGTGCCCTTCGGCCTGACCAGCGACGGCTTCGAACAGGGCGTCGGCATCTATGTCGACGACGTCTACAACGCCCGCGTTGCCGCAGCGGTGTTCGACTTCCTCGACGTCAAGCAGGTCGAGGTGCTGCGCGGCCCCCAGGGCACGCTCTATGGCAAGAACACGACCGCCGGCGCGATCAACATCACCACCAACCAGCCGACCTTCGACTTTGAGGGCAAGGCCGAGGTGACCGTCGGCAATCTCGCCTTCAAGCAGGCCAGGGCCGCGCTGTCGGGACCGCTGTCGGAGAAGATCGCCGCGCGCGTCGCCGTCGCGACCACCTCGCGTCGCGGCACCATCTACAATGTGACCTCCAAGCAGTGGATCAACGCGCAGGACAATCTCGGCCTGCGGGCGCAGCTGCTGTTCCAGCCGACCGAGGACCTCAGCGTCACCCTGTCGGGCGACTACAGCAAGCAGGACGCGGAATGCTGCGGCACGGTCTTCGTCCGCGTCGGCACCACCCAGCGCGCGCTGGCGCGCCAATATGAGGCGCTCGCCGCTGCCCAGAATTATCGCGTGGTCAGCCGCAATCCGTTTGACCGCCTGACCGACATCGACGCCAATCTGAATGCCGGCAACACAATCGGCGGCGTTTCGGCCAAGGTGAAATGGGACGTGGGCGGCGGCACGCTGACCTCGGTCACCGCCTGGCGCTTCTGGGACTGGAAGCCCGAGAACGACCGCGACTTCACCGGTCTGCCGATCGTCTCGCGCTCGCAGAACCCGTCGCAGCAGGACCAATATTCGCAGGAGTTCCGCTACAGCTACAGCGGCAAGAAGGTCGATTTCGTCGTCGGCCTCTTCGGCTTCAAGCAGCGGATCGATACCCAGGGCCTCGAACAGCAGGGCGCGGCGTCGAGCCGCTGGAACCTGACCGGCGCGCTTGCCAATGATCCGAGCGTCCTGAACGGCCTGACCGCCCGCAACACGCAATGGCTGAAGTCCACCAGCGCAGCCCTGTTCGGCCAGCTCAGCTGGAAGGTGACCGACCAGCTGACGATCCAGCCCGGCGCGCGCCTCAACTACGACAAGAAGTCGGGCTTCTATCGGCGCGTGGTGACGACGGGTGCCGGCGCGATCCTGACCTGCCCGCAGAGCGCCGCGACCAACCCGATCGGCGCGGCCCAGTGCGGCGTCTTCTCGCCGCAGACCAGCGCGCCGTCGGACAGCGCCTGGAACTTCACCTATGACTTCAACGTCAACTACAAGCTGGCGCCCGGCATCCTCGCCTATGCGACCTACGCCAAGAGCTTCAAGACCTTTGGCATCAACCAGAACGGCCTGCCGACCGCCGCCGCCGGCAATCCGCTCCAGTCCGACATCAAGCCGGAATCGGTCAACTCGTTCGAGGTAGGCCTGAAGACCCAGTTCTGGGACCGCAAGGCGACCTT
>JAIYAJ010000092.1 GCA_027489105.1 Zymomonas sp. | reverse complement strand
GGCGGCTTCGCCGTCCTGTCGCTGCGCGGCAAGTCGTGGCGCGTGAAGCACCGCGGCGAGGAGCGCATCATGATGCGCGACGACGGCGACGGCGCGCGGTCCTCGCTCGAGGTCGTGCTCGTGAAGGCCGCCCCGGTCATCTCGAAGATCTTCTACCAGACCGGCTACGTCGAGGGCTCCAACTCGCCGCCCGACTGCTGGTCCACCAACGGCGTCACGCCCGACGCCGGCGCGTCCAAGAAGCAGTCGGCCACCTGCGCCGGCTGCCCGCACAACGCCTGGGGCTCGCGCATTACCGACGCGGGTAAGGCGGGCAAGGCCTGCGCCGACAGCAAGCGCCTGGCTCTGGTGCCGGCCGGCGACATCGACAACGAGGTGAGCGGCGGGCCCATGCTGCTGCGCATCCCGGCGGCGTCGCTGCAGGACCTGACCAGCTACGCTGCGAAGCTGAACGCGGTCGGCTACCCCTACTACGCGGTCGTCACCCGCATCGCGTTCGACCCGGACGCCGAGTACCCCAAGGTGATGATGAACGCGGTGCGCGCGCTCACCGACGAGGAAGCCGCCAAGGTCGCCGCCCTGCGCGACGACGCCCGCGTCGGCCGCATCCTCAACGAGGCGGTCGAGATGGCCGAGCACCAGACCAGCGCGCCGCCGGCGCTGGACGAGGTGTTCGAGAAGCCGCCGGTTGAGGCCAAAGCTGCCCCCAAGGTCGAGCCCAAGGTCGAGCCCAAGCCGGCTGCCACCAAGACGGTCGTCGAGCACTCCGCTGCCGGCACGACGGTCAAGCAGGCCGCTATCACGCCCGCTGCCGACCCGACGCAGGCCATCGACCCCGCGGTGCTCGCCGCTGCCATCGCTGCCATCACCGCTCAGCAGGCCGCAGCGGCTCCGAAGGCCGAGCCCAAGCCGGTCGTGACGAAGGAGGCCGTCGCTGCGCCGGTCACGCAGCCTGCCGAGGAGGGCTCCGCGCCCGCCCCGGTTGAGTTGGACGCCATGTTGGATGGTCTTTTGGAGTGATCAGAGGGCGCTGACCGCGCCGATGAACGCGCTATACTGGGTGGCCGGGCTCGACCCCGGCCACTCCCCACAAAACCTGCGCCCATGAGGTCGAAGTGTCGCTCGATCAAGCCCGCGTCTATCTCAACCGAGTCCTCCCGGTGCCGCCGCTCGGGGATCCGAACGCCTACATGAACGTCCACTGGCGGGTGGTGAAGGCCGACAAGCAGTTCTGGGCCGGCAGGGCGTGCTCCACCGTCGAGGAGATGATCAAGGCGATCGTCTGGGCGCAGAGCAAAGCCGACATCACCGACATCTACGTCTGCATGTCCTCGCAGCGTATGGCCGAGCAGCGAACCTCGAACGGGTTCACCTACAAGAGCGCGATCCGGTCACAGGCCAACGCCGTCCACCTGCGGTCCCTCTTCGTCGACGTCGACGTCAAGGCTGGTGCTTACCCCGACGGTAAGACCGCGCTCCGCGGGCTCTATAATTTCACCAAGGCCGCCGGGCTCCCGCCCCTGACGATGGTGGTCCTGTCCGGCTCGGGCGGCATGCACGCCTACTGGTCGCTGGACACCGTCCTGACGCTGGCCGAGTGGCAGCCCCTGGCGGACGCCCTGGCCGAGGCCACCCGCCGGCACGGGCTCATGACCGACACAGCCTGCACCGTGGACGGTGCGCGCGTCCTGCGCATCCCGGGCACGGCCAACTTCAAGACCACGCCGCCGGCCAAGGTGCAGCTGATCCCCCAGCTGCTGCAGGGGAGCGACGTCCCACTGGCGGTGATGCGCGCGGCGCTCGCGCCCTACATGACCGCGTCGAACGTGGTGGCCCTTACCCCGAGGGTAGGCGCGGCCCCCTCAGCCAACGATGAGCTCTCCGGCGGCATCGAGCGCCGCCAAGCCAGGCCCGTGCAGCTGGACACCGTCCGCGAGACCTGCGGCTTCATCGAGGAAGCCTATGCCACGGGCGGCAAGGACTACAACAACCCGCTCTGGCACCTGACCACCCTGGTTGCCGCGTTCGCCGACGACGGCCGCGCCCAGGCCCACCAGATGGCCTCCGGGCACCCGGGCTACACCGAGGCCTCCACCGACGAGCTGTTCGATCGCAAGGTGCGCGAGCGCGAGGAGCGGAACCTGGGGTGGCCCAGCTGTAAGGCTGTCAGGGACGCCGGCTGCAAGCACTGCCTCACCTGCCCCGCCTTCACCCTCGACAAGTCGCCCCTGCACCACGCCAAGGCCGCCACGCTGCCGTTCGGCGCCGGGGGGGACTTACCCCCAGGGTATCTGCGCAACGAGCGCGACCAGATCGCCGTGATGCGCACGCTGGCGGATGGCACCGCGAAGATGGAGCTGGTGACGAAGTACCCGCTCACGGACGCATGGCTGCAGCGCAATCCGTTCGTGCTGAACTTCTCGACCCGGCTGGCCGAGGCGAGCGACAAGACCGAGGTGTCGATCGGCCTGTCGGATCTCAACGGCACCGAGTTCTCAAAGAAGCTGGGCGGCCAAGGCATGGCCGTCGCCCGCGCTGATGTTCAAAAATTACAGGAGTTCCTTGTGGCCTGGACGCAGAAGCTGCAGCAGACGAAGAACGCGGTTGTCGCCGCACAGCCGTTTGGTTGGTCGATCGCCCGCGGCAAGGTGGAGGGCTTCGCCTACGGTGCCAAGGTGTGGGGCCCGGGCGGCGCGTCGCGCCCGGCTTCACTGCCGGACCCGGTCATCGGGTTCCAGTACTCGCCCTGTGGTGATCTCGACCCGTGGCTCAAGGCCTCGAGGATGATTACCGATCAGGGTAGGCCGGCGCTGGACATGATCCTGGCGTCGTCGTTCGCCGCGCCGCTGGTCCGCTTCACGGGCGAGAACGGTGTGCTGCTCAGCGCCTTCTCGGCCGAGTCCGGCATCGGCAAGTCGACGGCCATCATGGTGGCGCAGGCGGTGTGGGGGCACCCGAAGCTGGGTGTCAACTCGCTGGACGACACGGCCAATTCGGCGGCGCAGAAGATCGCGACCACGCAGTCGCTGCCGCTCTATTGGGACGAGCTCAAGAGTGACGAAGCGACGATGCGCTTCGTCACATTCATCTTCCAGGTCACGCAGGGGAAAAACAAGGCCAGGCTATCCGCTGACCAGTCGCAGCGTTGGACGGGGTCGTGGGAAACACTCATACTGGCGGCCTCGAATGACAGCATCCTCGACTATGCTGCTCGCAAGACGAAGTCGACCACTGCCGGCATCTACCGGGTGTTTGAGTTTGTTGTTCCGCCGGCGCCGCCGACGATTGACGTTGGAGACGCGAGTCGCATCACTGCCGACCTGCGCGAGAATTTCGGGCAGGCAGGACTGATCTACGCCAAGTTCCTTGGCGAGAACTTCGAGCAGATCGCTAAGTTCGTTGTTAGTACTCATAACAAGCTCTCCGAGAAATTGGGCAAGGACCCGAGCGAACGCTTCTGGATCGCCGGTATGGCCGCACTGTATGCGGGAGCGCACTACTCAAATACACTCAAACTCACCGAAATCAACCTCAAAGCGCTATTAAAGTTTATGCTGGCTGTGCTGGGGGAAATGCGCCGCAAACGCAAAGAGTTGCCCAACGATATGAAGTCGGCACTTAACCTGTCGATGATCATGGAGCAGTATCTGGACGCCCGCCGCGCGCGCAATACTCTGGTCACCGACTACCTCGCGACGCGCGGGAAGCAGACCAACCCGATCAAGATCCTCAACGACGTCAGCCGGCTCGACACCCTCCTGGTGCAGATCGTTCGCGACGAGGGCCTGCTGCGGATCAAGTGCTCCGAGTTCCGGCAGTGGCTGGTCGACAGTGGCTACTCGCCAAATGTCGTGTGCGATGCCATGACCCAGGAGTGGGGCATGACCCGGCTGCCGGCGCACATCATGGGCGGCGGCACCGCGTTCGCCAACGGGTTCAAGACGAACCTCTACGAGATCGACATGCACGGCGCCAAGCTGCAGGCGGCGCTCAGCGCCTCCCTGCCGGCGGCCGACACCTCAGCCGGTTAGGTAGAAGCCCAACACGACCGCGCCGAACGCGAGCGCGGTCACCCAGCTCTTGCGGTCGGCGCCAGGGGCCACCCCCTGAATGATACTCAAACCAAACATACCCAAGCCAAACCCAGCCAAAAGGTAGCCAAGACCTGCTTCGCCCATATATAAACCTCCGACTCTTACCCCGGAAGGTAATATGTGATGAGCGATTGTCTAGATGGCTTGCGCTTCGAGAACTACCGGCTGGAGATGCGGGTGGTCGCGCTCGAAGCCCAGACCCAGAACATGGCGTCGATCGTGATGGTCGCCGTGCGGGACGCAAGGGCCCGCGGTGACGAGGACCTGGCGGTGCGCCTGGAAGTCGGTCTGCAGCTGGCGACGGGCGACAGGGTGGCCGAGGCTACCGCTTCTTCTCCCAGCCCCGGTTCTTCGCGACACTAGAGACTTCGAGGTTCGAGCGGGCGTTGGTGCCGCCGTCCTTGATCATGCGCTTGTGGTTGACGTCCTTGCCAGCGATCGCGGCTTTGCCGACGTCCTTCTCCATGAGTCGGCGCGCCTTGTTGCGCTGCGAGCGCTTGGCGATCTGCTCGGGCGTGCCCTGATACTCGGCATAGTGCTTCTTGAGCTGGGCCTTGGTGCGGTTGGTCATCGTGTCGCCTCCACCGGGTCGCCGCGGCGCACGCGGCGCTCCTCGCGGGCCTTGTCCATCCACTGCGTCGAGATCCGGTTCCGGCCAACGTCGTCGCGCTGGTTGAACTGCCGGATCTTGCTCATCACCTTGGCGCGCTCGCCGGCCGTGCTGGCGTTCTGGTACTCGCGCTCGAGGTCCTTCTTCTCGCGCTCCATGTCCTTGCGCGCGGCGATGCGGTCACCGACTTCCTCGGCACGGCGGGAGAGCGCACTGGGGCGGAAGCCCAATGCCTGCGCGGCGGCGCCGGCCGGGCCCACATAGCCGTCGTCCATGGCCTTGGTGCCCTTGACGGTGTCAGCGATGAACTTGACCGGGAACGCCTTCTCGACCGCCTTGCCCATCTCACCACGGCCCGCGTGCTGCATGGCCTCGATCCAGTCGAAGGCGAGGCCGCCGGGCGCGCCCAGCACCATGCCCAGCACATAGGCCTGCAGGTTCTCGCGCTTGTACTCGCGCGGCTCGCCGAAGGTCCACATGTCCGCCAGCGAGACGCGGGTCGAGATGTCGATGCC
>JAIYAJ010000225.1 GCA_027489105.1 Zymomonas sp. | reverse complement strand
GAGGGCGGCGTGAACGATGGCCGCGTCTACTACAACGAGTTCGACCCCTCCGCCGCTCAATGGCTCCGCAATCTCATTGAGGCCGGGCATATCGCGCCGGGCGAGGTTGACGAGCGGTCAATTGTCGATGTTCGACCTGCCGACCTGGCCGGGTTCGATCAATGCCACTTCTTCGCCGGCATCGGCGTCTGGAGCCACGCTCTGCGCCGCGCCGGCTGGGCCGACGACCGCCCCGTCTGGACCGGATCCTGCCCATGCCAGCCTTTCAGCGCGGCAGGCAAAGGAGCGGGGTTTGCTGACGAGCGGCACCTTTGGCCGCACTTCCACTGGCTCATCGGCCAGTGCCGCCCTGACGTCGTGCTTGGTGAGCAGGTTGCGAGCAAGGACGGCCTCGGCTGGCTCGACCTTGTACAAGCTGACCTGGAAGGAACGGGTTACGCCAGCGGGGCGGTCGATCTCTGCGCTGCGGGCGTCGGCGCGCCCCACATCCGACAGCGGCTGTGGTGGTTCGGACGGAGAGGCGTCGGCCTGGCCGACGCCTACGACGCGCGACTGGAAGGATGGGACGTTCAACCCGAACGTGCCGGAGAACGCGTTGCTTGGTCGGGCGGCGTGGCAGGCCGGCTGGCCGACACCGACGAGGCAGGACAGCGCGTCGAGCGGGGCGTTCGGCTACAACGGCCACACCTTCATGACGCTGACGGACGCCGGGAACATGGCGGGCTGGCCGACGCCGACTGCGATGGAGCCGGGGACGGACCCGGACAAGGTGTGGGCGCGCAAGCAGCGGCTGACGGAGGCGACGGGCGTCTACCGCGGGAACGACTGC
This sequence comes from Zymomonas sp., assembly GCA_027489105.1. The sequence continues at coordinate 3,531 of JAIYAJ010000225.1, read as the reverse complement.
GGCTTGGGGTCGAAGGTTCACCTTACGACGCACGACGGCCCGGCCCGACGAACGGCCTCTGGCGAGATGCTGACTGGCTCTTCTGCCGGGATGGAAAGTGGCGGCCAGTTGAACCCGGCACATTCCCGCTGGCTCATGGGGCTGCCAGCCGCGTGGGACGACTGCGCGCCTACGGCAACGCGATCGTCGCGGAAGCCGCGACCGCCTTCATCGAAGCCTACCTCGACGCCGAGCAAGCCATGAGGGCCGCCGCATGATCAGCGCTCTCCCTCATGCCTTTCAAGCAGGCCCAGAAACTCGCCGAGCCAGTCTGGTATTTCGCGGTCTCCCGCCTTCCATCGCCGCACGGTGCGCGGATCGACGCGAATGCGACGGGCCAGCGGCGATTGCCAGTCTGGCCCGTACAATGCGGATGCGCGGCTTTGAAGCTCCAATGGCGTCACAGGGCGACAATCTCAACGGAAACCACGCTGACCGTCGCGCCGGTCATGCGGTCGATCAGCGCGCGGCCGATCTTACGGCGCTCGCCAACAGCCCAGTTTTCAGCCTGCGCCAGCCCGCGCGTGTCGTGATGCTTGGTCGCGCCATCCGCATAAACGGTGGTGACGCGGTGGGTCAGCGGCTGGGCAAGGGCGGAGTTGATGCGGTCAAGGGCGTTCATGGCTTCGGCTCCCGTTGCGATGTCCTTTATCTAGGGCCATTGGCCCTCTATGTCAAGCGGGGGATTGCATGACCACAGCCGTGATCTGCGGTGGCCGGAGCTACGGTCGGGTGCCTCCCGGCATAGCGGACGATCTGCGCGAGCATTACGAGGCGCTGGCGGCCCGTGAGCGGGCGCGGCTGGTGCAGGTGCTTGATGCCGCTGTGATGCGGCTGGGGCTCGACCGTATGGCCGTGGGCGATGCTACCGGCGCCGATGCGCTTGCCGCCGCATGGGCGGAACAGCGCGCGATCCCGTTCACGGTGTTCGTCGCGGACTGGTCGCGGCTGGGCAACGGCGCCGGGCCGGAGCGCAACCTCCGCATGCTCAACGAGACGAAGCCCGACTTCGTCATCGCGTTCCCCGGCTCAAAGGGTACGCGCAACATGGTTGGCCTCGCCGAAAAGGCCGGGGTCAAGGTCTACCGGGTGGATTGGGCATGAGCGTGAACCCCTATCTCATCACCGGCCCGGCTTTGATCTCGTTCTCCGGCGGGCGCACCAGCGCGTTCATGCTGAAGCAGATCCTCGACGCGCATGGCGGCACGCTGCCGGGTGATGTCGTCGTCACATTCGCCAACACAGGGCTTGAGCGCGAGGAGACGCTGCGCTTCGTCTATGAGTGCGGGGTGCGCTGGGGCGTTCGCGTCCACTGGCTCGAATGGCGGAACAGCGACCAGTCCTTCGAGGAGGTCGGGTTTAACAGCGCGAGCCGCCAAGGTGAGCCGTTTATCGCTCTGGTTCAGAAGAAGAACTACACGCCGAACGGCGTCACGCGCTTTTGCACGAGCGAGTTGAAGATCCGCGTCATGCGGGACTTCTGCCGGTCGCTGGGCTGGAAGAATTGGACGAACATCATCGGCCTTCGGTACGACGAAGGCCCGCGCGTCCTGAAGGCTCTGGCTCGGAACGACAGCGGCAAAGAGCCGTGGCGGAATTTCATGCCGATGGCGCGCGCAGCAGTCAGCGTCACGAAGCGCGACGTGCTGCGCTTCTGGCTGGGCGAGAATGCCGACCCGGTCCTGCTGACATCGCCGCTGCCGCAGGGCTTTGATCTCGGCCTTCGCGATTACGAAGGCAACTGCACACTCTGCATGCTGAAATCGCGCGCCAAGAAGGTCGCGCTGATCCGCGAGAACCCTGAGTTTTTGGGGCCGTGGAAGCAGATGGAGATCATCGGCAAAGGCCGCTTCGTCACCGAATACAGCTACGCCGATTTGGAGCGCGAGGCGCTTGACCAGCCGGTGATGCCTGGCCTGCTCGACGATGTCGAGTACGACGCCGAGTGCGGGCTGACCTGCGCGGGGGAAGCGGCGTGATCCACATCCCACCAATAGAGAGCTTTGAGGCGTTCGAAGCCCGCGCGCTCGCGATGATGACGCCAGAGTTCAAGAGCCGATTCGGCCGCGTCTCATGGAAGGACATCGACGCGCCGGGCCCGACCTATGAATACCTGATCGACGGATGGTTGAGCCTAGGCGACAAGTCGATCCTTGGCGGCCCGTCGCGCTCTGGCAAGAGCTTCCTCGCGATCCACATGGCGATGTGCATTGCCCGCGGCCTGCCATTCTTCGGCCAGGACGTGAAGCAGGGGCTGGTGGTCTATCAGGCAGGCGAGGGTGCCCGCGGCGTCCGCAGGAAGCGCCTGCCGGCCTACCGCAAGCATTTCGGCGTGCCCGATGACGAGGACGTGCCGTTTGAGCTGCTGACCAGTCAGGTGGACCTTTACGCAGCCGAGGGCGACACCGCCGGGCTGATCGAGGAAATCAAAGCCATCGCCGCCGAGTACCCCCAGATGCCGTTGCGCGCCGTCTTCATCGACACGCTGGCCACGGCCACCGGCGGCGCCGACGAGAACTCTGGACGCGACATGGGTACGGTCATGAAGAACGTCGCGCGGATCGAGCGCGAGACCGGCGCGCATGTCGTGCTGGTTCACCACCTCAACGCCCAAGGCACGAAGCTGCGCGGCCACACCTCGATCTACGCCAACGTCGACCAGGTCATCATGGTGACCCGCGACGAGGCGACGAAGATCCGCACCGCCCGTCTCGACAAGATGAAGGACGACGAGGACGGCATCACGATCCGGTTCGAACTGATGGGCGTGAAGATCGGTGACAAGCCCAACGGCGGCCCGATCACGTCCTGCATCTGCCTGCCCGTCGGCGTGAAGGACGAGATCAAGGCGGACCAGGCCAAGCGCGGATGGACGCCCAACCCGACAGAGCGGCGTGTCCTGACCGCTATGTTCGAGGCGCTGAAGCGGCACGGCCGCTTGGCCGGCCCGACGCTCGAGGACAGCCACAAGATCAAGCCGATGACGGAGGTGATCGAGTGGTCGGAATACCGCGACTTGGCGCGATCGTTCTCGATGGAGGAAGGCAGCGAGGAGCGATCGGCCGACGCCATCCGCAAGGAGTTCGAGCGCGCACGGGACGCGCTGATCAATGCCGGGGTTCTGGGCGTCGCGAAGCCCTATCTTTGGTGGGCCGGGCGCCCGGTCAAAGGCTTCAGCCAGACATTCCCGAAACGGGACGACGAGCGGACAAGCCCCGGACAAGCGGCGGACAACGCGCAGGCGGCGGCAGCTTTGGAGGATTTCAAATGGTGACGACAGACACGCTCGAAGTCCCCGGTTTCCTCGGCCTCGCCGACGACCTCCGCCGCCGCATCGACGCGCTGGGCGACGAGGAGTCCGCCATCCCCGCGACCTGGACGCCCGAGCATGTCGGCGTGCGCCTGATCGAGGCCTACGAGGTGCTGAGCAGGTCGGGTGGCCGCATCCTGCCGGCGCGGTTCGGCAATGGCTGGCCCGCCATGGTCCATGAG
>JAIYAJ010000291.1 GCA_027489105.1 Zymomonas sp. | reverse complement strand
TGGCCCTGATCGCGGCCGCGCTGATCGTCGAGCATCGCCGCGCCAATCCGCTGATCAACACACGCTGGCTTGGGACGCGGGAAATCATGCGCCTGATGGCCGTTGCCGCCTCGGTACGCATATTGCTGTCCGAACAGGCCTTCGGGTCGGTCGGGCTGCTCAACGCCCTCGGCATGATCAACGACCAGATGGTGACTCTCAACCTGATCATCGTCGTCGCCTCGATCGCCGGCATGGTCACCGCCGTGCTGACGATCCGGCCCGACAATATCTCGCGACCGATCACCATCGCGGTCATCCTGATCATGGTCGGTGCGCTGATGGACAGCGACGCGACCAACCTCACGCGCCCGTCGAGCTTCTACCTCAGCCAGGCGCTGATCGGCTTCGCTTCGCTGCTGTTCATGGCGCAGGCGATGGTGATCGGCATCGCGCGCACGTTGCTGGCGGGGACCCGCAACTTCATCAGCTTCATCGTGTTGTTCAGCATCAGCCAGAGCATGGGCGGGCTGGTCGGATCCGCGCTTCTCGGCACCTTCCAGGTTGTCCGCGAAAAATATCATTCGCACGAGCTGGTCCAGGCGCTGGTGGCGAGCGATCCGCAGGTCGTCGCCCGCATCAAGGCGGGCGGCGCTGCCGTATCGGGCGTCGTCGTGGATCCGGCTCTGCGCTCGGCCGAGGGCGCCGCCTTGCTCGCCCGGGCGGTCAGCCGCGAAGCCAATATCCTCGCCTTCAACGACGTCTTCCTCCTGGTCGGCATATTGGCTGCCGCGGCAGTCGTCTGGAGCTATCTGATCCGCCTCGGGATCAAGCGCCGGGGGGAACCCTCCCCTCTCATCGAACTGCAACGCCGCGCTGCGGCCGGGAACGCCCCCAATGAATGACCAGACATCCCCAACTCCTGCCGCGACAGACGCGACGCCATCGGGCTGGCTTCCCCCGGAGCGTGGGCGCCCGGTCATCCTGGCTATCGTCGGGGTGGCCATCGTCGCCGTGCTCGCCATTCTCTATGCGTGGCAATTGCCGCCTTTCGCGGGCCGATCCGAACGGACGGACAACGCCTATGTGCGCGGCCGGGTGACGATCATCAGCCCGCAGGTCAGCGGCTACGTCACCAGCGTCGCAGTTCAGGACTTCGCGCAGGTCAAGGCTGGCCAGATCCTCGTCACGATCGACGACCGTATCTACCGCGCCAAGGTCGCGCAGGCCGAGGCGAACCTCGCCGCGCAGCAGGCGTCGCTCGCCAATTCCGCCCAGACAGAGCGGGCGAAGGAAGCTGCCACGCAGAGCCAGGACGCCGGCATCGCCAATGCCCAGGCGCAGCTGGCGCGTGCGCAGGCCGACATGCACCGCGCCGACGCGCTGGTGGCGGACGGTTCAATTTCGGAGCGCGAGCGCGACCAGGCCCGCGCCGTGCTGCGAGCGGCCGAAGCCAATGTCCGTCAGGCGCAGGCCGCCCGCGCCATCGGCACGCAGGACGTGCGCACCGTTCAGGTCGGCCGCTCGGGCCTGCGTGCAGCCGTCGAGGGCGCCGAGGCGCAGTTGCGGCTCGCCCGGATCGACCTGGAGAACGCCGTCATTCGTGCGCCCGTCGACGGGCAACTGTCCGAAATCGGCGTTCGCAATGGCGCCTTCGTGACGGCGGGCACGCAATTGCTGTTCCTCGTCCCGCGCGACGCGTGGGTGGTGGCGAACTACAAGGAAACGCAGACCCGCCGCATGCGGGTCGATCAGCCAGCGACGTTCAAGGTCGATGCCCTGGGCGGCGCGGAATTGCGCGGTCGGGTCGAGAATCTGTCGCCCGCCGCCGGATCGGAATTCGCCGTCCTCAAGCCCGACAATGCGACCGGCAATTTCGTCAAGGTCGCCCAGCGTATCGCCGTGCGCATCAGGGTCGATCCGGGCCAGCCCCTCGCGGTCCGGCTGCGGCCGGGCATGTCTGTGGAGGCCAAGGTCGATACGCGGGGCGTACAATGAAGCGTCTTGCCGCTCTCCTGTTGCCGGCCCTGCTCACTGCCTGTGCTGGCCGTGATGCCCAGCCCGTGGCGATCGCGCCGCTCGCTCTGCCGTCCGACTGGCGCACCGCGACTGAAGCGGGTGCGCCCGGCGATCCTGCCTGGTGGGGGCGCTTCGGCGACCCGGAACTGAGCCGGCTGGTCGAGGCGGCGCTTGCTGCCAACCCCGACATCGGCATCGCCGCCGGCCGGGTGCGCGAGGCGCGCGGCGCATTGCGCGGGATCAACGCTACGTTGCTGCCGACGATCGATGCGTCCGTGACCGGCGGGCGGTCGCGCAGCGTCAGCGCCTTCGGCACGCCCGAAGTGCAGAATGCGGCGCAGCCGCAGGTCCAGATCGGCTATGAACTCGATCTCTTCGGGCGCCTCGCGGATCAGCGCGGCGCAGCGCGCGACAGCTATCTCGCGAGCGCTGCCGCGAGGGACGCGGTGCGGCTGTCGGTCGCCGCGACGACGGCATCCACTTATGTGACCTTGCTGGGGCTCGACGCCCGCCTGAAGATCGCCGAACGCACGCTGGCGGCTCGCGCGGAATCGCTGCACATCGCGCGCTCGCGGGTCGGCAATGGCTATTCGCCGCGCCTCGAGCTGCAGCAGGCGCAGGCCGAATA
>JAIYAJ010000460.1 GCA_027489105.1 Zymomonas sp. | reverse complement strand
GCTCCGGGGAGACGAAGCTGCATCCGCCGGAGCGCGAGAAGATCTTCTTCCACTGGATGGAGAACATCCAGCCCTGGTGCGTGTCGCGCCAGCTCTGGTGGGGGCACCAGATCCCGGCATGGTATGACGAGGACGGCAATGTCTTCGTCGCGGAGACCGAGGAGGAGGCCAAGGCACTGGCCGGCGGCAGGACGCTGACCCGCGATCCCGACGTCCTCGACACCTGGTTCTCGTCCGCGCTGTGGCCGTTCGGCACGCTGGGCTGGCCCGACGAGGTGATGGGCAACCCCTCGCTGTCCGGCGAGACCCCACCCCCAACCCCTCCCCTGAAGGAGAGGGGCTTGCTGGCCCGCCATTATCCCAACGACGTGCTGATCTCGGGATTCGACATCCTGTTCTTCTGGGATGCGCGCATGATCATGCAGGGCCTGCATTTCATGGGCGAGGTGCCGTTCAAGACGCTCTATCTGCACGGCCTCGTTCGCGCCGCCGATGGCTCGAAGATGTCGAAGTCGAAGGGCAACACGGTCGACCCGCTCGGCCTGATCGACAGATATGGCGCCGATGCGCTGCGCTTCACGCTGACCGCGATGGAAAGCCAGGGCCGCGACATCAAGCTCGATGAGAAGCGGGTCGAGGGTTATCGCAACTTTGCGACCAAGTTGTGGAACGCCGCGCGCTTCGCGCAGGGCAACGGCATCGGCGCCTCGACGTCGGTCGAGGCCCCCGCCGCGCAGCTGGCGGTCAACCGCTGGATCGTCGCCGAGACGATGAAGACGGTGAAGGCGCTCGATCGCGCGATCGAGGATCTGCGCTACGACGAGGCAGCCAACAGCATCTACCATTTCGTCTGGGCCAGCTTCTGCGACTGGTATATCGAACTCAGCAAGCCGCTGCTCGGCGAAGATGCCGATCCGGCACAGGCTGCCGAGACGCGCGCCGTCGCGGGCTGGGTGCTCGACCAGATATTGGTGATGCTGCATCCGTTCATGCCGTTCCTCACCGAGGAGCTGTGGCACGCGCTCGGCGAGCGGCCTTATGAACTGATCCTCGCCAAATGGCCGCTGTTCGACGAAAACGCGATCGATGCCGACGCGCAGGCCGAGATCGACTGGCTGATCCGGCTGGTCAGCGAGGTTCGCGCCGCGCGCAACGGTCTGAACGTCCCGCCGGGAACGCGGCTGCCGGCCTATAGCCGGGGCGCGAGCGAGCAGACGCTCGCCCGGTTGCGCGCCAATGCGACGGCGGTCGCGCGGCTTGCGCGCATCGACCCGGCCGAAGGCGAAGCGCCGGCTGGCGGCGCCGCGCAGGTGGTGGTCGACGAGGCCACCTTCGTGCTGCCGCTTGAGGGCGTGATCGACCTCGACGCCGAACGCGCCCGCCTCGCCAAGGCGATCGCCGCCGCAGAGAAGGAGCGCGACGGGCTCGCCAACCGGCTCAACAACCCGGCCTTCGTCGAAAAGGCCAAGCCCGAGGCGGTCGAGAAGGCGCGTGCCGATCATGCCGAAAAGAGCCTGGAGGCGGAACAGCTGAGCGCAGCGCTGGCTCGGCTTGGCTGATATGGCGCAACAGCAGCGGGACCTGACGCAGGGGCCGATCGGCAAGACCCTGCTGCTGTTCACCATCCCCACGCTGGCGGGCAATGTCCTCCAGTCGCTCAACGCCTCGATCAACACGATCTGGATCGGGCGTTTCCTCGGGGAGAAGGCGCTGGCGGCGACCGCCAACGCCACCAACATCATCTTCCTGATCTTCTCGGCGCTGTTCGGCTTCGCGATGGCGGCGATGATCCTGATCGGCCAGCATGTCGGGCGTCGCGATGTGGACGCCGCGCGGCGCGTGTTCGGCGCGGCGGCGGGGCTGCTGCTCGGCATTTCCTTCGTGATGGTCGCGGTCGGGGTCGGCTTCACCGATCGGCTGCTCCACCTGCTTGGTACCCCCGCAGATGCGGCGCCGCTCGCCTCGGCCTATCTCAAGATGATGCTGCTCGGCCTGCCGTTCAGCGCGCTCGTCGTCCTGCTGATGATGTCGCTGCGCGGGGTCGGTGATGCGATGACCCCGCTCTGGTTCATGATCGGCGGGACGATTATCGACGCGGGGCTCAATCCGCTGTTGATCATCGGTATCGGTCCCTTTCCCGCGCTGGGCATGGTCGGCTCGGCGATCGCGACGCTGATCGCCAATGCGGTGTCGCTCACGGGGATGATGGCGGTCGTCTACTGGCGCGACCTGCCGGTCCGGCTGCGCGGTGTCGAATTCCGTTATCTGCTGCCGCAGTGGACCCTGCTACGCCTGATCCTGTCGAAGGGCGTGATGATGGGGCTTCAGATGTTCGTCCTGACCGCGACGGGCCTCGTCATGATCGGCCTCGTCAACCATGCGGGCGTCATCGCCACGGCTGCTTATGGCGTGGCGGCGCAGCTGTGGAACTATGTCCAGATGCCGGCGCTGGCGGTCGGCTCGGCGGTCAGCGCGATGGCCGCACAGAATATCGGAGCTGGCCGCTGGGACCGGGTCGGCGCAATCACGCGCAGCGGGCTGCTCTACAATTTCCTGCTGACCGGCGTGCTGGTCCTTCTGCTGACTTTGTTCGATCGGCCGGTGCTGGGGCTGTTCCTCGGCACCGACAGCCCCGCGATACCGATTGCGCGCGAAATCCAGCTGATCGCAGGGTGGAGCTTCCTCTTCTCGGGCATGACGATGGTCTTCTTCGCGACCGTGCGCGCCAATGGCGTGGTCGTGGCGCCGCTGCTGATCATGATCGTCGGGCTCGTGATCTGCCGCCTGGGCTTTGCGGTGCTGGCCAAGCCCTGGCTGGGCTTCGATGCGCTGTGGTGGGCCTTCCCGGCAAGCTCGCTGATCGTGGCGCTTCTGTCCTGGGCTTATTATGTGCGCGGCGGCTGGCGCAACCGTTCGCTCGCCGACGAGGCGCTGGCGGCGGAGCGCGTGCCAGCCTGACGGATCAGGCGAGCGCTGGGGTCCCCGCCGGGCGCCGTTGCCGGATCGCCAGCGTCGCGATGGCGCCGGCCGCCATCAGCAGGCCGGCGAGGATCAGGACATGGCGCGGATCGCCGGCGAGCAGCGGGCGGTAGATCAACGGCATTGTCAGGCTTTCGATCATCATCGGGATGACGATGAACATGTTGAGGATGCCCATGTAGATGCCCGTCCGGTTCGGCGGGATGCTGTCGGACAGGATGACATAGGTGTTGCCCATCATGCTGGCCCAGCCGATGCCGATGCCGATCATCGGCAGCAGCAGCAGTCCGTGGGGCGTATAGGGCAGGGCGACCATGGCGATGCCCGATGCGGCCAGCGCGGCCGCATGGACCGACCGCGCCCCGATGCTGCGGGCGAGCGGAATCATCGCGAAGGCGGCGAGGAAGGCGACGAAATTGTAGAAGCCGCCGATCTGGCCGTTGACGAGGACCGCCTGTCGGAAGCCGCTGCTCATCGGATCGGCGGTGTCGAACAGCGAGCGGGCGAGGGCGAAGGTGATGTACTGCCAGTAACAGAACATCGCATACCACTGGAACAGCATCGCGACCGCAAGTTGCCGCATGGGCGTGGGCATCTCGACGATCGCCGTCTTGAGGTCGCGCAGCGTGGTCCGCACGGACATCGGCTCGGCGCGCATTGCCGCGATCTCCTCTGGCGACAGCGGCAATTCGCGCACGCGGAACACCGACCAGAGGATCGTGGACAGCGACAGCACCGCACCGATGATGAAGGCGATCCGCGTGACGACGGGGATGCCGTTCGGATCGAGCGCATTCAGATCGAAGCCCCACCAGACCAGCAGCGAGGGCGACAGATAGGAGAGGGTCTGGGCCAGCCCGGTAAAGGCGCTCTGCGTCAGAAAGCCGAAGGGGCGTTGCGCCTCGTCGAGCCGGTCGCTGACATAGGCGCGATAGGGCTCCATCGTTACGTTGTTGGCCGCATCAAGGATCCACAGCAGGCTCGCGGCCATCCAGAGTTCCCGGCTGTAGGGCATGGCGAAAAGGCAGAGACTGCAAAGCACCGCGCCGATCAGGAAATAGGGCGTGCGGCGGCCGAAGCGGGTGACGGTGCGGTCGCTCAGCGCGCCGATCACCGGCTGGACGAGCAGTCCGGTCATCGGGCCGGCGAGCCACAGCAGCGGCATCGATGCCTCGTCCGCGCCCAGATAGCTGTAGATCGGACCCATATTGCTCTGCTGGAGCCCGAAGCTGAATTGCAGCCCCAGGAAGCCGAGGTTCATCTGGATGATTCGCCCGAGGGACAGGCGCGGCTTGGTCGTCATGGAGGCGTGCATGCCCTTCCTCTCCATCCCGTTCGGGCCTCTTTTATATGGCCTGTCAGCAATTTGTAATCCCATCTGCAAACGATTGCAATTTGTTCTTGCAATCGTTTTCGGTTCTATGCATCCTGTGTTCAGGCCGAGCTCAGATCGGCGTGGGAGAGAGATAATGAGGCATTTTCGGGCAGTCCTGTTCAGCTCCGTCGCCCTGATCGCGGCGACCCCTCTGTCTGCGCAGACGCAAGCGGAGGCTCCGGCCGACGCCGTCGTCTCAAGCGAGGAAATCGTCGTCACGGCAGTCGCGCGCAGTTCGAACCGGCTCAACACCAGCGTCACCGTCAGCTCGCTCGGTGAGGCCGAAATCGCGAAAGTTGCGCCGCGTTCGGTGGCGGAAATTTTCCGCAATCTGCCGGGCATCCGGTCCGAGTCCTCGGGCGGCGAAGGCAATGCGAATATCTCGGTGCGCGGCCTGCCGGTCGCCTCGGGCGGCTCCAAATTCCTCCAGCTGCAGGAAGACGGGCTTCCGGTCCTCGAGTTCGGCGACATCACCTTCGGCAATGCCGACATCTTCATGCGGTCGGACTTCAACGTCGGCCGGGTCGAGTCGGTTCGCGGCGGTTCGGCCTCGACCTTCGCGTCGAACGCGCCGGGCGGCGTGATCAACCTGATCTCCAAGACCGGCGAGCAGGAAGGCGGCGCGGTCCAGGCGACTGCGGGTGTCGACTATCGCGACTGGCGCATGGACTTCGACTATGGCGGTCGCCTCAGCGACACCGTCCGTTTTCATGTCGGCGGCTTCTATCGCCAGGGCGAAGGTCCGCGCAAAGCCGGCTATGACGCGAACAAGGGCGGCCAGATCAAGTTCAACGTCACCAAGGAATTCGACAGCGGCTATATCCGCCTCTACGGCAAATATCTGAACGACCGCGCGATCGGCTATCTGCCCAATCCGGTGCTGGTGACCGGCACCAACGCCGATCCGAAATATCAGAATCTGCCGGGCTTCAGCATCAACGGCGATACGTTGCATTCGCGCTATTATCGCGACAATGTCACGCTGGACGGCAACAACAATCCGGTCACCCGCGACATCCGCGACGGTCAGCGTCCGCTGGTCAAGGCGGTCGGGCTCGAGGCGCAGTTCGATCTAGGCGGCGGCTGGAACGTCACCGAACGCTTCCGTTATTCGGACATCTCCGGCGGCTTCACCTCGCCCTTCCCGGCGTCGGTCGACACGGGTGCGGCGATCGCGGCTTCGCTGGGCGGTGCCGGTTCGACGCTGACCTATGCCAATGGCCCGCGCGCCGGCCAGGCCTTCTCGCCGAGCGCCTATCTGGCGCAGATCGTGTTGTTCGACGTCAAGCTCAACAGCCTAGACAACATCACCAACGATATCCGCTTGAGCCGCGACTTCGAGACCGGCTTCGGCAAGCTGACCTTCACCGGCGGCTTCTACAAGTCGCGCCAGACGATCGACACCGACTGGCTGTGGACGGCATCGCTGCTGGAGGTGACCGGCGGCGGCAATGCGGCGCTGGTGAACCTCACCAACGGCGCGGGCCAGGCGCTGACCCAGGGCGGGATCTTCGGCTATGGCGCGACCTTCTTCGGCAATTGCTGCCGCCGCAGCTACGACATCCGCTATGACACCAACGCCCCCTTCGCCTCGCTGAGCCTGGCGGCGGACAAGCTGACGCTCGACGGCAGCATCCGCTACGATTTCGGCAGCGCCAACGGATCGGTGGCCGGTGCGGATCTCGGCGGTGGCCGGGTCGGGGTGATCAGCCGCGACATGAACGGCAATGGCGTGATCTCGATCCCCGAGACCAAGGTCGGCGTCATCCCGCTCGGCAGCGCCGCGCCGGTCGACTATAACTACAACTACTTCTCTTACTCGCTGGGCGCCAATTACCGGTTGACCGGCAACCTCGCGCTGTTCGCCCGCTACAGCCGCGGTGCGCGCGCCAATGCCGATCGCCTGCTGTTCGGCCCGGCGGTCAACACGACCACCGGCAAGCTGACCGACAAGAGCGCTGCGGTCGATTATGTCCGCCAGCTCGAGGGTGGCGTGAAGTTCCGCGACGGCGGGCTGACGGTCAACGCCACGCTGTTCCACGCGCGCACCGAGGAGCAGAATTTCGAGGCGACGACGCAGACCTTCTTCAACCGTACCTATCGCGCGACCGGTCTCGAGCTCGAAGGCGGCTATCGGATGGGTGCGTTCAGCCTGACGGCGGGCGGCACCTATACCGATGCGAAGATCGCCTCGGACGTGCTCAACCCGGCGGTGGTCGGCAACAAGCCGCGTCGGCAGGCGAAGTTCATCTATCAGCTGACCCCGCAATATGACGATGGCCGCTTCTCGGTCGGCGCCAATGTGGTCGGCACGTCGAGCAGCTATGCGCAGGACACCAACCAGTTGAAGCTCCCGGGCTTCACCCAGGTGAACCTGTTTGCGACGGTGCGCCCGATCGAGCGGGTGATGCTGTCGGTCAACGCCAACAACCTGTTCGACGTGAAGGGCTTCACCGAGGCGGAAGAGGGCGCGATCCCGGCGAACGGCATCGTCCGTGCGCGCTCGATCAACGGCCGGACCATCTCTGCCTCGATCCGCTACGAGCTCTAGGCGCCAGCGCCTGGACCCATGGCCCCGCCGTTCCCTCCTGTCTCGGCGGGGCCATGGCATTTTTCTTCAAGCCTATGATCCGGGAATGACTTCGATGGCCTGCCGCTGGACCGCCGACCATCTCGCCGCGCTCGACCCGCACGCCATGGCGGTTGCCCCCGTCATCGAGCGGCCGGCGCCGATCCTGCCCGATGTCGACCTGTGGGATTATTGGCCGATCCAGGAAGAGGACGGGCGCCAGGCGGACATCGCCGGCGGGCACCTCTTCATCTTCCTGTCGGCGCCGCTCCAGCCCGATCCCGATGCGCGCCACGGTCATGCCCGGTTGCGCCTGCTGCACCGCAAGGACGGCGCCTGGCGCGATCTGGGGCTGCTCTTTCCCGACGACTTCTCGCCGGGCAGCCGCGAATGGTCGGGCTCGGCGGTGATCTCGCCCGACCATCGGACGGTCAGCCTTTACTACACCGTCGCCGGGCAACGCGGTGAGGAGCCGCTGAGCTTCGGTCAGCGGCTGTTCGAGACGCAGGCGACGCTGCGGATCGAAGGCGATGCGATCGGCTTTTCGACCTGGTCGCCGCCGCGCGAAATGGTGGTGCCCGATGGCGAGCATTATGTGCGCGACATGGAAGGCGGCGGCGGGATCGGCACGATCAAGGCCTTTCGCGACCCGTCTTTCTTCCGCGATCCGGCCGACGGGCGCGACTATGTCTTCTTCGCCGGATCCAACCCACAGGCCGCATCGAACTGGAACGGCAATGTCGGCGCGGCCCGCCGCGAGGCGGATGGCCGCTGGACGCTGCTGCCCCCGGTGATCGATGCCGAGGGAGTCAACAACGAGCTGGAACGCCCGCACGTCGTCGTTCACGCTGGCCGCTATTATCTCTTCTGGTCGACCCAGAAAAAGGTTTTCGCACCCGATATTCAGGCGGGACCGAACGGGATTTACGGGATGGTGGCGGACCGTCTGGCGGGGCCCTGGCGCCCGATCAACCACAGCGGGCTCGTCTTTGCCAATCCGCCCGAGGCGCCGTTCCAGTCGTACAGCTGGTTCGTCCTGCCCGACCTGACCGTGCAGAGTTTCGCGGACATGGTCGGCCTGACCGAGCCGCCGGTTGACGCTGCCGAGGCCCGCGCGCATTTCGGTGGCATGCCGTCCCCTGAACTCACGCTGCGCCTGGAGGGCGACCGGGCCTTCGTCGCATGACCGACGAGGTCCTGATTGCGGGCGTCGAACTGGGCGGTACCAAGTGCATCGCCAGCCTGGCGCGCGGGCGGACCATCTTGCGGCAGGAGCGCTGGCCGACGGGCACGCCGGACACGCTGGGGCTGATCTCGACCGAACTGGCGCGCTGGATTGCGGAAGAGCCGATTGCCGCGATCGGGATTGCGAGCTTCGGCCCGCTGCTGCTCGATCCTGCGCATCCCCGCTTCGGTCATATGGGACGCACGCCCAAGCCCGGCTGGGCCGGCGTCGACATATTGGGGCATTTCCGGGAGCGGTTCGACCTGCCGATCGCGATCGACACCGACGTCAACGGCGCGGCGCTCGCCGAAGGGCGGTGGGGCGCTGCGCAGGGCTGCGCTGCGCATATCTACGCCACGGTCGGTACGGGGGTGGGGCTGGGCGTCGTCGTGGATGGCCGGCCGCTCCATGGCCGCATGCATCCCGAAGCGGGGCATATGCGAATCCGGCGGCAGGCGGGCGATGATTTCCCCGGTGGTTGCCCCAGCCATGGCGACTGTATCGAGGGCCTTGTCAGCGGTCCCGGCCTGATGGCGCGCGCCGGCCGGCCGCTGGCCGAGGTCGACGACGGCGATCTGCTGTGGCGGCGCGTTGCGATGGACCTGGGCGAGTGGGCGGCGATGCTGATCCTCGCCCTGTCGCCGCAGCGCTTCGTGATCGGCGGCGGCGTGCCCCAATTGCGGCCGGGCCTGCTGCCGATGATCCGTCGCCATGCCGGCTATCTGCTCAACGACTATCTCGACGATCTCGATGAGGCCGCGATGGCACGGCTGATCGTGGCACCGGGTCTCGGTAGCGACGCGGGACCGCTGGGGGCGGTGATGCTGGGCAGGGTGGCGCTGGCGCTCTGATCGGGGCCTTCAGCCCGGCTGGACGCACTCTACGGGGGCCATCACATTGATCACGCCCGGGGCGACGCGGGCGGTGAAAGGGGTCTTGGCCAACACCTCGCCGTCGATCGACACTTTGAGCGGTGGAACGGTCTCGACGCGCATCTCGTGCCCGCGATATTCGACAGTGGTGTCCTTGCGCGCGCGCAGGCGCAGCCAGCTGGTGAACCAGCTCCATCCCAGCTGGACAGGTGAACGACCCACCACCGCCTGAACCACGATCTCGCCGCTCTGCGGATCGGCGTCGTCAACCAGTTCGACGCCGCCATGATAGGGGCCGTTGGCGATCCGCACCTCCAGCGCATCGATCTCGTGGCGTTGACCATTCTGAGTGACGATCAGCCGGAAAGATCGGAATTTCATCGACTGCCAGGTCGCCCAGATCAGATAGCCGAGGCGGCCGAGGCTCTTCTTCAGGACCGGCGGGATCTGCCCCCCGATCTTGGTCGACAGACCGATCGCGGCGCAGTTGCAATAATAATCATCGTCGATCATGCCGAGGTCGATCCGGCGCGGCGCGCCCGAGGCGATGACCCCGATCGCGCCGCCCAGGTCGAGCGGGATGCACAGGGTCCGCGCGAAGCTGTTGGCGGTGCCGAGCGGGAGCACCGCAAAGACGGTGTCGGTTCCGACGATGGCGTCGACCACGCCGGACAGCGTGCCGTCACCCCCGCCGACGATCAGCATCGGCGGCCGTTTCGCCATGGCTTCGCGGACGTGGCGTTCGAGCGAGCCGGGCTCCTCCACCGCGACCGCGTCGATCAGGTCGATGCCCGCCGCCTTCAGCCCTGCGCAGGCCAGGGCGAACAGGTCTCTGCCCTGTCGCGACATCGCGTTGACGATCAGGATGGCGGAGCGGGGGGAGTCGGGCTGTGTCATGCGCAGCCACAACGCATCAGAATCGTTTCGGGCGCAATTCCGTCTCAAGCTTTTTTGCGGGTGGGGCGTCAGAGCTTGGCGATGCGCTCATTATATTTGATCGAGCGCGTCACGATCGACACCTGCACGTCGAGCACGCCCGGTACTCCTTCGAGCAGGTCGGAGGTGATCGCGCCGATCTCCTCCCGGCTGTCGAACAGGCCGACCGAGGCGCGGGTCACCTTGAACCGTTCGGCGATCTCCTGGTTCGAAATGCGGCCGTTCGCCTTGCGCAGGTCGACGATCTTTCGGTCCAGCGCATCGAAGGCGAAATCGGTCCTGTCCGCCATGGTAGCTCCCGCCCGAATCCTCTCTTCCATCGCCCAGCGTCCCGTAATGATACCAAAGCGTAGAATGGAGATATGCGCATTGCGCATTGGTCGCGTATGAAAATCCATCGGAGGGATTTTGCGTGATGATCCGCCCAAAAGATGACGGCTATGGACCGCCATCAGGCCAGGATCCGCCAATCAGTGGATGGTCCCGCGCACAGTCGCGGTTACCCCGCGTCGGTCCCGCTTTCCGCCAATAGCTGGCAAGAAGCCGGAGAGGAGAGGGAGAGATTATGAAGACGCCCAAGAGCGTCCTGCGGCTGGGCGTCGCGGGATGGATCTTCTTCGCGGGAACGCCGGTGCAGGCGCAGCAAGCCTAAGCCCAAACGGAACCTCAGGCGGCCGACACGGACGTCAAGCTGGGCGACATCGTCGTCACCGCACGCCGCCGCGACGAGGCGCTGCAGAACGTGCTCATGGCCATCACCGCTTTGTCGGGCGAAACGCTGGCCGATCGCGGCATCCTGTCGACCGAGGCGCTTCGCCAGACGGCCCCGGCGCTGAACATCTTCCGGAACAACCGCAACGAGGCGGGCTTCTACATCCGCGGGCAGGGGCCCGGCATCATCGGCGTCTTCGCCAACAACATCACCGGCAACACGCTGTTCGTCGACGGCGGGTCGCACATCAACGGCGTCGCCTGGGCGCCCGAACCCGAACAGGTCGGCTGACGGCGCAAGGGGAGGAGATGATTTCTCCTCCCCGACGCCATCGGCTTTGCACTGTGCCGCGCCGGGTTTAAAGCTGCGTCATGACTCACGCATCCTTCCCCGCCCTTCGTCTCCGCCGCACGCGTCGCCACGGCTGGAGCCGCGCGATGTTCGCCGAGACCGTATTGACCCCGGCCGACCTGATCTGGCCGGTGTTCATCGCCAATGGCGACGAGGTCGAACCGATCGCCTCGCTGCCCGGCATTTCGCGCTGGCCGCTGTCCCAGATCGCGGCGAAGGCGAAGGAAGCGCGTGACGCGGGCATTCCCTGCCTGGCCCTGTTCCCCAACACCCCGCGCGAGAAACGCAGCGACGACGGGCGCGAGGCGCTCAATCCCGACAATCTGATGTGCCGCGCGATCCGGACGATCAAGGATGCTGTGCCCGATATCGGCCTGCTGACCGACGTCGCGCTCGACCCCTATACCAGCCATGGCCATGACGGGCTGATCGACGCCGAGGGTTATGTGCTGAACGATCCGACCAAGGAGATTCTGGTCGGGCAGGCGCTGGTTCAGGCCGAAGCGGGCAGCGACATCGTCGCCCCGTCCGACATGATGGACGGCCGCATCGGCGCGGTTCGCGAGGCGCTGGAAGCCGGGGGCCATGTCGACGTCCAGATCATGGCCTATGCCGCCAAATATGCCTCGGCCTTTTACGGCCCCTTCCGCGACGCGGTCGACACGCGCGGCCTGCTGAAGGGCGACAAGAAGGGCTATCAGATGAACCCTGCCAATGCGCAGGAAGCGCTGCGCGAAGTGGCGCTGGACCTCGCCGAGGGTGCCGACAGCGTGATGGTCAAGCCGGGGCTGCCCTATCTCGACATCGTCCGGCTGGTGAAGGAGCGGTTCGAGGTTCCGGTGTTCGCCTATCAGGTGTCCGGCGAATATGCGATGATCGAGCATGCCGTCGCCGCCGGTGCGGCCGATCGCGACGCGATGGTGCTGGAGACGCTGATGGCGTTCAAGCGGGCAGGCGCTTCGGGCGTGCTCAGCTATCATGCGCTCCACGCGGCGCGCCTTATGGGCGCATGATCGAGACCGACAGGCTGATCCTGCGCGGTTGGCGTGACGAAGACGCCGCGCCCTTCCTCGCCATGGGGCAGGATCCGGAGGTGATGGCCTATCTCGGCCCGCTGCAAACGGCAGAGGACGTCGCGGCGGGGATCGCGCGGCAGCGGGACTTGGCTGAAACGCTCGGCCATTGCTTCTGGGCGGTCGAGGAGCGCGCGAGTGGCAACTTCATCGGTTTCTGCGGGCTGAAGCCTGGAGCCGCAGGCACGCCGGTCGAGGGGCGGAGCGAAATCGGCTGGCGGCTGGCGCGGGCTTATTGGGGCAAGGGCTATGCCCGCGAAGCGGCGCAGGCTTCACTCGACTGGGGCTGGGCGCACGGCATCGACAGCATCTGGGCGATCACCGTGCCGGCCAATGTCCGCTCCTGGGGTCTGATGGAACGGCTGGGCATGGCGCGCCGCCATGATCTCGACTTCGATCATCCGCTGCCCGGCCTCGAGGCGCGGTTGAAGGCCCATGTCACCTACAGCATCGAAAGACCGCAATGAACTACGACCACACCGTCCTGACCTATGAGGGCGCCACGCCCGAGATCGACGAGAGCGCCTTCCTGGCGCCCGGATCGCGCGTGATCGGCCATGTCCGGATCGGGGCTGAAGCCAGCCTCTGGTACAATGTCGTGGTGCGCGGCGACGGCAATATCATCCACATCGGCGCGCGGACCAACGTCCAGGACGGCAGCGTCATCCACATCTCGACCGGCACCCACCCGACCGTGATCGGCGAGGACGTGCTGATCGGCCATATGGCAACCGTCCATGGCTGCACGCTGCACGACCGCGCCTTCGTCGGCTTCGGCGCGCTGGTGATGGACGGCTGCGTGATCGAGTCCGACGCGATGCTGGCGGCGGGCGCGATGCTCACCCCCGGCAAGCGCATTCCCAGCGGCCAGCTGTGGAGCGGCCGACCTGCGCGCTACATGCGCGACCTGACCCCCGAGGAGATGGCGAACAACCAGAAAGGCGTTGCCGCCTATGTTGTCGAGGCGCGCAAGCATAAGCGGGCGCTGGCGGAAGCGGGGAATGGTGCTGGTTGACTCATTGTTCCTTATTTGTTCTTTTCATGTAGGGCATTCTGTGACAGCCGACTGATCTCGACATCGGGAGACAAGGCATGGGCACGCGGTACAAGGTTTACGACATTCCCAAAGGGTTCGTTTCGGCAGATCCCGGGCGCAATCGCTATATCCGGCGGCAGGGCAGTTCGCTTGAATTGCCGCCTCGTCTGCACCCCGCTTATGATCGGGACAGGTTCGATCCGAGCAACGCGATCGACAAGGAGGGTGTCGTGACCGATTTGGGGGTGATCGCCCTTGGAGCGCCGCTCGCGGGCGTACCGAGCAGCGCTATAGAGGGCATCGGCGGTGCAGCCCTAGTGGGCTTGGGAGGATGGAAAGAGCTACGCGAACTCGAGAGGAAGAAATGACCTCGAAGCTGAAGAAGCAGGGCTTGTTGTTGCTGGTGGTGACGATCCTCGCCATCGGTATCAAGCTCATCGAATCTCCAGGAGCGGCGGGCCATCAGCCTGTCCCGATCCTTGGCTGGATCGGTCTATGCTGGGCCATTTTTTTTCATTCCTGGTGGCGGGAGCGACGGCGGTCGAATTCGCAATAATCGCGCTCGGTTGCACTGATGCTCGATCGCGTCTCTGCACCACGGTGGCTCCAGAGGGGAAGCAACTGACAGGCTTCCGCTGTCGGTAGAGATATTGTCGCCGCTCTCGCCACCGTTGCCGCGATGCGGACAGGGGCCTATCTAGGCTCTCTGTCCGCATCGAGGTTTCGGTTCCATGTCCAGCTATGAAGATCGGTTGAAGGCGCTCCGTGAGGAGCTTGCGCGGCGCAGGCTCGATGGGTTCGTCGTGCCGCTGACCGACGAGCATATGAGCGAATATGTCGGCGCCTATGCGCGGCGGCTCGCCTGGCTCACCGGCTTTCAGGGTTCGGCGGGTTCGGCGGTGGTGCTGCCGGCAGAGGCGGCGATCTTCGTCGACGGGCGCTATACGCTGCAGGTGCGCGAGCAGGTCGACGGCCAGCATTGGAGCTATCAATCGGTGCCGCAGACGAGCACCGCGCAGTGGCTGGAGCAGCATGCCCCCGATGGCGGGCGCATCGGCTATGATGCCTGGCTGCACACCAGGGGCTGGGTCGAGGCCGCGCGCAAGGCGCTCGCGGGCAAGGGCGCCGAGCTGGTCGCGGTCGACACCAACCCGGTCGATGCGATCTGGCCCGACCGGCCCGCGCCTTCGGCGGCGCGGCTGGTGGTGCAGCCCGATGCGCTGACCGGCCGCTCCTCGGCCGCCAAGCGCGCGGACATCGCCGACTGGCTGGCGTCCAAGAAAGCGGACTCGGCGGTGCTATCGGCGCTCGATTCGATCGCCTGGGCGTTCAACATTCGCGGGCAGGACGTCGATCGCACGCCGGTCGCGCTCGCCTATGCGCTGGTCCATGCCGATGCGACCGCCGACCTGTTCGTGGCGCCCGACAAGCTCGACGAGACGGTGAAGGCGCATCTCGGCAATGGCGTGCGGCTGCACGACCGCGCGGCGTTCGAGCCGGCGCTGAAGGCGATGGCGGGCAAGACGGTTGCGGTCGATCCCGAGCGGGCGGTGGCGGCGATCTTCGCGGCGCTGTCCGGCGCAGGCGCGACGCTGATCGAGGAGCGCGATCCGGTCGTGCTGCCCAAGGCGGTCAAGAATGCGGTCGAGATCGCCGGCCACAAGGCGGCGCAGGCGCGCGATGGCGCGGCGCTCAGCCGTTTCCTCCACTGGCTGTCGGTCGAGGCCCCCAAGGGCGGGCTCGACGAGATCCAGGCGTCGGACAAGTTGAAGGCCTTTCGCGCCGAGACCGGCCTGCTCCGCGACCTGTCCTTCGACACCATCTCGGGCGCCGGGCCCAACGGCGCGGTCGTCCATTATCGCGCGAGTGACGAGACCAAGCGCATCCTTGAGCCCAATTCGCTCTATCTGGTGGATTCGGGCGGGCAATATCAGGACGGCACCACCGACGTGACCCGCACGGTCGCGATCGGGACGCCGACCGCCGAGATGCG
The DNA here is from genome assembly GCA_027489105.1 of Zymomonas sp. The sequence goes on along the minus strand of JAIYAJ010000460.1, from coordinate 12,994 downwards.
CGACCGCTATACGCGCGTGTTGAAAGGGCATCTCGCCATCGCTCGCGCGGTCTTCCCGAGGGGGACGCGCGGCGGGCAGCTCGACATATTGGCGCGCCAGCATCTGTGGGCGGCGGGGCTCGATTATGCCCATGGCACCGGCCACGGCGTCGGCGCCTATCTGTCGGTGCATGAAGGGCCGCAGCGCATCGCGACCTTCGGCGGAGGCGACGAGCCGCTGCAGCCGGGCATGATCCTCTCCAACGAGCCCGGCTATTACAAGACCGGCGAATATGGGATCCGGATCGAGAATCTGATTCTCGTCGAGGAGCGCGCGATCGCGGGCGGCGAGAAGGAGATGCTCGGCTTCGAGACGCTGACCTTCGCGCCCTATGAGCGCGCGCTGATCGACACGGATATGCTCGACGCGGGCGAGATCGCCTGGATCGACGCCTATCATGCGAAGGTCCGGGCGGTGGTCGGGCCCCAGCTGGAAGGCGATGCCGCTGACTGGCTGGCGGATGCTACAGCACCGCTGCTTGTATCGATGGATAACGACGCTTAACACATGCGCGCCGAGCCGCGACTCAATGCTGCGGACGGCCGGATTGTGGGGTCCGGTTGCTTTGCAGGGGGTAGGGCTGAAGCGCTATATGGATCGGCGGTCGATCAGACTGTTGCGCTGTGCCGTGCTTCCGCTCGTCTGGCTTGCGCTGGGCGCGGCATCCCCCTTGTGGACGCCGCAGGACGTGAACCAGCGCCTGCTGGCCGCGCATAATGCAGAGCGCACGCGCCTGGGCATTCCGCCGCTCGTGTGGAGCGACAAGCTGGCGCGCCAATCGATGGAGTGGGCACAGCAACTGACTCTCATCGATGGGCTCGAGCACAGCGATACCGCCGATTATGCCGACCCGACCGATGGCGAGGAGGGCGAGAATCTCTGGCGGGGCACCAAGGGTTATTACACGCCCGAGCAGATGGTGAATCTGTGGGTCGACGAGCGCAAGATCTTCATCAATGGCCCGTTCCCGCGCAACAGCACCACCGGCCAGTGGCGCGACGTCGGCCATTACACGCAGCTGATCTGGCGCTCCACCACTCAGGTGGGTTGCGCGATTGCCAGCAATGAACAGGACGAGGTCCTGGTGTGCCGCTACCTCGAGGGCGGCAACGTCATCGGCGAAAAGCCCTACTGATCCTCGCCCGCAGCCGGCTCCCGCTCTGCCCGGGGCTGCTCGTTCTGCGCACGTGCCTGGGCCTTGCGGCGGCGCAGATTGTCGCGCAGCGCCTGCGCCAGCCGCCCGGCGCGCTCTTCGGCTGCGGACCGGGCGGGGGGAGTTTTGTCGTCGCTCATGGGGAGGATCGATAGCCGGATCGAAATAACAGGCAAGCCGCCTTGACGGACGCCTCCGCATTGTCCATAGGCCCGCCACACCGCAGGGACTTAGCTCCCCGGTCGCCCGCAACATGCTGGCAGTGCTGCCGTAGCTCAGTGGTAGAGCGCATCCTTGGTAAGGCTGAGGTCGTGAGTTCAATCCTCACCGGCAGCACCAGTCAGTCTCTTTTTCCTTCGAAATCAGAGACTTAGAGGAATTTGGCGGGGAAAGTCCCGCAGTTCCACGGTATTCTTGCTGCCCGCTGCCCAATTCGTGGCCAGAGACTTCTTCAAGATGTGCCCGTTTGGCCTTAATTCGCCGGCCGGTCTCGGCCTCCGATTTTGGTGGCCACACTTTTCCGGTCGGACACCCACCGAAGTGGAGCGCGCGGCGATCCGCCGCGCCATTTTGCTTGCTGGCTCCCGTACGGTTTAATTGGTTTCAACGCCGGATCAGTGTATATTATCTCTACGAGCTTTGGAGCCTTGATCGGTTCCTGGGCTGCTGTTGCGGGTGCAACTCCTGCCGGCCTCATGCTCTCCGTCGCCGTTGTTCTCGCCGCCGTCGTAGTGACGGCAGAAAAGATCAAAGGAGGTTTTATGGAGACAAACAAGAATCGGCGCTCGCGCGCCGCAGGAATGTCGAAGTCGGTCGCAACGAAGTGTTGGTCGTTTGTACGTCGTAGTGTTGGTCAGTCGATGATTATCATGACGGCGATGGTGGCAAGCATGACGGCGGGCGTCGCCGGGCAGCAGTCTTAGGCCGGGCGCTCGATGAGCGCCCGGCTCAGGAATAATGGCGAGAGACCGGTAAGGCTGCGTCCTATAGCGCTGAGGTCGCAAGTTTGATCATGTTGCGCGGCACCAGTCAGTCTCTTTTTCCTTAGGAATCAGAGACTTAGGGGAATTTGGCGGGGAAAGTCCCGCAGTTCCGCGGTATTCTTGCTGCCCGCTGCCCAAATCGTGGCCAGAGACTTGTCGGAATTTGGCCGATTGGGCCGGGATTGTGCGGGCCGTCTCAACGTCCGCTTTTGGTGGCCACACTTTATGAGAGGTGGACAGAGACGGGATGCAACTGCGTGCTGGGCATTGAGGTCGTAAGTTCAAGCATCATTTGATGCACCACTCAGTCAGAAGCGAACGGGGTTTCAGAGACCCCTTGGTGGGTATCGGAGAAATGCCCGCGGTTGCGGGGCATTCCTAGCCAGCCTCGAAAAGTGTGGACAGAGACCGGCGCGGTCTCAGGCGAATCTCGCTCTTTTTTGACCGCCGTCTCTATCGGCCAGAAAACTGGCCACGAATTTTCAAGAGGCTGGAAATGAGGCGAGGCATGCTCGCGGCGCGCCTCGTATCATTTCGAAGTGATGCTGATCAGGAGAAACCGAGCACTCGTCTCTGCTCGTTCCATTCCATCGGCAGGTTACCAACCCGCAGCAGCGAGCGTGCCGTGAGTTCGATGGGCTGACGACCATCAAGGATCGTCATGACGATGTCGGGTGCAAGGAAGTTTAATCGTGCCAGTCGGACGGCCTGCCGCCGGGAAACCCCGGTGGCTTTTCCGGTTCGCAAATCCTGATAGGCGATCTGCCCCTGGCCTAGGAGATTGATCAGCCGATCGTCTCGTACCGCCGGTCGCGCTTCCGGCGCTGCATAGATCAGCTTCAGCTCATGGCCCCGGCGGCGCATCTCAACTGGAATGGCCAATGTTATGATCTTCCCGGCCGCAACCGAATCGCTGCACGATAGCATTCCTAGGAGCTTGTCCACTTCGATCTCGATTGCGATATTTTCCTGACGGAGGGTGATGCGGGCTCCCAGCCTGTCCAAGAGAGTACCGAGCGCGGCTGCATCGTTAGCACGAGTGGCAAGGCCGGTGCAGGCGTCTCCGAGGCCTTCATTGGCTTTCAGGGCATCGCCGAGCTCAGCGGATATGCGAAGCGGGTTACCAAGAAAGGCAGTCAACTCCCGCTGGACTATCGCTTCGACATCGGTCGCAGGGATACGCCAAGCCGCCTCGGTATGTTCTGAAGACGCTCGCGAGGCGTAGTATCGGTAGCGCCGGTTGCCGCGGTTGGCGTGGGCCGGCCCCATCGGTCGACCAAGCGCATCCTCTAGATTGCCACTGAGCGGACTGGGCAGGCTCTTCCTGGTTCGAGGCAAATTGACGGCCTTGCTGAACAGCAATTGATTGGCCTCCCAGAGATCCAGGGAGATGATCGCTTCATGCTCTCCCTCGTAGATCTGATCGCCATGGCGTATCTGGCCGATGTAGAGGACGTTGCGTAGAAGATAGGCAAGAGCCCCGACGCCATAGGGCGCACCGCCTGTAACCCGTCCATCCTGCATGGTTCGGACCTTCGATCGGATGCCCTTGGCTTCAAGGTCTTCGGCCAGTTCGCGAACCGAGCCCAGCTCTACATGCCGGGTGAAGATATAGCGGATGGTCGCCGCCTCCGCCCGATTGATGAGGAGCTTTCGGTCCCCCAGGTCATAGCCCATCGGGATCGGACCGCCCATCCACATGCCCTTCTTCTTCGAGGCCGCAATCTTGTCACGGATACGCTCGCCGGTGACCTCCCGCTCGAACTGGGCGAAGGAGAGAAGAACGTTGAGTGTCAGCCGCCCCATGCTGGTCGTTGTATTGAAAGCTTGGGTCACCGACACGAAGCTTGCCCCATGTCGGTCAAGCACCTCGACGATGCGGGCGAAGTCCGACAGGGCCCGGGTCAACCGGTCAATCTTGTAGATCACGATGACCTGGATCCGGCCGCTCTCGACATCGGCCAGCAGGCGCTTGAGGGCAGGGCGCTCCATCGTTCCGCCCGAATAGCCGCCATCATCATAAAGGGTGGGATCGAGCTGCCACCCCTCATGGACCTGGCTGGCGATATAGGCGGCGCAGGCCTCGCGTTGCGCATCGAGGCTGTTGAACGCCTGGTCCAGTCCCTCGTCGGTCGACTTACGGGTATACACCGCACAGCGAACCTGCCGGGCTCCGTTAGAGTTCGCTGTAAGCGTCTTTGGTCCGCGCTTAGCCATGAGCGGCTGCTCCTCTCGATGGAGGAGGTGGCCTTCGCTTCAGGCCAAAGAAGCGGGGTCCTGACCAGTGAGCGCCAGTAATCTCTCTCGCTATATGGGACAGAGAGGCGAAGTGCTGGCCGTTGAAGCTAAAGCCATCCTCGTCGACCATGACGGTGTGCAGCTTGCCGTTCCACTCGCGCAGGAGGCGTGACCCGGGCTTCAGCCGGATTTCGGGCTCGGGGAGCGGCCTCACCCCGTCAGCGACGATGTCGAGCATGCGCTGGGCTTGTGCGGGCAGGCCGCCGAGACACGCTTCTTGTAGCCGGTAGGCCAGGATCCTGCAGAGTAGCGACGGTGGTACGTCAGGCACCTCCTCGCTGAAGGTGGATAGCCATTCCTCACGGAGCTGCGCTGGCGACATCGTCGCCAGCGCAGCCAGACCTAGGGCGAGGTTGTCGTTCATCAGCCGGCCTTCGTGATGCGATAAACACTGCCCTTCGGGGTCGTCGTCCGGTCGACGTCATAGCCCTTCTTGCGCAGGCCGCTCAGCACCGCCCGCGCTGAATGCGCCTGCCAGCCGGTCGCCTCCATGATCTGGTCCAGCGATGCGCCGGACTTGCGGTTCAGCATCTGGATGACTTTGACCTGCTTGCCGCCCGCTACCTTGGCGGCCTTCGGTGCAGGAGGTGCAGGCGCGGCCTCGGTGGCAGAATTCTTCACCGGCTTGCGTTCACGCCGCGGAGAGCTCATCGCGGGATGATCGGGGGCCGCGTCGCTGATCTCGGCGGTCTCGCGTCCGGCGTCGTTGATAATGGCGCCGAACATACTCTCGTCATCGGCACGGTAGCTCATTTCGGGTTCGTCGACATTGACCTCCTCGGCTAGGCCGCGGTCGACGAGGAGGCTGACCGCCTCGCGAACGTGGATGTCGTACTGGGCGACATGGGCCGGGGCCGGCAGGATGGAGCCGCCTTCGGTCTTGGCGGCGGCAGTGAGGAGGATGAGCTGCAGGTCTTCGAGATTGGGCTGGAGAGCCATGGGGTGGTTCCTTTTTCAAGGAGCGGCACCAGCGCCGCTTCCACCACCCAAAGCCCGGCGGATCGACCTGCCGGGTTAGCGTCGTAGGCTATCGACGCCCGCGACTCACAACGCCACCAATGCTCCGTTCCGACTGACAGTCGAGCGAATAATGCATTGGTAAGGCTGGATTTCTCATTCTTTCAGGGCAGCAGCAATCATCGCAGCGAGAGTTCCCTTAGCACGGCTGCGGACTGCGGGGTCTTTCGAGACAAGGTCCTGTCGCAGCCATTCTGGGGCGTGCTGAACGGCGCGGGCAATTCTAGCGCTGACATCATCTGCTGTCATTGAGGCGCATGTGCGGTGCCGACGGGGCGAGCGCAACCGCAGCGTCGGCTTTGCGCCCCACAATTTCGGTCGTTCGACAAGCCAGCAGGCCGGCTTGATAGCTGCCCTTTGTTCAGATGTCTCCATGAGCGCGATTTGGTGGAAAGCTGCTTGGCCGCTCGAAGTCGGGGTTCATCTTAACCGGCCCCTCGTTCCGCGCATCACGGGACGCCAAGTTCGAAATTATTGAGTTCCGACTTTTCGGGGGGTCTGCACCTTTCGATCGCAATCTGAAGCGCAATGGACCGCCAAGCGTCACGCGATCACCGACAACATTCATCGCGGTCACTTTAGTCCAGATAAGTTTGTCTAACGCAGCTCGGTCAATTTCGGCACGACGCGGGAGGAGACTTAGAACGCTGTGATTGCTATGCTGTCAGTCGCACACCTTTGCGGTAAAGCGATGAAGGCAAGCTGCTAGCCTCGTTTGGACCGGCGGCCCATGGCGACGTGATCATAAGGAGAGTGACGTGGCAGACACCAAGGTTGTTTTCATAGCTTTCGCTATCGAGGACGAGCGTCAGCGCGACTTTTTGAAAGGGCAGTCGCTATCCCCCCGCGCGCCGTATGAGTTCGTAGACATGTCCGTGAAGGAGCCATACGACAAGGACTGGAAGGATCGGGTCAGAACCCGCATCCGCCGTTCCCACGGCGTCATCGTGCTTGTCAGCAAGAACTCGCTAACCTCCAGCGGCCAGAAGTGGGAAATCGAGTGTGCCAAGGAGGAGGGGAAGTCTATCCGGGGTATCTGGGCCTACAGCGATGATAGGACGTCATTGGCTGGCGTCGCCACGTACTCGTGGAGCGACAAGAACATCAGCGACTTCATCGACTCGCTTTGATTGGATCGCCGATGCGCAAGGCTCTCGTGATCGGGATAGACCATTACAGTTATCTTGACGATCTCACCGGCTGTGTGAACGACGCCAAAGCAGTCGCTGACATACTGGAATGCCACCATGGAGGCGCCTCCAATTTCCAGCAGCCGCTGGTCCTGACTTCGGGCGTCGCGGCCGATCCCGTGTTAAAGGCGGACATAAAGGACGCGGCCCGTAAACTTTTCGCCGAGAAGTGCGAGGTGGCGCTATTCTACTTCGCGGGGCACGGTCATCTAGAAGACGAGGCCAGTGGTTACCTCTGCTCATCGGAATGCCGCTCTGGCGATGAGGGCATACTGCTGGCCGATGTGATCAGGCTGGCCTCGAAGTCACCCGCTCTGAATAGGATCATCATCCTGGATAGTTGCCATAGCGGCATCGCTGGCAACCGGGACGGTTCCGAAGATGTCGCGGAGCTGAAGGAGGGGATGACTATCCTCACGGCGTCTAGTGCCAGCCAGTCCGCTTTCGAGGTAGATGGCGGTGGGGCTGGCGTTTTCACCAGTCTGCTGCTTGACGCTCTCGGCGGTGCCGCCGCTAATCTCCTGGGGGACGTCACGCCGGGCAGCGTCTACGCCCACATCGACCAGTCACTCGGCACATGGGGACAGCGCCCGATCTTCAAGACCAATGTGCGTAAGTTCATCTCGCTCCGGAGGGCAAAGCCGCCGATTGCGTTGTCCGAGCTTAAACAGATCGCGACGCACTTTCCGACGCCTGATCATCAGTTCGCACTCGATCCCAGTTATGAGAAGGAGCGTTCGACGGAGCAGCTAGCCGATCCCGACATCCCGCCTCCCGATCCTGCGAAGGTGGCGATCTTCAGGGTGCTGCAGAACTATGTTCGCGTGAACCTCGTGCGACCGGTTGGTGCTGATCACATGTGGCACGCCGCGATGGGTCGTCATACGTGCGAGCTCACAGTGCTCGGCCGGCATTATCGCAACCTCGTCGCCAAAAGGCTGATCTAAGCATGGATGCGAGTGAGGCGGAGGCTTTGCTGAAAAGCGAGATCGATCGCTTGGCTGCCATCGAGCACGAGCGTTGGGCGCACTGGCAGCGCTACATGCATGGTAGGGGCGAGCTTAAAGATGACGGCTCGCTCGTATTGCCTGCCGACCTCGTGCGCCGCTGGACCAGGCAAATCGAAACGCCGTTCTCTGATCTCGACGAGGCCGGCAAGGAAAGCGACCGAGAGCAGGTCCGCCACTTCATACCGACCATAATCGACATCTTGACCCGGTCCTAAGGCTACGCGCTAGCGGTCGCGAGTCCATCATCCTCTACGACAAGTTTGCCTCACGCCGCCTCAAGGCGAATCTCAGGTCGATCCTAAGCGTACCCCCCCGCCAGTGCGAACCGACAGACAATTCATGGCCTTCAACAAAGTCATCATGCTCATCGCCGATGAGTCGCTCATCTGTCGCTTGGAAGACGATACGGTCGGGGCACCGATGCGGTCCTCGGAGAGTTTGTAAGCCGGTTCAGTCGAACAATTTTGGCGGGTTGCCGCGCCTGTTGTAGACGCTTCGCACGTAGCCGCCCCACTGCTCGAGGAGGCGCTTGCATTCCTCGCTGCGTATGAACGAGGCCGGTGCGTCGGTGCGGAACTCGGGCATGTAGAGGCCTGTTACCCCCTTCTCGAGAATACCTTCGGCGACAACACCTTGTTCGCGCAAGATAAGTATCGGTAGCCCGAGTTGGAATGCCATGGCGGGCTCGATCTGGCAATAAGGGCTGGTGAACCACAGGTCTTTGAGCTGCAACTCCGTTGACGTCGGAAGGTCCGCCCCTCGGTTCCTCGTTGCCGTCGGGGCGTGCGTTCGTCTGAACGCGATCGATACAAGTCCGCAGCAGTGGGCCAGCATCCTCCTGATGCCGATAAGAGGAGCCTCGTAGTCGTAGCTGCTGCCCGGTCCCAAGGTACGGGCATCGAGGCCGCGGTCTGCGAGCGCAGACTCGAACTCTGCGACGAACGCGGCCTGTGAGGCGAGGTGAGGGGTCGGACGGCTCACGAAGACCGGGACGTTCATGCAGACTCCACGTTTTGTTCTATAACTTTAGACGCGCGAGTATTTCGCGCGCGCGCCGTGTAAAGAACCGGTGAGGAATGGGGCTCTTCGGAGTTTTTGAGACCTCGTCGCAAGTATATGCAACGGAAGTGGCGGAGATGGCCTTTCCCATGACATTCAAGCAGACGCCCAACTCCGTCACGCTGCTGGATAGCAGCGGCTGGGAGCGCCTCATACTCTAGCCACATCAAAGCTTCCCTATAGGCTCATGAGGATCACTAGGATAGCGTCATTAGGGTATGGCCTTCACGCGCGCTACCCGCCGATGAACGAGAGGGCTTGGCAGACTTTCTCGGCCACTCCGGCGTTGGTCATGTAGCCGCTGATGCCGTGCGCGTTGGATGTCCTGTTCGTCACGTCGTCATGGTGATCGATGGCCGGGGTGATGCCGAAGGTTGACCCGTCGAGCGGATAGAGCGCGACCACGTCACGCTTGTCGCGCGCGTTGTACCAGTGCCCAACCACCGGTGGATGATTGATGGGGGATAGCGCCTGACGGCAGATCTTTAGGCCCAGGGGGGAGCCGACCGTCACTAGCTGCGGCACGTGGCCGGTCTTGCGCCCGCTGAGGACGTGGTAGGCGACGACGGTGCCGAGCGAATGCGCGACGCAGACCACGGGCAGGTCCGTGTCGAAGACCGGCGCGACGATCGCGTCGAGCTCGCGTCGCACCGACCGGCGCTCCAAGTAGATCCAGACGTCGCGGAGTAGGCGCTCGATCATGTCGCCGTCTAGGCCGGGTATCTTATTGAGCGTGCGAATGATCGCGAGCACCCAAGGCCAGTTCTGGGGTCCTCGGTCCCTGACAGCGATCTCAGCCTCCACGATGAGCTGGTCCTCGGCAATGCCCTCCTGCCGTCGCACGGCCTCAAGGTAATCACCCAGCATCGACCGGTAGGCTGCCTCGTTTGCGTCCAGAGGCGAACCGCGCACGATTATGTCAGCGGAGTCCGGCTCGCCCAGTTCGGCGAGGAGCTCGATCAGTCTGTCGCCGTAGAATGGCGCCTTGACCTCAACGCCGTCGAGGCAACCCGCCTTTGCACCCAGCGTCTCGCGCAGGGGCGTCATCCACTCATCGATGAGATACGCCTCCGACTTGCCCTGCTGCGCGCGTCCGTGGACGAGCACCAGTCGTGCCTTGGTCATGACCATACCTCCCGCATCCCATTCTTGGCGAGATGCTTCACGGTGTCCATCGATTCTGGTTCGAAGACCGTCCAGAAGCCCGGCACTCTCCTGAGCAGCTTGAGATCCTCGGGAACGGGCGCGTCTAGGATGTTCAGCAGCGACCACGTCTGCGCCAGCACGGGCAGCGACGGATAGATCGGTGGTCCGTCCCCTCCGCCACCAAGCAGCCACGTGTCGAACAGGTCGGCCTGGAGGTCTTGCCGCATGTATTCGCGTACCGAGGCGGCTCCCTCTATGTCTCCGGCGAGGACGTATGCGAGCGCGGCCACCATTCCGAGTGTGGGATCAAACCGCTTCGCCATTCGGAGGCGACGCGCGAGTTCACGCATTGCGTTCTCGCTACGGTCGAGCAGGCCGAGCGTGGCGGCGCCCAGGACCTCGGATCGCAATTCCGCCAGGTCGGCGTCATGTCCGAACAGCCATGTGTAGCTTACCGCGAGCGTCCTCCCCTCGTGCCTCACGATGCTGCACGCGTAATCCCGTAAGATCGGCACGAGCATGCCGGTACCATCCTGGAACTGGACGGCGACCTGCGACGCCGGGCCCTTGAAGCTGAAGATGATCACCGTCTTCCCTGATCGGGGCCGCCAAGACGTTTCGAGGTCGTGGGCGGTCACGAGCGAGGTGATGGTGTCACCGATGCACGTAATGATCGAATTGTGTTCCTCCGATCCCAAGATCCGGCGGGCGGTGATGTCCCCACGGCGGAGGATTTTAAGGCGATCCTGGAACCGAGCGCTGGCGCGCACCGTCGTGCCGATGACCAATGACCGGACCTCAGGCTCGCGAGGTGGGCGTGGGGGGGACTTTTCGGTGCTGGCGCGTACCGTTCCCGACACCGCGCGAGAGCGCTTCTCGACCGCGGAGCTCCGCGGAGTACCGAGGGGATGCGGCGGAGCATCGGCACTCTTCCAAGCAACCGATCTGGCTCGGGGGGGCGAGCTGTATCTTACCTGCTCCGCGCCGGAGACCTCGTTCCGCGCGATGTAGCCGTCTCTTATCTGGATCTGTATGTCGGGCTCCTGTGTGAGCTTCAGTGAGATGCTTTCGGCCCGCTCGTTCACACGGTCCCGAAGCACGTTTTCGAGCCAGTCGTTGCGAACATAGGTGCGCCCGCCGATCTCGATGAGCGCCGCTTGGGGCGCGGCCCTGTGTGCCTCCCGCAACTCCTTCGTGAACAGCCCGTGCGCGCTAGTCGCCTCGCTGGCGGTCCGCTCGTAGGCGGGGTCTCCGGGTCTGGTCGCGTAATACATGTCGATCTTCGTCTTGGTTCGGCTGGGCGCCGTGTTCGGGAAGATCGATACGCCGCTGATCCCGACGAGCACCCCGCCAGCGGGCGGTACGCGGCAGGCATCGCTGATGAAGATAACTTCGGGGATCCCGCGGTAGCGAGCCGTTGCCGACGATGAGCTGACGTTGATTGCCTCGGATGCGTCCGTTGGCGCACCGCTCAGCAACCACAGTTCGTCCTGCGGACCCTTAAGGAAGCCATGGCCTGCGAAGTAGACGATCAGTCTGGTCACTGTTCCCCGGTCGACAAAGGCCTCCACAGCTTGAAAGACCTCGCGCCGCTCGACCGGGTGCTCCCTGTCCGTGAAGAGCTGGACCTCGTAGTCATTTTCCTCGAGCCATTCGGCAACCTCCTTCGCACCGCTTGCGGCCCCGTGGAGTTGCGGAAGTCCGCCTCCGACACGGTCGACTCCAATCACGACGGCTGCCAGCATTCGAATTGCTCCCTAGAGGTCGCGCGGGTATGCCCTGCGTTCGCGGGGCGAACAGATGTATTCAGGTGCCGAGCAATACGCGTCGGGCCACCGGTGCTAAGAACCGCTCCACGGACTGCCATGGAAGATATGTGTCGAAATAGCCTAGAGCGTGCGGCAGGCCCGACATGGAAGAGAGATTGATCTGCATCCCGGCCTCGTTGAAGCCGTAGTGCTCGTACAACTCCCAGCGATAGCTTTCTGCGTAGTGAGATATGTTAAACGTTTCGCTGGCCCCGGCCAATTGACGTCGGAGATCTAGGTTTACGTAATCAGTCAAGAAGGCCAATGCGTCCGCATTGCCATCGAACAGGTCATAGGCGGACATAATGCCCGCCTGCGACCCGAGCACGTTTATCGTTGTGAGGCCGTGGTTCGGATGAGCGGCTCCGGCGAAATAATTGAACCAGCCGACTGTAAGCGAAACGAGTTCGCCTTTTCGATGGAACTCAGAGATGTGAATTTCCCAGCTGGATCCAGATTTTTGCCACCACTCGTCCAGTTGCCGCCTTGCTTCATAAATCCCGCCGAGCGCCTTCGAGCGGATGACCCCGTTCACGAAATCCCAGTACTCGCCATCAATGGTATACTCGATCCAGTCGGCTTCGATAGTTCCGGAAGATCGTTCCTCGTGCTTTAATCGCGGAATGACCCCGCCCTCGTCTGGCTGAGCAGCCGCGACTGTGAGGCGGTCTGGTATAGTTTCACCTGCTTCCATGCAGGCTCTGTCGAGCCCTGCCGCGACTTTCCTCCGCCAACTGGGATCGAAATGGTCGACGTGCTGCAGGCGCGAGAGTTCCGGTGGGAGCGGTGTGTTCTCCAGCCTCAACGGCAGGATGTGAATGGTGCCCAGTCGGCGATCGGCCGATAGCTGGAGCGCCTCGTTGATCTCTCGCTGGTAGACACCGTTGCGACCGGTTGTCGCCGAACTGCATAGTACGAGTACCACGTTGGCATCTTGAAGAGCCAACCGGCGGCTACGATCCCAGTCCTCACCAGCAACCAAGCTGTCTTTGTCGAGCCAACAGTCGATTCCGACGGATCGGACAAAGCCGGCGACTTCTCTAGCTGTCGTTGCGGCTTCCGAGGGGTAGCAAATAAAAGTCTTCAAAGGTGCCCCTCGAATTTTGAGACGCGAATGTCGGAGTTGTCGTTGATGTCTCGCCGATGTGCAAGGGAACGCCGACCTTCCGGAGGATTGTGTTGAAAAAGGCGGTGTCTGTCGTTGGGCGACATGATGGCGGAGGAACGTTGACGAGTTGCCTCGGCGCTCACCGCGCTCCGGCCATGGCCGGCATCGGGATCAGCTTGGCG
>JAIYAJ010000338.1 GCA_027489105.1 Zymomonas sp. | reverse complement strand
GGCCGGATCGACGAGGACGCCTATGCCGAACTGGTCGGCGACGCCAAGTCGTTCCTGACGGGTAAGTCGACCCAGGTGCAGAAGAAGCTCGGCGAGGCGATGAGCGCAGCCGCCGAAGCGATGGATTTCGAGCTTGCCGCCATCTACCGGGACCGCCTCCGCGCGCTGACCTTCATCCAGGGCAGCCAGGCGATCAACGCCGAGGGCGTGGCGGATGCCGATGTGTTCGCGCTCGCTACGAAGGCGGGGACGGTCTGCATTCAGGCCTTCTTCATCCGCGGCGGCCAGAATTGGGGACATCGCGCCTTCTTCCCGGCGCATGTCCAGGACGTGCCCGAGCCTGAAGTGCTGGCGAGCTTCCTGATGCAGTTCTACGAGGAGGTTCCGCCGCCCCGTCTGGTCCTCGTGGGTGATGCGCCGGCGGAAGCCGAGCTGCTGTGCGAGGCCCTGTCCGAGCGGGCCGGCCGCAAGGTGCAGATCAAGGTCCCGCAGCGGGGTGAACAGCGCAAGCTGATGGAGCAGGCGCGCCGCAACGCGCGCGAGGCGCTGGATCGCCGCCTCGCTGAATCGACGACCCAGGGCCGCATCCTGCAGGAGATGGCGGAGCTGTTCGAACTGGAAGGGCCGCCTGACCGGATCGAGGTCTATGACAACAGCCACATCATGGGCACTAATGCGATCGGGGGGATGATCGTCGCCGGCCCGGAGGGCTTTCGCAAGGGCAGCTATCGCAAGTTCAACATCAACCGGTCCGAAACCAATCCGGGCGATGACTTTGCGATGATGCGCGAGGTGCTCGAGCGGCGCTTTGCCCGGCTCGAGCGCGAGGATCCCGAGCGGCGCAGTGGCGAATGGCCCGACCTGCTGCTGATCGACGGCGGCAAGGGACAGGTCAGCGCGGTCTGCTCGGTGCTGGAGGAAATGGGCGTGCAGGACGTGCCCGTCGTGGGCATCTCCAAGGGGCCGGATCGCAATGCCGGCCGCGAGCATTTCCACCTGCCCGATGGCCGCGAGTCGATGCTGCCGATGAACTCGCCGCTGCTCTTCCATCTGCAGCGCCTGCGCGACGAGGCGCACCGCTTCGCGATCGGCGCCCACCGGGCGAAGCGCGCGGCGAGCCTGACGAAGAGTCCGCTCGACGACATTCCGGGTATCGGTCCCGCGCGCAAGAAGGCGCTGCTGATGCATTTCGGCACGGCCCGCGCAGTGCGGTCGGCATCCCTTGCGGACCTGGAACGAGCTCCAGGCGTTTCGAAGGCCATGGCGCAAGCGATCCACGACCATTTCCACGCGGCCGGCTGATGGCCCCGGCGACGCCCCAATCTGAAACCGGCCCAGGCGAACCGCCGCGCGTCCTGCTGACGATCGACACCGAATTGACCTGGCGGCCTGGCGGCAACTGGGGTGACTGGCGCGAAGCGTTTGACCGTTCCTATGAGGCTGCTGGGGTAGGGGTACGCTACCAGCTGCGGGTTCTCGCCCAGCACGCGCTCAAGGCCTGCTTCTTCGTCGATCCGATGCCGGCCTGCGTCTATGGCCTCGATCCGGTGCGGCGGACGCTCGAGCCGATCCTCGAGGCCGGACAGGAGGTGCAACTCCATCTCCACCCCTTGTGGGTCGGCGCGCGCGAAGGGCGGACCCGGAGCGAGCGTCAACTCGCCCGCTATGACATCGGTTCGCAGATCGACCTGATCCAGCGCGCGCGCGACATGCTGGTCGAAGCCGGTGCCCCCGAACCAACCGCCTTTCGCGCGGGCAATTATTCGGCCAATGACGACACGCTGCGTGCGCTGTCGATACTCGGCTTCCGCTTCGACAGCAGCCATAACGGGCATCAGCACCCCTGGCCCAGCGCGATCGGATTGCCCCGTGACCAGATCGCGCCGATCGAGCGTCTGGGGATGATCGAGATACCGGTCACCCTGATCGCCGAAGGGCAGAGCTCGCGCCATCTCCAGATCTGCGCTGTCTCGCTGGGCGAGATCAAGGCTGCGATCGAACATGCCGGTATCTCGGAGGCGCCGGTCGTGACCATCGACACCCACAGTTTCGAACTGGCAAACCGCGCGGGGACGGCGCCCAACCGCGTTCACGTCAAACGCTTCGAGGCGCTGTGCGAGTGGCTGGCGAGCGAGCGCCGGCGCTTTCCTACCGCCTATTTCACCGATCTCGACCAGCTTCCGCTCGATCGGCCCTCGGTGCTTCTGCCGAGCGCCGGACTTCGCCGGGTGGGGCGGCTGTTCGAACAGATCTGGTCGAACAAGGTGGAAGAGCGCGGCTGACCCGGCCGCGCTCCCGATCCTATGCAACTGCGCACCCCCGCCATCATCTGCGCGATGCGTGCCCATGGCGAACATGGCGCGATCGTGCGGGCGCTGACGCCCGGCTACGGGCTGATGGCCGGCTATGTGCGGGGCGGGCGATCGCGACGGTTGCGGCCCGTGCTGGTGCCCGGCAACATGGTCGAGGCGGAATTCAGGGCGCGCACGGCCGAGCAGCTGCCGGGGTTGACGGTGGAGCTGAGCCATAGCCGAGCCGGGCTGCTGTCCGAGCCGCTGGCGGCGTCGGCGATTGACTGGCTGACGACATTGACGGCGGTCGGCCTCGCCGAAGGCCAGCCGCATGATCGGCTTTACGAGGCGCTCGATGCGACCCTGTCTGCGATCGAGTTTGCGCCGTCCGCGCGGGGCTGGGCGGCATCGGCGGTTCGTTATGAGATGCTGGTCATGGCCGAACTGGGCTATGCGCTCGACCTGTCGGGCTGTGCCGCTGGCGGGCCGGTCGAAGAGCTGGCCTATGTCAGTCCGAAGAGCGGAGCCGCCGTCTCACGCGATGCCGGGCTGCCCTATGCCGACCGCCTGCTGCCGCTGCCGGCCTTTCTGGCGCGCGGAGGCGAAGGGGCCGACTGGGGCGAGATCCTCGATGGGCTGAAGCTTACCGGGCACTTCCTGCGGCGGGACATATTGGTCGACCGTCGGAGCGATGCGCTGGACGCGCGCGAACGGCTGATCGAGCGGATAAGGCGACTGCTCTAGCGTCGGCAGGCGACAAAGCGATTGCGCGCGCGGCGAGGGCAGGGCATCGGGCGGCGGCGAAATCGATAAGGGGAAAGTCATGCTGATTGCCTTGTTGCCCGGAGACGGCATCGGTCCGGAAGTCGTTGCCGAAGCGGTGCGCGTTCTCGAAGTCGTGGCTGGCGATCGCCTGACCTTCGAAAAGGGTCTGGTGGGTGGCGCGGCCTACAAGGCCGTGGGACATCCGCTTCCCCCGGAGACGCTCGACCTCGCGAAGCGGGCCGACGCAATTCTGTTCGGCGCGGTCGGCGACCCGGACTGCGACGCGCTCGAGCGCCATCTGCGCCCGGAGCAGGCGATTTTAGGCCTTCGCAAGGCGCTGGGCATGTTCGCCAATCTTCGCCCTGCGAAGCTCTTCAAGGAACTGGCCGATGCCTCGGCGCTGCGGCCGGAAGTCGCTGGCGCGATCGACATGGTCATTGTCCGCGAGCTCAACGGCGACGTCTATTTCGGCGAAAAGGGCATGCGCAAGACGGCCGAGGGCCGCCGTCAAGGTTATGACGTCATGTCCTATGACGAGGACGAAGTGGCGCGGATCGCTCGCGTGGGCTTCGAGACGGCGCGCGCGCGGGGCCGTCGCCTCTGCTCGGTCGACAAGGCCAATGTGCTGGAGACGTCGCAGCTTTGGCGCGATGTCGTTATCGAGCTTTCGGCCGAATATCCGGACGTCGAGCTCAGCCACATGTATGTCGACAATGCCGCGATGCAGCTCGTTCGCAATCCGGGCCAGTTCGACGTCATCGTCACCGGCAATCTGTTTGGCGATATCCTCTCGGATCAGGCGTCGATGTGCGCGGGTTCGATCGGCATGCTCGCTTCGGCCGCGCTCGATTCCGATCAGAAGGGGCTGTACGAGCCGATCCACGGTTCGGCGCCCGATATCGCCGGGCAGGGCAAGGCCAATCCGCTGGCGACGATCCTGTCGGCGGCGATGATGCTGCGCTACTCGCTCGACATGGCCGCCGAAGCCGACCGGATCGAAGCCGCCGTAGCCAGGGCGCTGGAAAATGGTGCCCGCACGGCCGATCTCGGCGGTTCGATGACGACGAGCGAAATGGGCGACGCCGTCCTCGCTGCCCTCTGAAGCGAGCTGCCGCTCAGCGCCCCATGAGGGCGCGAGCGGCGGGGAGATAGGTCCGGCCGATCCGGATCTTCTCCTCATCGGTCAGGACTGCGTGCCAGACGCCCATGCCGTCATGGCTCAGGCGGGCGATCCGATCGCGTCGCACGATCGTGCTGCGATGAAGCCGGACGAACCGGGTCGGATCGAGCCGGCGCTCCAGCTCGGTGATCGTCTGGTGCAGCAGGAAGCTGCGCTGTCCGACGTGCAGCCGCATATAGTCGCGCTCGGCCTCGATCCGGTCGATGTCCTGCGCCGCGATACGGATCATCTCCGAGCGGTGGGGGACCCAGAATTCCTGGGCGTACTCTGAAGAGGTCACCTGCTCGGATGGGGCCTTGCGCCGCTCGACCACGCGCTGGACTGCGCGGGCGAGGCGGTCCTGCGCGACCGGCTTCAGCAGATAATCGGTGGCCGACAGGTCGAAGGCGGTGACCGCATATTGATCGAAGGCGGTGCAGAACACGACCGCCGGGCGTGTCGCGCGCTGTTCGATGGCGCGGGCCACACCGATCCCGTCGAGGCCCGGCATGGCGATGTCGAGCAGCAGCAGTTCGGGCTCCAGTGCATCGAGCAGACGCAGCGCCGCCTCACCGTCCGAAGCGGTGCCGACGAGGTCGATCATCGGCTCCCGCGCACACAATATCTGTAGCCGCTCGATCGCCAGCGGCTCGTCGTCGACGACCAGGGTTCTTATCGGTGATTCAGCTGTCATTCCTGATCAATGGCATGAAAAGCGTGACGCCAAAACCGCCATTGGGCAGCGGGCCGAAGCGACAGCTGGCCTCCTCTCCGAAACGCGCACGCAAGCGGTCGGAGACGTTGCGCAGGCCCACGCCCGTGCCCGCCGGGGCTTCGCCTTCGGCCAGCGGATCACCATCATCTTCGACCGAGAGGACGAGCCCATGCGAATCCTCGCGTGCGGTGATGCGCAGCGTGACGGGACGCCGCGAGCGCGAAACGCCATATTTGATCGCATTCTCGACGAGCGGCTGCAGGATCAGACAGGGGACGCGCACATCCTCCAGCGCGGGCGGCACGTGGATTTCGACCAGCAGCCGGTCCGGGAAGCGGATCGCCTCGATGTCGAGATAGAGACGCTGGAGGCGGATTTCCTCGGCCAGCACGACATCTTCGGTCGGGTCGGCGGTGAGGCTCGTCCGGAAGAAGGTGGATAGGTTGAGGATCATCTTCTCGGCTTCGTCGCGGCTGTCCTTCAGGATCAGCGTCGACAGCGAATTGAGCGTGTTGAACAGGAAATGCGGGTTCACCTGATAGCGCAAGGCGCGAAGCTCCGCGTCGCGCGCGGCGGCACGATAGGACGCTGCCTGCCGCTCCGCATCGCGAACCGCCGCCGCATAGGAGAGCGCAAGGAACAGCGCCCCCCAGGCGGCAAAGAAGAAATAGCCGTTGAGCGCCTGGTCGGCGATCTGGGCGAGGACGGACTTGTCATGCTCCTTGTAGATGTCGGCAGGACGGCCGACCTGGATCATCACCGTGCCGGGCGAAGGCTCGCTGACGACCGGCATGGGGATCTCGACCGGCTTTGGTATCTCGATCTTCGGAAACGATGGTTGCGTGTCGGATAGGTCAGGCGCGGTTGCCGGGGCCGCTTCGGCGGGCATGGCCGGGGGAGCGGGCGGTGGCGGGGGCGCCGCGGAAAGAATGGAATCGAGGTCTATCTTGATGCCGTTGCGTCGCGCCTCCTCCACCGCAAGGCGCGCGCCCTTCATCTGTTCGCGATAGTCGCGAACCGCTTCCTTATAGGCTTCCTGTTGGGCACGTGCCGCCTCACGCAGAGCTGCCTCAGCCTCGCGCTTGCCTTCGTCCGCCTGCCTGCGCCGCTCGGCATTGGCGCGGGCCAGTTCATTTTGTGCCTCGGCCAGTTCGCGTTGGATTTCGGCCTGATGCTCGGCCGCCTCGCGCTGCGCTTCGGCCTTCTCCTGCGCGGCCTCCCGAGCCTGCTCAGCGGCCTCCTTGATTGCAGCGCGGGCCGCCTCGACGGCCGCCTTGGCCTGCGCCCTGGCTTGCGCTGCGCTGTCGGTGTCGACGACGCTCTTCGATACTGTGCTTGCCTTGTCCGCCTCGATCCGACGATCGATCTCGCGGAACGCCATCCAGTTCATCGAGCTGTAGGCGACGGCCGCCGGGATCGAGAGGAGCGCTACGGCGGTCACGTTCACCGCCAGCGACTTCCGCGCGAGAGGGCGCATCGCGAGATAGACGATATAGGTCGCCACCATCGACCCGATCGACACGAAGGCGCGGGCGGCCAGCATGTCGGTCTGGTGTCCCAGATCGATCATGAAGGAGCGGATCGTCGCGATCACGCAATAGACCATCCAGAAGCAGATGATCGAAATCAGGGCCACCCGCGGGCTGACCGTGGCACCGCGCGGCGTTTCAGGGTTGAACGTCATCCCACCCCTATATCTTCATCGCTGTAAATATGCCCGTCCCCTATGCGGATGTTCGTCGATCCACCCATGCCGTTCATCGAAAGTTCAGCTTTCTGGCACGGTTCGGCCAAGCGGAACAGCGGTGCGATGCGGGCGTTGGAATCTCGTGCTGGAAGAGGAGCCTTTAGCATGAGTGGTCAGACCGAGGACGAGAAAAAGACCTGCACGACCTATGTGCGCACCGCGCATGATGCGCAGGACGATGCGAAGCTTCAGGAGAATCCGGCGGACGAGGATGCCAAGCTCGACGTCGCGCTCGACGAAAGCTTCCCGACATCCGATGCGCCATCGAACACCCAGCCGGGCAAGGGCAAGGATCCCGCCCCACCGTCAGGCCATGACGAGGACGAAGAAAAGCGCCGCGAAAGCAGGCGCTGACGGTTTCGGCGCGCCAGGTCAAAAGACCGGCGCGCCATCCGAACGCCAGTTATCCACAGCATTATGAGCGGCACGGGGGTCTGGAGCGTTTGCTTGTTGCGTTGCAACAAGAAACATGGTCCGTTGATGAACAGAGGCCTTACGCGGGCTTAAGCGTCCATAAACCAAGATGGGCGCATAACCCAGACAGGGCTTCCAGCTTAGGGGCTATTGTATGGGCACGCATATGAGACCTGCAGACGGCGCGCTGACTTTGGCGGAAATGAAAGAGTTCGCCAGTTTCCCGGCATCCACCCAACGCTATATTCGTCGATCGCTCGACATCGGCCTCGGTCGTGAGGACGCGCTTGCGCGTTGGTCGCGCGACGTGATCGAGTCCGCGAGCATCATGGCGCAGTCGCGTATCTATTCGCGGCTCGATTATATCCGCGAACTGGTCCCAGACGACAGTGGACTCGACGCGGTCGAGCCATTCATGGCTCCGCTGATCACCGTATCGGCCTTCGACCTCGGACAGGATCGTCTCGCCACCTTCGGCGCCTATCGCTTCCTCTACGAGCGACTGATCGGCGCCGATGTGCGGCCCTGGCTGCCGGCGGCCTTCTGCTCGGCGGCAGCACTGCCACATCTCCACCCGGAAAAGCGGCGTGTTCTGCTCCAGTCGATCAGCGAAGCGGCCGCAACAGCAGCAGGCTGGTCGAACCGCGAACCCGTTTTCTACCCCGAGTGGGTCGACAAGGTCGAAGCTCGCCTTCCGAACTGATCGGCCAGACCGATCTTCGCTGCCTGCACTTGCCGATCTGCCGGAGTTGCGGATAGATCGGCTCGCTGCGGAACCTTTGGGACCATCCGCCGCTTGGTAGGATGATTTCTGTAGGGTATCCATGTTTTCGGGCGTGAGCCCGCGAAGATGGGGTGTGGCGATAGGTGTATCATGGCGGCGATTTTCCTGACCCATCATGCGGTCGAAAAACCCTGGGGCCGCCGCGATCTCGCGCCGCTGTTCGACGCCCCCCCCCCTGACAGTCCCGCGATCGGAGAGATCTGGTATGACGATCCGCGCGGCTGCTCGCACGATCTGCTGATCAAATATCTCTTTACCAGCGAGCGTCTTTCCGTTCAGGTCCATCCCGACGACGCGGCGGCGCGCGCGCGTGGCTTTGCGCGGGGCAAGGACGAGGCGTGGATCATATTGTCCGCCGAGCCGGACTCGACCATCGCCCTCGGCTTCCGCGAGAATTATGACGCCGAGACGGTCCGCGCGGCGGCGCTCGACGGCTCGATCGAGCATATGTTGCACTGGCAGCCGGTGCGGGCCGGCCAGGTTATCTATTCGCCCGCCGGGACCGTCCACGCGCTCGGCAAGGGCCTGCGCGTGGTCGAGGTTCAGCAAAATCTCGATCTCACCTATCGCTTCTACGACTATGGATCGGATCGCGAGTTGCACCTCGACGATGCGATGGCCGTGGCCGACTTCGTTCCCTTCGCAGGACAGGCGCCGGCTCGGTCGATCGACGCAGGGCGCGATATATTGGCCGAGGGTGGCAAGTTCGTGCTCGAGCGCTGCACTGCGGCCGGCGAGCAGCGCGTCGATCCGGGCGAACTGCCGCTGTGGCTCTTGCCGGTCGCTGGTGCGCTGAACATAGATGGTCAGGCGACCGGGCTTGGCGACGCGATCTTGATCGAAGGCAGTAGCGTCATAGCCTTGTCCCAGGATGCGACGGTCTATGCCGCCTATCCCGGCGCGGATGTTCTCGGGACCCTCCTCGGGTCCATCGCGCGGTCGACTTCGGACAGCAATTGCGCGGTGACCGGATAGCCGAGATGTTCCGGGATGTGCAGCCATGGCACGCCGTCCCGCTCCTCGACCCAGGGTGTCACCACCTCCATAGGATAGCGCGCGGCAATATCCGTCGCATCTGCCCAGTTTGAAGCCATGGCGATCCGCTCGAGATTGCGCTGCGTCGGAAAGATCAGCCCGCCCTGCGCGAGATGATCGGCCGCCGTTCCCCAGCGGCAATGCACGCTTTCGCCACCGTCGGCGACCGCTTCGCCCATATCCGGCGCGCGGGCGATGTAGAAGCGGGTGTCGAACCGGTGCGGCATCGCGTGGTCGGGACGCCAGCGGGAAAAGGGGTGCAGATCGCCCAGCAGCAGACGCAGGCCGTGCTCTTCCAGAAGTTGCGCAAAGGCGGTGCCATCGTGCAGCGCATGTCTCAATGTGGCGATCTGGTCGGGCGAGCCCAGTCCCTCCACGCAGGGCGCGAGCCCGATCTCCTCGATCGTCTCGCGGATCGCGGCGACGCGATGGGCGATCTCGATCCTATCGAACGTGTCGCCGTCGACAAGCAGATCGTGCCGCGCCGCCAGCGAGAAATCGCCGTGATCGAGCCGCCCGCCGGGGAAGACCATGCGGCTTGCGGCGAAGCGCATCTGCGCGCTGCGGCCGATCATCGGGATCTCGGGCGGGCCGTCGGCCTGCTCGCGCAGCAGGATCAGCGTCGCGGCAAAACTGGCTTCGGGCAGGTCATCGCTCATGTCGCGCGACCGGCAATCACCGTGAGCGGCCATTGCAGCAGCTTCGTCGCTTCGGCCGGCCCCCAGGCCTCACGCAGGCGCGCGACCATCTGTTCGAACGGCTCGCGACCGATCGCTCGCTCCATCGCGCGCACGGCGGACCAGGTGTCGACATAGCCTATCAGCGCTTCGAGCGACCACTGCACCTCCAGCAGCATCGGTGGCGCTTCGACCGGCGCGAAGGGCAGGTGGATGTCGCGATAATCATTGTCGACCATAGCCCGCTCGGGCGGCCAATAGGGCGCGAGGGTCTCGGTCCGGAAAGTTTCGACGATCGCCGCGACGTCGCTTCCGGGCGTCATCCCGGCATAGGTCACCAGCGCGATCAGGCCGGCCGGCTTGAGGACGCGCTGCGCTTCCGCAAAGAAGGCCGGCAGATCGAACCAGTGCGCGGCCTGGGCTGCGGTGAGCAGATCGGCGCTTCGGGGAGCGATGCCGGTCTGCTCGGCCCGCGCGACGCGATAGTCGACATTCGGATGGGGCTGGGCGTTGGCGATCTGTTCGGCGCTCGGGTCTAGCGCGACAACTTGGGCGAAACGCTCCGCCAGCAGGGTCGATAGCTGCCCCGACCCGCAACCGACGTCGACGGCGAGCGATCTTGTCGGTGCTTCGGCGGCGAGCCAGGTTGCGAGGGCGTCCGGGTAGCCCGGACGGTAGGTCGAATAGGCCGAGGCGTGGGACGAGAAATGGTCCTTGAAGCCGCTCAGCGGAATTCGCCTTCGATGCGCCGCGTCTGGCCCGGTGCGAGGCCATCGAGCGCGTGCGCGCCGATCCGCGTGCGCACCAGG
>JAIYAJ010000454.1 GCA_027489105.1 Zymomonas sp. | reverse complement strand
TGACCAGCATCCCAATGATTGCGATGATGATGAGGACGGTGGCGATCCCCTGCCGTGCAGGATCTTTCCGAAATGTGTTGTAAAGCGCGAGGATCGCCAGCGACATCGCAACGTCGATGCCGATCTCAAAATAGCGCACCGATGCGGGCGGCCATTCGCCTGCCCGTACGAAGTAACGCCAGCCGGCCTGCGCGGCGAGATAAAGGCTGGCGACCACGAAGACGACCCAGTTCGTGCGTGGGTTCGCGACCTTCCCGGCCATGTCGATCCTCCGGCCTTTGCGAGTCGCGTCGCGATCGCACAACCGCATCGGCGGTCGAGACGCGATGACTGCAACAATTGACGTTAGGCCCGGTGTGACGCAAAGTCACGTAGCTTCAGGGAGGCGACGTGATGCGCCACTCCGCCCTCATCATCGCGGCATCTGGCAGGCAGGCCGGCCTTCGGCGTCGTCGCTGCGCGGATGCCTGGAAGCCCCTTGTCATGACGACCAGGGCCCGCGTTGCATCCAGCGCCGCTCTCGGCCTCGCCTTTCTGCTTTTATGGCCGGCGGCGCGAGCGGCGAGCGCCGAGGGGCCGACATTGCCCGAGGCGGTTGCGCATCTCCTGTTCTCGCCCTCCACCACGTCGTTGCCCAAGACCCTGAGCCCCGGGCGTGTGACCTATCGCGGCAACACGATCGCCGGCGAGCCCGAACGTCTCGTGCTGACCATCTCGGCAAGCCGGGCCGATCCCTGCCTGTTCGACGCCTTCTTCATCGAGGCTCCGGCCCCGGCGATGGATCCGCGGATCGCAGTGACGACCGCGTATCACGCCACCATCGATCTTCGCAGGCTGGACAAGGCGACGTTCTCGCCGGGACCACAACAAGCAGGCAGCGCGCGGCTCGAGCTGGCCGCCAGGGAGATGTTCTGCTCGCGCAGCTTCATCCTCGAGCAGACACCGAAGCTGATCTACGAGGAGAGCTGCCTCGACACGATCGACGACGCCATCGCGCCTGACGCTGCGCCGCGACTGCGCGCAGCGTTCGAAGCCCTGCGTCTCGCCTGTCGTTGGTGAGGCGATGCCGGCCTCGGCCCGCGCGGTGATCGCGGCCGCCCTCCTGGGCTGGCCCGCGGCGGCCCCAGGAGCGAGCGAACGGATGACGGTGCTGCTCCGTCCTGCGACCGCCTGCGTGAGCTGGGCGGCATGGCGCGAACATGGCCAGGCTTCCCTGACGACGAAAGGCGCGCGGAGGGACAGGCACTGCCCGATCCGCCTTGCCGCGAAGACGAGAGTGTCCGTGATCGAAGAAGATGCCGGAGAGGGAGCATCCCGAATCCGGCATCTCGGACAAATCTGGTTCGTCGATGCTCAGGAACTGGAGTGACAGCAGGGCATGTTCGACGGCGCCAAACGCGATCGTAGCGGCGAGGTAAGGGGGTCATGAAGCTTCCGCGATGGAACGGCACCCGGCCCGGCACCTATCTCTTCTCGCTGGTGGGGTTCATCGTTGGCTACGGCGTGGTCAAGGTATTCTCGCTTGGACGGGTCACCCATGACGACCGTGAGGGCCCGAGTTGGAACCCGGTGTCAGAATGCCTGACGGACGCGGCGGCCTCTCGGAGTTCGCCATCGAGTGCGTGGGATTTCTCGTGCTCGGCCTGTGCATCGCGTTCATGACAGCGGCCGGCATTTCCTTCAGGAATCCGCCTGCTCAGGTCCCCTTCGGAGAGATGACGATCAAGTCCAGATCCGACAATCTTCAAATCCGGCCATGACGGCACGAGCGGTCGGTCCGGTCATCGGCGCCCGGGCGCTGCACCGAACCCATCGCGGGCTTCCGTCCTGTTCCAGGCATATCCCGAGCGGAGCGGTTCCCGCACGATCGACGCAGGAGTGATTGCATGACGAAATGGATTGTGCTGGCAGCGGGGGTGTTCCTGTTCTTCAACGGCATCATGTCACGGACCGTCGACTATGCCAGCCCGCCTCGCTACTGCTGGATCATGGACTATGTCCGCCTCAACGGCTGCTTCGCCAGCCCGGCAGGCCCGCAGTTCGTGGTCTGGGGAACGACGTTGCTGGGTGCAGCGCTGATCGCCGGCTGCGTCCTTATCGGCAGGCGGCAGCCTGGCCGCTAGCGGTGCGGTGCCGCCCATCCGGCGCTCCTGTCCCTCGCCGGTTCGCGGCCAATTCGGGCCGCGTGTCGGAAGGCATGCGCCGCCAGCGCCCCGGTCTGCATGACGATGCTGATCCAAGCCGCGTCATCGCCTCGGCTTCGCCGCCAGCGGCAGGTCGCCGAACAGGGTTGGGGCTTCGTCGATCCGCGCGCCTTCGATGGCGAGCATCCTGAGCTTCGTCTCGACGCCGCCTTCGGCGGAAAAGCCGGTGAGCCGGCCTTTCGCACCCATGACGCGGTGGCATGGAACGATGATGGGGAAGGGGTTTCGGCCAAGAATCTGGCCGACCCTCTGGGCGAGGTGCCGGCCACCCATGCGCGATGCCAGCGAGCCATAGGTCGTCGTCTCGCCCGGCGGGATGGACCGCGTGGCGGCGTAGACCTCCGCAGCAAAAGGATCGAGAGCGCCGACATCGCAGGCGATGAAGCCCAGATCGGTCCGTTCGCCCGTCAGCAGCGCCGTGATCGCCGCCATGGCGCGCCGGATGGCGGGCGGCGGATCGCCCTCGATCGCGCCCGTGCGCCCCGTCAGGCGTT
>JAIYAJ010000043.1 GCA_027489105.1 Zymomonas sp. | reverse complement strand
GCGATGTCGGTCGAGCGACCGAGCGTGCGGTCGAGCAGTTCGAAACAATGCTGGGCAGTCGCGGGCGCCCCTGCATCGATCCGTATCGCGCTCTCGAACATGCGTGCCTCCGACCCTCGTCTGTCGGCTACGATGGGCAGAAATGCTTAATATCCGGTCAACCCTCGGCGCCCCGGTCCTTGCGGAAAGCCGCAATCGGGCGTCAGGCCGTGCCCACCTGCGATCGGCTGGCCTCGACCAGACGGCGCGTGATGGCGTGGCTGGGCGCGCCGATCAGCGCTTCGGCGGGGCCTTGCTCGACGATCCGGCCGCGATCCATCACGACGATGCGGTGGCACAGGCGGCGTGCGACGGCGAGGTCGTGGGTGATCATCAATATGGCGAGGCCGCGCTCGCGCTGGAGCGTTCCGAGCAGGTCGAGGATCGTGCCGGCCACGAGCACGTCGAGCGCCGAGGTCGCCTCGTCGAGCAGCAGCATCGCCGGATCGGGACCGAGCGCACGGGCGATCGCGACCCGCTGCGCCTGTCCGCCCGATAGTGCGGAAGGGCGCCGGTCCGCCAAGTCTGGCGACAGGCCGGCTTCGGTCAGTACCGCGCCGACGCGTTGGTCGATCGCAGCCCGGTCGAGATCGGGGCGCAGGCGGCGCAGCGGCTCTGCGACGATGTCGCGCACCGTCCAGAGGGGATCGAGGCTGGCGACCGGATCCTGAAACACCGGCTGTAGGCCTGCCCGGTCGCGCGGGCGCATCGCCTTGCGGTCTGGGAGGAGGGCTCCGCGCCAGCGCACCTCGCCTGCGTCGATCGGGCCGAGCCGCGCGATGGCGCGCGCGAAGGTCGATTTGCCCGATCCCGAGCCGCCGACGATCGCGACGGCCTCGCCCTCGGCGACGCTGATCGAGAGGCCGTCTACCGCTTGCAGGCGACCGCCCCGCCAGCCGGGCTTGCGGAAGGAGACCGAGACGTCGCGCGCCTCCAGCAGCGGCGCGCCGATCGGCCCGAGTGCGGGCGGCGGCTGGTCGAGCCGGGGGCTGGCGGCGATCAGTGCGCGGGCATATTCGGTCGTCGGGGCGTCGACCACCGACCGGGTCGGGCCGGTCTCGACGATGCGGCCATGCTCCATCACCGCCACGGCATCGGCATGGTCCGACACCGCCGCCAGATCATGGCTGACGAGCAGCAGCGCCATGCCCTCCTCGCGGCAGAGGCGGCTGAGCAGCGCCATGATCTCGGCGCGCAATATCGCGTCGAGCGCGGTGGTCGGCTCGTCCGCCACCAGCAGCTTCGGCCTGTGGGCGATCGCCATCGCGATCAGCGCGCGCTGCCGTTGACCACCCGACAGGCGGTGCGGATATTGGTCGAGCCGTTCGCCCGGCCGGTCGAGCCCGACGCGTTCGAGCGCGGCCTCCATTGCCACGCGCGAAGGACGGCGGGCGTCGGCCTGGGTCCATGCCTCGCGAAGCTGGGCGCCGATCGTCATATGCGGGGTCAGTGCGGTCAGCGGCTGCTGGAAGACGAAGCCGACCGTATCGCCGCGTATCCGCCGCAGCCGGCGCTCGGGCAGGTCGATCAGTTCCTCACCCCCCAGCAGGAAGGAGCCCGCAGCCCTGCCCACCGACAGGCCGAAGGGCGCGAGGCAGGTCTGGCTCTTGCCCGATCCCGACGCGCCGACCAGCGCGAGGCTGCGGCCGGCCTCCAGCGTGAAGTCGAGGCCATGGACGACCGGACGTCCGGCGATTTCGACCGACAGGTTACGGGCGGCGAGCAGGCTCATCCGACGAACCGGTCGCGCAGCCGCTCGCCGATGCGCGTCAGGCACAGCAGCAGGGTGACGAGGACAACGGCGGGGAGCAGCATCGCATGGGGAGCGATATCCATGTCGTCGACCCCGTCCTTGAGCAATATGCCGAGCGAGGTCATCGGCTCCTGCACGCCGAGTCCCAGGAAGGAGAGGAAGCTCTCGATCATCACGACCTGCGGGATGGTCAGCAGCAGATAGGCGATGGCGACCCCGGCGAGATTGGGGAGCATGTGGCGCAGGACGATCGCGACCGGTGGGGTGCCCGCCGCCTCCGCTGCTATCACGAAAGGGCGTTCGCGCAGGGCGAGCATCTGCCCGCGCACCACGCGGGCCATGGTCAGCCACTCGACCGCACCGATGCCGAGGAAGACGAGCAGGATCGATCGCCCGAACAGCACCATCAGCAGGATGACGACGAACATGAAGGGCAGCGCATAGAGCGCGTCGACGACCCGCATCATCGCCTCGTCGATCCGGCCGCCCTTCCATCCGGCGATGGCGCCCCAACCCACCCCGATGACCAGCGACACCAGCGCCGCCGCCAGCGCCACGCCCAGCGTGACGCGGGTGCCGATCAGCGTCCGCGCGAGCAGGTCGCGCCCGACGCTGTCGGTGCCGAGCAGATGGCCCGGCGACAGCGGTGCGGCGCGGACCGCGTCCCAGTCGATGGCGTCATAGCGCCACTCGACGAGCCAGGGCCCGACCAGCGCCGCGAGCAGGATCAGCGCGACGATCGCGAGCGGCCCACGCATCAGCCGCGCGTCCGGGGATCGAGCCAGCCATAGGCAAGGTCGGCCAGCAGGTTGAACAGGATGATCAGGCCCGCGTAGAGGGTGACGACGCCCATCACGAGCGGATAGTCGCGGTTGAGCGCCCCCTGCACGAAATAGCGGCCGAGGCCGGGCAGGGCGAACACGGTTTCGATCACCACTGCGCCCGTCAGCAGCCCGGCCGCCGCCGGACCCAGATAGGAGGCGACCGGCACCAATGCCGGGCGGAGTGCGTGGACGAGCAGGACATGGCGCTCGCCGAAACCCCGCGCGCGGGCCATGCGGACATGGTCCTGTGCCAGCACCTGGGCGAGGCCGGCCCGCGCCAGCTTCGCGATGGCGCCGGCTGTCGGGAGCGCCAGTGCGACCACCGGCAGGACGAGATGCGGGACATCGCCGTCGCCCCAGCCCGACACAGGCAGCCACCCAGCCCACAGCCCCAACAGCAGGACGAGCAGCGGGCCGACGACGAAGGAGGGAAGGGCGGTGAGCAGCGTGGCGATCAGCATCAGGCTGCGATCGGTGCGGCTGCCGGGACGGACGGCGGCGGCCATCCCGCTCGAGAGGCCGATCAGCAGCGCGAGGAGCAGCGCGAGGCCGCCCAATGTCAGCGATACGGGCAGTCCGCGCGCGATCAGGTCGGTGACGGTGAAGTCGCGATAGACGAGCGACGGCCCGAAATCGCCATGGAGGAGGCGCCAGACATAGACGCCGACCTGGACGTGCAGCGGCTCGTTCAGGCCATAGCCCGCCATCAGCGCTTCGCGCGTCTGCGGGTCGAGCGGGCGTTCGCCGTCGAAGGGACCGCCGGGCGCGAGGCGCATCAGCAGGAAAGACAGGATGATGACGGCGGCGAGCGTCGGCAATGCCGTCAACAGGCGTCGCCGGATCAACTCCAGCATATCAGGATCGCCGGCCGGATGGGAGCGACCCGGCCGCAGCCGGGTCATCCCCGATCAGAAGAGGCGGTCGGGCGGTCAGTTGCCGAGCGTGACGCTGGCCGTGTCGTTGTTCGTCGCGGCCGCAGCGAGGATGGTGCGTGTGGTGTTGCCCTTGTCGACGGTCGACTGGCTGATCTCACCGACCGAGGAGCGGATACCGGGTTCGGGCACGGTCTTGGTCAGGCCGATGATGTCCTTCTCGGTCTGGCTCTTGGGCGCCTGGGTGTTGCCGAACAGCGCCGACAGCGCCTGCTGGCTCGAATCGGCTTCCTGCGGACGCGACGCGCCCGGCTTCGGCGGGACCAGCGCGAAATCGGGCGGAATGGTGAGCGGCGCGCGCTTCGACACCGCGAAGGCGTCGAGGCTGGACGAGCGGCCGGCCATCACGCCGGGGCGGTCTCCGCGGCTGCACGCCGCGAGCAGGGTCATCGCGACCAGTGCCGAACCCAGAAGCAACTTAGACCGCATCGATATTCTCCGAACCGTCCCGGGACTCACGCGCGAACAGCGCGCGGGCGACCAGGATCACTACACCAATGGTAATCGCGGCGTCCGCGACATTGAAGACCAAAAAGGGATGCCAGTCGCCGATATGCGGATCGAGGAAGTCGGCGACATAGCCGAGCCGTGTCCGATCCGCGATATTCCCCACGGCACCGCCGAGGACGAGGCCCAGCGCCGCGACGTCGACGCGCGCCGTCTCCCGCCACAGCCAGACGATCACGCCGATCGCGATGGCGGAGGTGAGGGCAACCAATATCCAGCGCTCGGCATTCGATCCGGCGACGAGGAAGCCCATCGAGATGCCGTAATTCTCGACCCAGCGCAGGTCGAAGAAGGGCATGATCGGGATCAGGCCGCGCTGCGGCAGGGCGAGCGGACCCATGATCAGCCATTTGCTGATCTGGTCGGCGAGCAGGACGAGGACGGCGACGATCAGCCCGAGGGCGCGATGGCGTCGCCCTTGAAGATCAGCCATGCACCACCGACTCGCAGCGGTCGCACAGCGCGCCTTCGGTCGTCACCTCGGGCAGATGGCGCCAGCAGCGGCCGCACTTCTCGGCCTCGGTCTTGGCGACCTCGAAGGCGATCGGATCCGATCCTGAGGCGAGCTCAGCGGCGGCGGGGTCGCCGTCGACGACCTCGACCCTGGCGACGATCGCGATCTCGGCGAAGTCGACCGAGCGGAGCAGCGCGGCTTCGGTCGGATCATAGCTGATCGCGGTGACGTCGACTTCCAGGCTCGATCCGATCACCTTCTCGCGGCGCAGCGGCTC
>JAIYAJ010000384.1 GCA_027489105.1 Zymomonas sp. | reverse complement strand
CGCGAAGGGTGATACGTTCATCACCCCACCCGCTGGCCGGGTCGGAGGTCTTCGAGCGGATAGATTGCATTTCGCCGACGTATTGTCTGGGCGACGCATCCGTTCCCTCTTGCGTGACCGTGGCGTCAACCTTGCCGCTTCGAACCCGGCCCGCGACCACAAGGATAGGGTCGTAGTTTCGGGCGTGTCCTTCCAACCGAGCGGTGAACGTAGACCCCTTGAATGTAACGAGCGCTTCACCTTCGACAGTTTCCCAACCTCTATCGGTCGGTGATAGCCACACCCAATGCCAGGTGACATCGGCGGCTAGGGCCGGAAAAGTGAGACTGGCTGACAGCAGTGTCAGAAGGAGCGATCTAGCAACGGCCATATCGCAATCGTTGCACTGTTATTTGGCGCGCACAATCGGGACGAAGCCGCTGTTTGATTAAAGTGGTTGGGATTGCCGTAGCGCTCCACTCAACTATCTTTCGGCCTCACCCCCGCTTCCCCAACGCCTCCAGCGCCGCGCCGTCGACCCGCCACGGTTCCCAGTCCTGCATGTGGCGCGCGCCCAGCTTGCGGTAGAGGCCTTTCGCCAGTTCGTTCCAGTCGAGTACCGACCAGTCGATCCGCGCGCAGTCGTTCGCCCGCGCCGCTTCGCCCAGCGCCTCGAACAGCTTTCCCGCGATGCCGCCGCCGCGCGCCTGCGGGTCGACATAGAGGTCCTCGAGATAGATGCCGTGGCGGCCGGTCCAGGTCGAGAAGTTGAAGAACCAGACGGCGATGCCGACGACGGCGCCGTCGCGCTCGGCGACATGGGCGAAGACGCGGGGGTTATCGCCGAACAGCTTGGCGGCCAGCCCCTCCGGGGTCGCCTCGACCGCGTCGGGTTCCTTTTCGTAGGTGGCGAGGTCGCGGATCAGGCGGAGGATGTCATGCTCGTCGCCGGGCCGGGCGCGGCGGATGGTGACGGGCGAGGCGGTGGTCATGGAACGACGTCCCTTTCGAGATTGGGCGCGCGGGCGGCGATCATGCAGCCCGTAACGATGAGAGCGGCGCCGGCCAGCGTGGGCAGGCCGACCTTCTCGTCGAAAAAGATGAAGCCCCACAGCGTCGCCCAGATGAAGGCGGTGAACTCGACCGGCGCCAGATAGCTGGCCTCGGCGCGGGCATAGGCCCAGCCCAGCAGTCCCAGCGACAGGGTCGCGAGCAGCGCGGCAAGCAGCAGCATCGGCCAATGTTCGACCGGCGGCAGCTCCGCCAGCCAGGGCATGGCGACGGCGAGGCTCAGCGCCACGATCACGCTCTGGAAGAAGGCGACCTCATAGGGGTCGGCGACCTGCGCCTGCCGCCGCATCAGGATGATGTTATAGGCATAGCAGACCGCCGACAGCATCACCGCGATCGCGCCGAGAAAGGCCTCCGGCCCCATCTTCGCGCTGCTCTGCCCCCACAGGATGATCAGCACCCCGCCGAAGCCGAGCAGCGAGCCGAGCAGCGCGCCGCGCTTCATCTTTTCCTTGAGCAGCAGCACGGCGAGGCCCTGCGCGATCAGCGGCGCGATGAAGGTCAGCGCGACCGCCTGCGCCATCGGCGTGCGGGCGAGGCCCCAGAAGAACAGCACCGCCATGACGGCCGAGACGACGCCCCGCTCGATATGGAGGCGCATCGCGTGGCGCGAGGGGCGGGCGGGGCGCGACCACAGCCAGGGGATGCCGCTGAAGCCGATGCCGGCGAAGCTGCGCCACAGCAAAGTGTTGTAGGTGCCGAGGATCAGCGTCAGCGCCTTCACCACCGCATCCATGGCGGAGAAGACGGCGATGCCGAGGCAGCCGACGCCGAAGGCCACCAGCACCGGATATTGCTTCATCTGCGCCTTCATCCCCTCGACTGCCCAAGCCGGTTGGCAGGGCAGCCCCCCTCGTCAGCCGTCTGTTGCCGGCCTCATTCGGCGGCTTCGGCCTGCGCGGCTTCGGCGGCCTCGATCTCGGCGGCCTTGGCCTCGACCAGACGGACGATATGATCGACCATGTCGGCGTCCTGCACCGTATGGTCGGTGACGCCCGACAGATAGACCATATGCTTGCCCGCACCGCCGCCGGTCAGGCCGATGTCGGTCTCGCGCGCTTCGCCGGGGCCGTTGACCACGCAGCCGAGCACCGACAGCGACAGCGGCACGCGGATATGCTGCAGCCGCTCTTCCAGCGTCTGGACGGTGCGGATCACGTCGAAGCCCTGTCGCGCGCAGCTGGGGCAGGAAACCACGCGGACGCCGCGGTTGCGGATGCCCAGCGCCTTCAGGATCTCGAAGCCGACGCGGACCTCTTCCTCGGGCTCGGCCGACAGCGAGACGCGGATCGTGTCGCCGATCCCGGCCCACAGAAGATTGCCGATGCCGATGGCCGACTTGACCGTCCCGCCGATCAGCCCGCCCGCTTCGGTGATCCCCAGATGCAGCGGGCAATCGACCGCCTCGGCCAGGCCCATATAGGCCGACACCGCCAGGAAGACGTCGGACGCCTTCACCGCGACCTTATATTCGTGGAAGTCGTGATCCTGCAGCAGCTTGATATGGTCGAGCGCGCTTTCGACAAGCGCTTCCGGGCAGGGCTCGCCATATTTTTCGAGCAGGTCTTTTTCGAGGGAACCGGCATTGACGCCGATGCGAATCGCGCAGCCATTGGCCTTGGCCGCATTG
>JAIYAJ010000123.1 GCA_027489105.1 Zymomonas sp. | reverse complement strand
AGGCGCGGCGCTAGTCGCCGGCCTCGCAGCGGGACTATGGCTGGTTCGCTGTCGCCTGCTGGTAAAATGCGATCTGCATCTGCAAAAGCTTGATCTGATAATCGGTCAGCCGGCCGATCGTCGGGCTATGAAAGCCGAAGCGAACCTCGAAAAATTCATCGGTGAAGGGCAGCGTCATGGTGCGCTGCAGGTCGAACCGCGTGGCATAATAGAGCCCGCAGGCGTCCATATCCGACAGCTTGGAGACGGTGAAATTGAGAGGGTGCAGGCGGTTCGGATTCTTCGATGTCCCGAACGCCAGTTCGACCCAGGGGTTGCCTTCCTGATCGGCAAACGCCTGTCGCACCAACGAAGGGCGAGAATAGGGACCGGGAAGCGCGGGGTTCTCTACATGCGGAAACCGGCACCATACGATGTCATATGGTGCCGGCAGAACGGAAAACGGGAAATAATTTCCGGGCAATTACCAGCCCGAGTCTGAAACCGGCGTGAGCTTGAAGCCTTCCGGCTTCTCCGCATCGATACGGCGGGCAAGCGCGTCTGCATATTCAGCGCTCACCTCGTCCTGGTAATTGGGCTGGAATCGAACCTTGCGCGACGCGTAAGCGGGCAAGGTCCGCTTAAGATTGTGTCGCATTAAAAGACCCTCCTTGGTCTCTATCGCGGCCAAATGCCGACGACGCTTTAAAACCATCAATCACAACTTGTGCGGATATAGGCATTTTGGGCGCACCTGATAACCCCAAAACGCTGCAGCCAGACCATATATCCCGATGACCTTTAATTCAGGGAAAAGGAAATAGCGCAAAATCCCTGCACAAGCGATTAACGAAGAGCCAAAAAAGGGATGCGGGAGTGCCTTACCGTGGGGTACCGGCCATGCAGGCGCACATTCGACGGCGACCCTTATGGGCAGCCCCGCTTTCCGTCGATGCCCCCATTATCGCGACTTTCCCGGTGGCTGCAAGCGATTGGTCTTCGCCCGCAGCCATCCGAGTGAACATTACATGGTGCAGCCGCTCAGTTGCGGCACGCTCATGACTTCGGTCACCTTGTCACAACGAATGGTGACCTTATCCCCTTTCGACATCTTCTCGATCTTGTCTGCATAATCCTTGCTGAAGCTGGCCTGCGGCTGCTGAAACTGATTTAGCCCATCAAGCTGCAGCACGGGATTATCCATGAAGTCGAGGGAAATCCCCTCCACAACTCCAGTCACCTCGAGCACGCCGGCACCGTACTTCTTCTGCGCCGCAACCTCGTTTCCGTTAAATGCCTTGGCCAACTCGCGCGACGTCACCTGGATCGCGGCGGCCTCCGGTTCCGCGCTCTCGGCACCGGCAGCTTCCTGCGGCGCGGCCGCCGACTGATCGGCGCCGGTCGAAGATCCCGCCAGCGCGAAGAAGCTCACCAGCGTCAGCGCCGTCCAGGCAAAGCCAATCACCCTCGCCATGGTTGAATAGCCGGCCCTCAACAGGAACCAGACAAATATCAACGGGAACAGGAAGATCCCGATCCCCAAAAGAGCGCCGACCGGCCGCTGCGGCGGCACAGGCCCGAGATGCTGAACATGGCTGGACTGATCGTCGCTCATCAATACCCCCTTCATAGTGAAATCGCCTGATGCATTGTCGCGCGAACGGGATCGACACCGATTTGATCCGAAATGGATTTACCTTACGTTGTCCACTATGGTTCGCCGCCCTAGCGACCGATCAACCGACGATGAACATCCTTAGAGATCTGCGAATAGGCGCGCTCGCCACCCTCGGCCTGGCGGGCTTGATCGGCCCTTTCCCGGTGCAGGCGGTATCCGCGAATCATGCGGCAGCACCGCCTTTCTCCTGCCCAGCACCCGAGCACCATGACGGCGATGCGATTCGCTGTGGGTCGAAGGGGCGATCGATGCGGCTCTATGGGATCGATGCGCCGGAGATGCCCGGGGCCTGCCGTCCAGGGCGGGTCTGCACGCCGGGCGACCCGATCGCCGCACGCGACCACCTCCGCTCTCTCACGGCCGGAAAATCGGTGTCCTGCCGGCAGGTCGACCGCGATCGGTACGGGCGGAGCATCGTCAGGTGCGCAGCTGATGGCCGCGATCTTTCGTGTTCTATGGTGCGCGATGGCTTTGCGGTCGAACGATATGGCCGCCTCAAATGCAATCAGCGTTGAGCCTGCAGGGAGTCGATAAATTGGATCAGTAGGGTAATTTGCTCGGGGGACAGCTTTCGCGCGGTTGCCAGAAATTGGCCTTCTTCCGGTTTCAACTGAGCGTCGAAACGATGGCCAGTGACGACATATGCCACGTCAACTCCGTGTCCAGCGACTGAGAGAAGATAGGACATGTCCGCCGTTCCAGCGCCGGTTTCGTAACGCGTCTGCGTGTTGAGACTCACCCCACCGAGCAGCGCAAAATCAGATTGATTGAAGCCGAGGCGCGTTCGTTCCTCGCGCAATCTCTTGCCCGATTCCTTGATTTTGGTGGATAGGTCTTGACTGTTCACCAAAACTAGTGATCTTTGCGCCCGAATGTAACCAATATCGGGTGATGACACATGCTGACCGATTCGGTCGCGCCCAAAGCTGTTGGACGAAAGGCCGCTCCGATCGGGTTCGGGGTCGCCCACGCCTCAGCTATCGGTCTCCTCCCCCGACAGGGCCTCCAGATACAGCCGCAGGGCCGTGCGATGTTTCGCCGGCAGGCGCCGAGTCGCAGAGATCAGGCTATTGTCTTCATCCGACAGCACGCCCGGCGACCGCACGCCCGTGAGGACGTACATCACGTCCACCCCCAGGCTCGCGATCGCAGCCAGATAGTCCGCCTTGAGATCGTTTCTACCGACTTCCAACGCACTCTGCTTCACCGCGCTAACTCCCACGCGAGCAGCAAAATCGCCCTGTTTCGGCTCGATTCTGATGCGTTCCTCCCGGAGGCGCGTCGCGACCTCTCTGCTAAATGCAGATTCATCTTGCTCATTCCTGCTTTTCACAGGATATTGCGCCCGAATGTTTCCATATGCGGGTGATGACACATGCAGACTGATTCGGTCGCGCTGAAAGCCACGGGCAGAAAGCTGCCGCCGATCGGGTTCGATCCCGATCGCGTGTACGCCGCGCGCCGCAAGCTGTCGGCCATGGGCATCAGCATCAAGGAATTCGCCGACAGCAACGGTTACCCCTATCCCCTCGTCCGGCAGATCCTGGCGGGTCAGAAGCGGTGCCTGCGTGGCAAGTCGCATCGCATCGCGGTCCACCTGGGCCTGAAGGACGCATAGGTGCAGCATGGGGGCTGATCTCCGCTATTCCGGCTTCTCCTGCGTAGAACCCGCAGTGCGCCACGTCGCTTCAAATAGCGGCCGCCTTATGGATTGGCGCCCCCCCACCCTCTCAAGATTCGCCGCTACCCCGAATCCGGCGGCGATCGCCCGGCAGGTGCCCCTCGTTCCATATGCCTGCCGGGCACATTTTCGCGGCGAGGCCGCATGACGAAACTCCGCCCCCCGATGTCCTTCGAACAGGCGATGAACCGCATTGCCGGCTTGCTCGGGTGGGACGGCATGGCAGCGGCTCTCGGTCTGACCGAGTCCGCCTGCCGGAAAAAGGGCGATCCCGACTGCCCCGGGTCGCTCACCTACGAGGAAGCCTTGGCGCTCGACACCGCGTATGACGCGGCCGGCGGCGAGGGCTTCCCGCTCCACGATGCCTATGCGTTGCGCCTCAGTCTTTCGATCGAGCAACGCGCGGCATGCGAACGCGATCT
>JAIYAJ010000343.1 GCA_027489105.1 Zymomonas sp. | reverse complement strand
CGCGGCAGCGGAAAGGTGCCCCGCGATCCTTCCCACGCCTCGATCGAGCGCTTGATCTGGGCCAGTGGCGACAGCAGAAGACGGTTGATGATGTACCAGCCGGCGAAGGCCGCTGCCGCCCACATCAGCAAGGGAAGCAGGATCAGGAGCAGCGTGCGCGCACCGGTCGACGCGGGCGCAAACTCGGCGACGAGCGCAAGGCGGCCGTCGCTGACGGGGAGCGATATCACAAGTGGTGCACCGTCCGGCACGTGCGAAGCACCGCCGAACATCTCGACCTCGGCGTCGCCCTGCCGCAACGTGACGCTCGTCGGACGAACACCGACATCGCCGGCGACGTCCCGCCGCACGTCTTCGATCGGGACATCGGCCTCGGCCAGCAAACTGCCGTCGTCCCGCACCGCCGTCAGGCGAAAGGTCTTGCGCGCCGCGTCCAGCCACACATGGTCGACCATGGGATGGCTGGCAGCCACCTGCTGGATGGGTGGGCCGTGCGACTGGCAAATCTTGCGCCCGGCCTCGTCGAACAACGCTACCGGAGGCCGTGAAGGGGTGGCGAGGGCCTGGCGGGCGATCGCCGCGCAGAGAAAGGGAGCGTCCTGCGCGCTGGCCGCAGCCATGCGCACCGCGTCAAGCCCGCGATTGATGCGAGCTTCGATCTGGGAAACATAAAGCGCTGCAGCAGTCTGCGCTGCCGCGCGCCGTTCGGCGGAAGCGGAGCGCGCCATGTCCAGCGAGGTCAGCAAGGCGATCAGGCCGAGCGGCAGCATCGCCGCCGACATGATGATGAGCATCTTCGTGCCGCTGGGTAGCCGCGCGAAGGACAGACGATCAGGAAAGCCGCGCATCAGAAGCCTGCCCGGCCCCTGACGCGGATCCGCAGGGGAACGGAAGGTTCTGCGGACATGGTCAATTCAACTTGTTCAACAGATCCAGGAACTCGTTGGGAATCGGCTCGTCCACCGCCTGCGAATAGACGGAACGCAAGGCATCGCCCACGTTCGCGTCGCGCGGGGATTCCTCCCGCCGCCGCTGCGTGGACTTGCCGCCACTCTTGTCGCCCTCGGGCGTCCCTGAACTTTCCTTTGCCAACCGGCTTTGGCCCCTGACCTGCATGTGGTTGTCCAATGTTCTCCCACGCAACGGTGCCGATGGACTCCGCCCCGCCTGGATCGATCCGGACACGTATCATTTTCCCGGTGCTGGTAAAATGTGCGTGTCGGCGATGAAACAAAAAACTCTGACGATTGTTCCCATCTCCGAGCGCCTCTTTTTTCATGAGTTAGAATTTGAGGCGGCGGACGACTTCCGCGTTACCGGTGGGGCTGCTACCTTCCCTATCGGTACGACGGCGGTCTCCCGCTTTCATATCTTCAGGGAGTGTTGATACACATGTCGCTCGGTCAGAAAATCGCCCCGCACCTGCCGTTCCTTCGTCGCTATGCCCGCGCGCTGACCGGCAGCCAGCAGCACGGCGACACCTATGTCCGCGCCACGCTGGAAGCGATCGTCGCAGCGCCCGAGGATTTCCCCAAGGACGTCGACGTGCGCGTCGGCCTGTACCGCACCTTCCAGGCTATCTGGAATTCCGCGCATTATGACGAGTTCGCAGAAGCCGCAGTCAGCACCGACGTCGAGCGCGAGGCAATCGCCAACGCCCGACTGAGCCGGATCACGCCGCTGTCGCGCCAGGCGCTGCTGCTGACCGCCATGGAAGGCTTCACCGTTCAGGATGCGGCCTATCTGATCGAAACGACTCCCGAAGAGGTCGACGCGCTCGTGGCCGAGGCCATTGCCGAGATCGACCGCCAGACCCAGACCGAGGTGCTGATCATCGAGGACGAGCCGATCATCGCGATGGATCTGGAGACGATCGTCCGCGATCTAGGCCACAATGTCAGCGGCGTTGCCGTGACCCGCGACGAGGCGGTGGCGCAGGCCCATGCCCAGCGGCCCGGCCTGGTCCTTGCCGACATCCAGCTGGCCGACGACAGCTCGGGCATCGATGCGGTCAAGGACATCCTGGCCGAGTTCAGCGTACCGGTCATCTTCATCACCGCCTTCCCCGAGCGCCTGCTGACCGGCGAGCGCCCGGAACCGACCTTCCTGATCACCAAGCCGTTCCAGCGGTCGACGGTGAAGGCTGCCATCAGCCAGGCGCTATTCTTCAACGCCGCAACGATCGAGGCCTGAAGAAATCCGTTTCGTTTCCGTTTCGGTGGGAACTCGCCTGCAGCCTCGTCGTTGGTGCGGCGTGGCGGAGATGGTGAAGTCCCCGCCGAACCAACGGGGAGCCGATGGCTATATTGGCGAAAGTAGCGGCAGTTTCGAAGCCGAACAGGGTGCCTGACCACATGGACGACGAAGACAATCTTGTCGAAGCCAGCGAGGTGGTGCCCCACGCGGCGCTTTCCGATGACGAGTTCAAGACCGAACTCGCCCGGGTGATCCCGCATCTGCGCGCCTTCGGCCGCTCGCTGTCGAGCAACCGGGACCTGGCGGACGATCTGGTGCAGGAAACGCTGATGAAGGCGTGGGCGGCACGTGCTCGCTTCCAGGCTGGCACCAACATGCGCGCCTGGACCTTCATCATCCTGCGCAACCTGTTCCTGTCGCAGATGCGGCGCGCCCGTTTCCGCGGCGAATGGGACGAGAATGCGGCCGCCAAGCTGCTCTCCGCCCCCGCCGCGCAGGATCGCCATATCGAACTCGCGGACATGCAGCGCGCTTTGCTGCACCTGCCCCAGCCGCAGCGCGAGGCGTTGATCCTCGTCGGCGCTGGCGGGTTTTCCTACGAAGAAGCGGCGGACATCTGTGGCTGCGCGGTTGGCACGATCAAGAGCCGGGTGGCTCGCGGTCGTACCGCACTTGAACAGTTGCTCGACCATGGCCAGCTGCCGTCGCGTCGCGAGCATCATACCGATCCGTCGACTTCGACGCTCGAGCAGATCATGGCCGACGTGGATCAGTTGAGCAGGGACTGAAGAATTTCGGCAGATCTTATCTAGGGAGATGAAAAAGGGCCCCTCCGATCGCTGGAGAGGCCCTTTTCTTATTGGCCGTCGAGCTTGCCAAGCAGCCGCCGCATATCGTCCGGTATGCCGTAGCTCGCCGGGTCGAACGCGGAGCGCAGAGCGTTGCCCAGGCCTTCGTGCCGCTGCGGCGGCTGCACGATTCGACCACGGCTGAACCGCGCCATCGTGGCAGGATCGGAGGAGGGACGCTTTTCCATGAAGGAGATAACGCACTGAACCGCGCAAGTTTCCGGATGTTGCACTACCGTTCAAATACCCTATCGATCCATTATGGATGTACAGAACCGGCACAATAAGCTGGATGACGCCCTGCGGAGAGCAAGAGCGCATTCCCCCTTCCTCGCGAGCCTCATCACCAGACATTCGGACACCGTCCAGCGCCTCGGTGACTTCGGCCTGGCCGAGACGATCGCTCTGGGCTTGGCCGACGCTTCCGCTGATGACGATGTGGGCCGGATCTTGCGCATGCAACGACAGGTGGTGTCGCTCGCCACCGCTCTCGCCGACCTCGCGGGCATCGCCTCGTTCGAGGAGGTGGTCGCCCAGCTGTCCTCCTTTGCCGACCATGCGCTCGACTGCGCGATCCGCGCGGCGATCCTCGAACGCGCGCCCGGCGAGGAACCTCGAGGCATGGCCGCGCTCGCCTTGGGCAAACATGGCAGCCGCGAGCTCAACTATTCCTCCGACATCGATCCGATCCTGATCTTCGACCCCGCGACCCTGCCACACCGGGCCCGCGAGGAACCGGTCGAAGCTGCGGTGCGGATCACCCGCCGGGTTCTCGAACTGCTCCAGACCCGCGACGCGAACGGCTATGTATTCCGCGTCGACCTGCGCCTGCGCCCGTCGCCCGAAGCCTCGCCGCTCGCGCTGCCGATCGACGCTGCGCTCAGCTATTATGAATCCGCAGCCCTGCCCTGGGAGCGCGCCGCCTTCATCCGCGCCCGCGCCGCCGCCGGCGATGTCGCACTGGGTACCGAATTTCTCGGGGCGATCCGTCCGTTCGTCTGGCGCCGGTCGCTCGATTTCGGGGCGGTGCAGGAAATCCGCCAGATATCGCGCCGCATCCGCGACCATTTCGCACAAAGCCAGTTGCTCGGACCCGGTTACGACCTGAAGCGCGGCCGGGGCGGCATCCGCGAGATCGAGTTCTTTGCGCAGATCCACCAGCTGATCCACGGCGGGCGGGAGCCCGCGCTGCGCGCGCCGGCGACGCTCGACGCGCTGTCTGCGCTCGGCGAGGCCGGCCGGATCGACGCCGAAGTCGCGAGCGACATGGCCGTCGCCTACCGGCTGTACCGCACGATCGAGCACCGGCTGCAGATGGTCGACGATATGCAGACCCACCGCCTGCCGAAGGATCCGGCGGCGCTCGACAATGTCGCGCGGCTGCATGGCCTGAGCGACGGCGCGGCGCTGACGGATCTGCTGCGCCCCCATGTCGAGCGGGTCGGAGCGGTCTATGACGGTCTGGACGGCGACGCGGAAGAGCGGCTGCCGATGGAAGCGGAGAAGCT
>JAIYAJ010000580.1 GCA_027489105.1 Zymomonas sp. | reverse complement strand
CCGTCGGTCTCCGGGCGGGTCACCCGGCCTTCGCTGTTCATGCTCATGCCGCGATCTCCGCTTCGAGGGCTTGGGCCAGGGTTTCGACATCCGCCTCGCTCGCCGTCTCGGTGACGGCCACGACGAGGCCGCCCGCCAGATCGGGCGCACCCGGATAGAGCCGGCCGAGCGACACGCCGCCGAGTACGCCCTTGTCGGCGAGCGCGCGGACCACCGGGCGGGCTTCGACCGGCAGCTTGAGGGTGAATTCGTTGAAGAAGCTGTCGTTGACCAGCTCGACCCCGGCGATGCGCGAGAGCCGGTCGGCGGCGGCCACGGCACCGGCATGGTTGAGCGCGGCGAGCCTGCGCAGCCCGGTCTCGCCGAGAGGGGTCAGGTGGATCGAGAAGGCGAGCGCGCAGAGACCTGCATTGGTGCAGATGTTCGACGTCGCCTTTTCGCGGCGGATATGCTGTTCGCGGGTCGACAACGTCAGCACGAAGCCGCGCTGGCCCTCGGCATCCTGCGTCACGCCGGCGAGGCGACCGGGCATCTGCCGGACATATTTCTCGTTGCAGGCGAACAGGCCGACATAGGGGCCGCCGAAGTTGAGGCCGACGCCGAGCGACTGGCCCTCGCCGACGACGATGTCCGCACCCATCTCGCCCGGCGAGCGGATCGCGCCGAGCGCGACCGGTTCGGTCACCACCGCGATCAGCAGCGCGCCCTTTTCATGGCAGCGCGCGGCAAGCTCGGACAGGTCGGCGACATGGCCGAGGATGTTGGGGTTCTGGACGACGACGCAGCTGGTGTCGCCGTCGACCGCCGCGAGCAGCCGGGCCATGTCGTCGCCCGGCGCACCGGGGGTGAGCGTCGGCAGCGCGGTATCGAGCTGGTCGCCGGTGAAGCGCGCCATGGTGTGCGCCAGCGAGACATAATGGGGGTGGAGCCCGGCCGACAGGATCGCCTTGCCGCGCCGCGTGACGCGGCGGGCCATGGTGATCGCTTCCCAGCAGGCGGTCGAACCGTCGTACATCGAGGCATTGGCGACGTCACAGCCATAGAGGCGGGCGACCTGGGTCTGGAACTCGAACAGCGCCTGCAACGTGCCCTGCGCGATTTCGGGCTGATAGGGGGTGTAGCTGGTCAGGAACTCGCCGCGCTGGATCAGATGGTCGACGCTGGCGGGCACATGGTGGCGATAGGCGCCGCAGCCGAGGAAGAAGGGCGCATCGCCGGCGGTCAGGTTCTGCCGGGCGAGGCGGTTCATGTGACGCTCGACCGCCAGTTCGGACGCATGCATCGGCAGGCCCGCGATCGGACCGGCCTGGTGCGCCTCGGCGGGGACGTCGACGAACAGCTCGTCGATCGAGGCGGCGCCGATCGTCGCCAGCATCGCGCTGCGGTCGGCATCAGTCAGGGGAAGATAACGCATCTCTGTCTCCAGGCGCGGGGCCGGTCATCATCGTCGCGGGACGGCGGAGCGACCCGAGGGGGCGCTCCGCTATCGGTCAGAGGCCGTCGCAATAGGCCTTGTAGCCCTCGGCGTTCATCAGGCCCTCGAGCTCGGCGGCGTCGGCGAGCGTCAGCTTGAAGAACCAGCCATCGCCCTCGGGCGCGCTGTTGACGAGCGAGGGATCGCCTTCGAGCGCGCCATTGGCCTCGCTCACCGTGCCGGTGACCGGCGCGAACACGTCCGACGCGGCCTTGACCGACTCGACCACGGCCGCTTCGCCGCCCTTCGACACGGTGGTGCCGGGTGCCGGCAGCTCGACGAAGACGATGTCGCCAAGCTGTGCCTGGGCATAGTCGGTGATGCCGACGGTGGCGGTGCCGCCCTCGACGGAGATCCACTCATGGTCTTCGGTATAATAGGTCGTCATGGGCTCAGCTCCCTTGGCGGACGTAACGGTGAGGGACGAAAGGCATCGGGGCGACGACGGCGTCGAGCCGCTTGCCGCGCACCTCGATCTGCAGCGCGCGATTGGTCTCGGCATGGCCGGCGGCGACATAGCCCATCGCGATCGGCACCTGCAGCGAGGGCGAGAAGCCGCCCGAGGTGATCGTGCCGACTTTCACGTCGCCGTCGAAGATATCGGCGCCTTCGCGCGCCGGCTGGCGGCCGCTCAGGATCAGCCCGACGCGCTTGCGCGGAGCGCCTTCAGCGAGGTGGCGGCAGACGGTGGTGGCGCCGGGGAACCCGCCTTCGAGCCGGCGGCGCTTGGGCACCGCGAAGCCGAGGCCCGCCATCGCCGGATCGGTGCCGGTGTCGAGATCATGGCCGTAGAGCGGCAGT
This sequence comes from Zymomonas sp., assembly GCA_027489105.1. The sequence continues at coordinate 6,954 of JAIYAJ010000580.1, read as the reverse complement.
CCCGCCTCGAGCCGCAGCGAATCGCGCGCGCCGAGACCGATCGGCTTCACCTCGGGCTGGGCCGCGAGCAGATGGGCGACCGCCTCGGCCGCCTCACCGGGGATCGAGATTTCATAGCCGTCCTCGCCGGTATAGCCAGAGCGGCTGATCCACACCGGTGCGCCCGCAAGGGTGAAGGCGCCGCCCGACATGAAGGTCAGCAGTTCGACGCCGGGGCAGACCCGCGACAGCGCGTCGACCGCCTTCGGTCCCTGCAGCGCCAGAAGCGCATGTTCGTCGAGATGGTTGAGGACGAGCTCCTCGGGGAGCGTCTCATGGAGATGGGCGATGTCGTCGGCCTTCATCGCGCCGTTGACGACGAGATAGAAGTCGCCCGCGCGGCGCGTGACCATCAGGTCGTCGAGGATGCCGCCCTGCTCGTCGAGCAGCAGCGAATAGCGCATCCGGTCGGTGCCGAGATTGACGAAATCGCCCGGCATGATCGTTTCGAGCGCGACGTCGACACCGTCGCCGCCGACCAGAAGCTGGCCCATATGCGACACGTCGAACAGCCCGGCGGACTCGCGCGTCCACAGATGCTCGGCGATGATGCCCTCATATTGGATCGGCATCGAATAGCCGGCGAACGACACCATCCGGGCGCCGCGATCGCGATGCCAGCCGTCGAGCGGCAAGGTCTGGATGATGTCGGCGATATCGTCTTCGTCGTTCACTCTGTTCTCCGTGACGGTCAATGACGGCCGGACGCACCGCGCCCGCCGGTCATTGCCCCCTCTGTCACGGAACCTGAGAGCTTTCGCCGAACCTGCGACGGTCCGGCTTACCCCTTCGGTGGGATGGCGCAGTTTCCCGCCCATCCGCTTTCCAGAGTGTCGATCCTTGCCACGCGGTCCGGTGACCTGAGAGATTCCGGGGCGGTTGCTCCTTCGGCGGCCGGGACGGACCCGGCACTCTCCCGCATGGCCAGCACCGGTTGCCCGGCGACGACTTGGCTGCCTTGGCGCGCGGCCCGGCCTAAGTCAACGCTGGAATGAGGCCGGGCGCGAATGGCTGTGGAGAAGGCGCGGGCAGCCCGCCCGCCCGCTTAGCGCGCGGCGTTGTAGGCGAGCTGGCTTTCGCTGAGCTGGAAGCCGACCAGCAGCTCGAAATTGGCCTGGTTCATCGCTTCGCGCACGCTCGGCTCGTTCATCGGATCGAGCGCGGCGTCGGCGTCGCCGGCCTTGCGCTTGCGGTTGACCCGCTCGAGCACTTCCGGCGGCAGCGTGGCCGCCGCGCGCGTCACCACGGCGGTGGCGGAGGCATGGGCCGATCCGCGCAGCTGCCCTGCCGGGAACTCGATCGTCACCGTACCGAGCTGCTTCGCCTGGATCTCGGTACCGGCGCGCAGAACCGTCGCGAAATAGGGCAGCGTCACCGTGCGCGCAGCGCCGGCATTGGTGCGGCGGGCGAAGACATCGAAATCGACCCGCAGCTGGACCTGCGCCGCGCCGCGGCTGTCGGTGCAGGCGGATTTCAGATTGGCGATGGCGGCGGTCACGTCGATCGCCTCGACGCGGCGTTCGGCCGGCGGATCGAACAGCGTGATGTCGCCGGTGTAGGTCGGGATAGCCGCCGCGGGGCAAGGCGAGCGCGCGATCTTGAAGCCGCCGCGCTCGTCAAATTCGGTGTCCGTCTTGCAGGCTGCGAGCGTCAGTGCGGCGAGGAGAATCGCGGAGGTCTTGGGGAATCGCACGGAGCAGGCATCCTTCACTTCGTCGGCCGTGGCGGATCGGGGGCGCCGCCCGGTCGCGCATCCATAGAGCCAGTTCGGCGCAGGGGGAAGCGCTTTGCAAACCGGCCTGCTCCGTCCGCCGCCCGGCACAGGCTTTTGGACGGCCGACGTCGAAGCGGCTTCCGCCCCGCCGCGCAATCGCCTATGCGCTATGCCATGACCGCATCGTCGCTGCCGCCGCTGAACCTGTTGATCGCCGCGCCGCGCGGCTTCTGTGCGGGGGTCGATCGCGCGATCCGCATCGTCGAGCTGACGATCGAGAAATTCGGTCCGCCGGTCTATGTCCGGCATGAGATCGTCCACAACAAATATGTCGTCGACGACCTGAAGGCCAAGGGCGCGATCTTCGTCGAGGAGCTGGACGAGGTGCCCGATGGCGTGCCCGTGGTCTTCTCGGCCCATGGCGTGCCCAAGGCGGTGCCGGCCAAGGCGATCGAGCGCGGCCTCAACTTTCTCGATGCAACCTGCCCGCTCGTGTCCAAAGTGCACCGTCAGGCAGAGCGCCTGGTGAAGAACGGGCAGCATATTCTGTTCATCGGCCATCGCGGCCATCCTGAGGTCATCGGGACCTTCGGGCAGGTTCCCGACGGCGCGATCACCTTGATCGAGACGGTCGCCGATGCCGAGACGATCGCGGTGCCCGATGGCGTGCCGCTGGCCTTCCTCAGCCAGACGACGCTGTCGGTCGACGACACCGCCGAGATCATCGCTGCCGTGCGCCGCCGCTTCCCGGAGATCGTCGCCCCCGACAGCGAGGACATCTGCTATGCCACGTCCAACCGGCAGGGCGCGGTCAAGGCGATCGCCGAGCGCTGCGACGCGATGCTGGTGATCGGAGCGCCCAACAGCTCCAACTCGCTGCGCCTCGTCGAGGTAGCCGAGCGCAGCGGCGTGAAGGCGCGGCTCATCCAGCGCGCGAGCGAGATCGACTTTGCTTGGCTAGAAGGCGTCGCCACGCTGGGCATCACCGCCGGGGCGTCTGCGCCCGAAGTTCTCGTCCGCGAGGTCGTCGACCTGCTCGGCACCCGCTTCACCGTCAGCGAGACCGAAGCGGCGACGGTGACCGAGAATATGTTGTTCAAGCTGCCGCGCGCGCTCGTGGCCTGAAGGAACGTCGACGATGGCCGTGTACACGCAGGTCTCGACCGAGGCGATGAGCGACTTCCTGCGCCGGTATGACGTCGGTACGCTGCTCTCGGCCAAGGGGATCGCGGAGGGCGTCGAGAACAGCAACTATCTGGTCGAAACGACCGGCGGGCGCTTCATCCTCACCCTTTACGAGAAGCGCGTCGACGCGGCCGATCTCCCCTTCTTCTGCGCGCTGACCGATCATCTGGCGTCTAAGGGGCTCAACATCCCCCGAATGCTCAGCGACCGGCGCGGTGAGCAGCTTCAGACGCTCGCCGGGCGGCCCGCCTGCCTGATCGAATTCCTGCAGGGCGTGTCCGTAACCCACCCGACCCCGACCCAGGCCTTTGCGGCGGGCGGTGCGCTTGGCGACATGCACCGCGCGCTCGCCGATTTCAGGCTTGGTCGCCCCAACAGCCTCGACATCGCCGGATGGCGCGCGCTGGCCGAACGCTGCGGCGAAGATCTCGACCGCATCTCGCCCGGCCTGCGCGCGCGGGTCATGGGCGAACTCGCATTTCTGGAGGCCAACTGGCCGCGCCATCTGGCGACGTCGGTGATCCATGCCGATCTGTTCCCGGACAATGTGCTGATGCTCGGCGACGAGGTCAGCGGGGTAATCGATTTCTATTTCGCCTGCACCGATATCCGCGCCTGGGACGTGGCCGTGACGCATAGCGCCTGGTGCTTCGAAAATGACGGCACCGGCTATCATCCCGATCTCGGGCGCTCGCTGATCGCTGGCTATGATCGCCGCTTCGGTCTTTCGACGGAAGAGCGCCTCGCTTTCCCGATTCTCGCGCGGGGATCCTGCCTGCGCTTCCTGCTGACCCGTGCCTGGGACTGGCTCAACACGCCGGCCGACGCTCTGGTCACCCGGAAGGACCCGCTCGCCTTCCAGCGCCGGCTGGACTTCTATGCCGAGGTCGATCCCGAAATGCTGCTGGCATCGGGCTGACCGTCATGGACGAGCTTCCCTATGTCGAGATCGCGACCGATGGCGCGTGCAAGGGCAATCCCGGACCCGGGGGCTGGGGCGCGGTGCTGCGCTTCGGCGGGCGCGAGAAGGAACTGTCGGGCGGGGAAAATCCGTCGACCAACAACCGGATGGAGCTGACCGCGGCGATCAAGGCATTGCAGGCGCTCAACCGCCCCTGCCGGATCAAGCTGTCGACCGACAGCCGCTATGTCATGGATGGTCTCACCAAGTGGATTCATGGCTGGCGTCGCAATGGCTGGAAGACGGCAGACAAGAAGCCGGTCAAGAATGCAGAGCTCTGGCAGGAGCTTCTCGCCGCCTCGACGCAGCACCGGATCGACTGGGTCTGGGTCAAAGGCCATGCCGGCCATCCCGACAATGAACGGGCCGACAAGCTGGCGAGCGACGCGGCGCTCGGCCTCTGATCGGATCCGCCGTGGCGGATATGCGCCTACCCGGTTGAAACGGCAGCGGGGCTGATGGCCGCCGGCGATCCCATCTCCTGCTCCAGAACGATGGCAAGCGCCTTGGCCTGGTCGAACAGTTCGGCGACCACGGCAGGCTGGCATTCGCGCCGACTGCATTGGCGGCCGATGGCGGCGAGCAGCCGGGACAGGCTGAAGGTGCCGAAGCAGTCGAGCATCGTTCGCAACGCGTCAGCCTCGGCCGCCGCGATTTCCCACGCCTGTGCGCGGATGGCGGCGGCGATCCGGCGCGGGCGATCGGCCAGATCGGCGAGCAATGTGCGCATCAGCAATGCGGCTTCCTCATAGCCTGCCTGCTCGACCAGCAGGTTCAGCCGCTCACGGTCGAACCGGTCCCCGCTCGATGATGAAGCCGCCGGCCGGGCGCGGCGCATCGTTCCGATCATCTCGAGCAGCTGGCTGGAGACGATCGGCTTGGGCAGGAAGCTGTCGATGCCCGCATCGAAATAGATGCGGCGGCGCTCGGGTGCGGAATCCGCGCTGATCGCGAGGATCGGCACATTCGCCGCAGGGGGGTCGAGTGCGCGGACGGCGCGGGTTGCATCGAGCCCGTCGAGCTCGGGCATCTGCATGTCCATGAGGACGAGGTCGAAGGGCTGGGTGGCGATGGCGGACAGCGCCTTGCGGCCGTCCTCGACGGCGACCACGTCATGGCCCTCGCGGCTGAGCAGGCCTGCCATCAGCCGGCGGTTGATCGGATTGTCCTCCGCCAGCAGGATGCGCATCGGCCCGGTCGTCTCATGCTCGGGCGACAGTTGGAGGACGCCGTCGCTGCGCCGGAAGGGGAGTTCGATCGAGAAGGTCGTTCCCTTGCCCGCGTCGCTCGACACCGCGATCGAACCGCCCATGGCTTCGGCGAGCTGCTGGCTGATCGCCAGCCCCAGTCCGCTGCGGCCATGCAGGCGGAGCCGTGCCGCGTCGACCTGCTCGCCACGCGCGAAGATGCGGCCCAATATCTCCTGGTCGATCCCCTGGCCGCTGTCGCGGACGATCACCATCCACCAGTCGCTCTCGTCATCGGACCGGGTCGGCGACAGCGCGATCGAGACGATGCCCGATCCGGTGTATTTGACGGCGTTGCCGAGCAGGTTCGACAATATCTGCTGCAACCGCGCGGGATCGCCGCGGACTGCGACCGGCTCACCGTCGAGACCATGGCCCTCAAGCGTCAGACCTTTGGCGGCGGCCGCTCCGGCGAACAGGTCGGCGGTGGTGCGAACCAGCGCGCGCAGGTCGAAATTGATGCTCTCTATGACGACCCGGCCAGCATCGACGCGGGTGAAATCGAGCATCTCGTCGATCACGCCCAGCACGCCGTCCGCGGTCTGCGCCAATGTGGCGATCTGCGCCGTGCGCTGCGCTTCGCCCGTGCTGAGCCGAAGGCTGTCGAGCGACGTCATGAGCGACTGGATCGGTCCGCGGACTTCGCGGCGCAGCAGTTCGAGCATTTCCGCCTTGCCGCGCTCCGCCGCGCGCACCTGATCGCGTGTCGCGAGCAATGCGCGCTCGGTCTCCACCTCCTGCGTGACGTCGCGCATGATGCCGATCATCTCGGTGCCCTGGTTCACGCGGCCGGCAACCTGGACGTGGATCGTCTGCCCATCGGGGCGGATCCAGCGAAAGCGGAAGGGTGCGAGAATACCCGTTGCGGTCGATTCCTGCATCGACAGCATGATCCGTTGCACGTCGTCGGGATGATAATGGCTGCAGACGACGTCTACGGTCGGCGGCGTGTCCGGATCGAGGCCGAGAATGCGGTAGATCTCGGGAGACCAAAGGAAGAAATTGCGCGAAGCATCCGACCGCCAATGGCCTGCCCCCGCGAGGGACTCGGCGATGGTCAGCAGATGAATGGCCTCTGCTACGGTCTCCGGCGGAATTGGCCTTGCTCCTTCGGTGCCCCTTGCCCGCATCCTTAATAGATAGGGATGAAGGATAAGGGAAAGGCGCGATTGCAAACTTTCGTTAATTCTTGAGCGGCTTGCGCACGGTCTCAGCCATTGGGGCGGGTCGCGACATAGGCGGCGCAGACGGTCAGCGACGCTGCCACGACCAGATCGGCCCAGAGCGGCGGCGCGGCGGTGAGCAGCATCATGACGAAGCCCCCGGCCATACTGACGATGGCGATGATCTTCGCCTTGAAGGGGATGGCGCGATTCTCCCGCCAGCGGCGAATCGGCTCCCCGAACCAGCGATGCTCAAGCAGCCAGCGTTCGAAGCGCGGACTGGAATGGCCGAAACAGGCGGCTGCCAGGATCAGAAAGATCGTCGTCGGCATGACCGGCAACATCGCGCCGATGAAGCCGAGACCGACCATCACCCAGCCCAGCAGGAACCATGCCCAGCGCTTCACCGGACCATGAATGGGCCGGCCGTCGTCGGTATCGCCGGAATGGTGCGTCGGATCAGGCATGGAGACCGGTCATGGCCATGATCCTCAATCGCCCCCCTCCCGGCGACGCGGCGATCATCGGAAGGGTGCCGCGCTGTTTCAAGGGCGCGGCATGCCTTCGATCAGAGCGCGCCGTGGCAGTGCTTGTACTTCAACCCCGACCCGCACGGGCAGGGCGAATTGCGGCTGAGCGTCGCGG
>JAIYAJ010000301.1 GCA_027489105.1 Zymomonas sp. | reverse complement strand
TCGGAACCGACCTGCTCGGCCAGCGGCCGCACGCGCCGTTCGAGTGCCTCGCCCTGATAGCTGAACGCCATCTCGGCGCCCTGCTCGTGGAGAGCCTTGGCGATGCCCCAAGCCAGCGACCGATCATTGGCAAGGCCCATGATCAGCCCGCGTTTCCCCTTCATCAAACCGGCCACGACAACTCCCTTATTCGTTCGGCGCGGCTTCCTTTACAGAAGTTTCCGGGGTTTCGGCTAGTGCCGCGTTGAGGTGCGCGCCAAAGACCAGCCCCAACCCCACCAGCCAGAAGAACAGCAGGGTCACGATGACCCCCGCCAGACTGCCATAGGTGCGCCCATAGCCGCCGAAAGCACCCACGACGAGGGGCAGCAGCATCGTCACCGCCATCCACCAGCTAGCGGTGAACAGGGCGCCCGGCCATTTGGGGCAACCCGTCATCCGGTAGCGTGCCGGGGCGAGAACCGTGAACAAGGCGTAGAGTGCACCGATAAGCATGAGCAGCGGGGCGATGCGCGAGACGCTGATCAGCGCGGTGAACCCTTCCGCGAAGGGCAGCAGCCGGACGACGAACTGCTCGACGCCGGTCAGCACGACCTGCGCGCTGAACGCGGCCATCGCCATGACCACCGAGACGACGATGATCAGGATGCTCCCCGCGCGATAATGCCAGAATCCCTTGCTCGGCTTCACGCCATAAGCGCGGTAAAGGATGTCGCGGATCGTTTCGACGAAGCTGCCCACGGTCCACAGCCCGATCAGCGCGCCGAACCAGAGCAGCGTCCCCTTGTTGTTGGCGGCAAGAACGTCGTTGATGGGCTGAGCGACGAGATCGCGGACCGATGTCGGCACCGTTGCGAGGAAACCATAGACGGCTTGCTGGACATCGGGGGTCCGCCCGACCAGCTGCGCCAGCGCCGCCATGACGATGAAGAAAGGAAACATCGTCAACAGCGCGAGATAGGCGATGTTGCCGGCGTGGATGAACCCGTCCGAATAGACGCCGATCGCCGCGCGCTTGAGCACCAGGAAGATGCGTCCACCAGGGCGGAGCTGGTCGAGATGGGTTTCGAGGGGGCGTTGGCGGCGGGCTTCGGGGGATTCATCCAGCATCGCGAAACCGCCCCGAAACCCCTGCCGTCACCCGCCCGTTCCTTCGCCTATTCGAACTGGGCGCGCGGATTGCGCTGGCCCTTGCCGCTCCAGCGCTCGACAAAGGCTTCAAGTTCCGCATCCCCCTGCGGAATATCGATCATGACCGTGACCAGCTGATCGCCGCGGCTGCCATCCTTGCGATGGAAACCCTTGCCTTTCAGGCGCAGCGTCTTGCCGGATGTGGTGCCCTTCGGGATAGCGAGCATGACCGCGCCGTCCACGGTCGGCACGCGGACCTTTTCGCCCAGCACCGCCTCTTCCAGAGCGACGGGCAGGTCAAGCCGGACGTCGTCGCCGTCGCGGGTGAAATAGCGGTGCGGACGCAGTTCGACCGTGACGATCGCGTCGCCGCGCCCGCCCGGACCCTCGTCCCCCTGCCCGGCAAGCCGCATCTGGGTGCCGGTCTCGACGCCATTGGGCAGCTTGACGTCGATCGTCTTGCCGCTCGGCAGGCTGATCCGCTGCGGCTTGAGCGCGGCAGCATCTTCGAAGGGGACGCTCAGTTTGTAGGACACGTCCGCGCCGCGCATCGGGCGCCCGCCGCCCTGTGTACCAAAGCCGCCGAAGCCGCCCCGTCGGGCAGCACCAGGGCCGGGACCGGCGCCAGCGCCGCGCGACCGGCCGAATATGCCTTCGAAGATATCGCCGAAGTCCGCACCGTCGCCGAACTCGAAACTGGCGCCGCCCGGGCCCGCACCGGGGTTGAACCCGCCGCCGCCGCGCCCGCCAAAGCCGAAGGGCCCGCGCGGATTGCCCTGCTCGTCGATCTCGCCCCGGTCATATTGCGCGCGCTTGTCGCGGTCCGACAGCAGGTCATAGGCGGCCGTCAGCTCCGCAAAGCGCTCGGCTGCCTTGGGATTTTCGCTGTTGCGATCGGGGTGAAGCTCCTTCGCCAGCTTGCGATAAGCCTTCTTGATCTCGGCCTCGTCCGCCCCGCGCTTCAGCCCCAGCTTCGAATAGAGATCAGCCATCGTCGTCGTCGTCATCCTAACGTCGCACCTGTTGCATAAATGCCACAAGTGAGATGTGTACCGGCGTGCCGTTCCGCAAGTGAAAAATACATCGATCGGGCGGCAACTTGCCCGGCCTGCCCCGCGTTCTGCGGCCTGATCGTTCCAACTGCAAGCGAGTTGCCCTCATCATGGCGCCTTTCCCCTGCCCGAACTGCCACCGCCCCCTCCATTTCGAGGCGCGGGTGTGTCCGGGCTGCGGCTTTACCCTCGGCTACGACCCCGATGTGGATGCCTTCCTCTTTCTGGGCGACGGCGCAACCACCTGGCGCAGCGAGGGCGGCCAGGCACGTGACGTGGTCGTCTGCGCGAACAATGACGATCACGGCGTTTGCAACTGGCTGGTCCCGGCGGCCGACGACAGCCCCTATTGCCGGGCGTGCCGTCACAACCACACCATACCCGACCTGACCGTTTCGACGGTGCCGGAACGCTGGGCGCGCATCGAGGCCGCCAAGCGGCGCCTGTTCCACACGCTGATCAAGCTTGGACTCCCCCTGGAAACCAAGGGTCAAGAATCTGCCAACATTCAGGGGCTTGCATTCGACTTTCTCTACGACCCCTCAGCCGAGATACAGGGCGAACCGGAGGTCTACACCGGCCATGACGACGGTCTCATCACGCTCAACCTGATCGAGGCGGACGATGCGGAGCGCGAACGGGCGCGAACGCGGATGGGGGAGCCCTATCGCACCCTGCTGGGACATTTTCGCCATGAAGTCGGCCATCATTACTGGGCCCGGCTGGTCGAAATCGACCCCGCGGAGCTCGAGGCCTGTCGCGCGGTGTTCGGCGACGACCGCCTCGATTATTCGCAGGCGCTCGCCGATCATTATGCCGCCCAGGGATCCAAGATCTGGACCGACGAGCATGTCAGCTACTATGCGACGTCACATCCGTGGGAGGATTTCGCGGAGACCTTCGCCCATTATCTGCACATGGTCGACACGCTCGCCTCGATCGGTGGATTCGACATGCGCATGGCCGCGCTCGACGGCCCCGATGCCACCCCCGCCGGCCATGTCGATTTCGATCCCTACACCGCCTCGACCGAGGCGCTGGGCCGGCAGATGATCCCGTGGAGCTTCGCGCTCAACACGATCAACCGCAGCATGGGCCAGCCCGACCTCTATCCTTTCCACCTGTCGCCGGCTGTCACCGGCAAGATCGACTATGTGAACCGGCTGATCGCCAAGGCGGCGGGCCGGGCGATCGGCTGAGCGGACGATGTTGCAGAGTTTGCGGGTCGCCGCGCGGGACCGGGAGCGTCTGGCCGAAATCCTGGGTATCGCTTCGCGCTTCGGCTTGAGCGTTCTGCTCTCGCGCCTCGGTCTCGATCGCGCGGCATCGGAGGGCGGCGATCCTGGCGACGATGGCCTAGCGCGCCGCACCCGTCTCGCGCTGGAGGCGCTGGGACCGACCTTCATCAAGCTGGGTCAAATTCTCGCGACCCGCAGTGACCTGCTGCCGCCCGAATGGATCGGCGAACTGGAGACGCTGCATAGCAGCGCCCCAACCCTGCCCTTTGAACAGATTCGTAATATCGTCGAACAAGCTCTTGGAGAACAACCGGAAGAGGCCTTCGCATCCTTCGACGTCCAGCCTTTGGCAGCCGCATCGATGGCGCAGGTTCATCGCGCGACTACGCATGACGGGCGCCCGGTCGTCCTCAAGATCCGTCGCCCCGGCATAGATCGGCGGATGCGCGCCGATCTGCGCCTGCTCGCTCAGCTGGCGGCCATCGCGGAAGCGAGCAGCGCCGAGATGTGCCGCTATGCCCCGACCGACCTCGTCCGCAGCCTGGCCGATGCCGTGCTGGAGGAACTTGACTTCGCCAATGAGGGCCGCAACGCCGAACGCCTGCGCGCCGACTTTCGCGACGATCCGCGCGTGGTGGTGCCCGGGATCCACTGGCAATGGACGTCGGAAACGCTGCTCGTCATGGACCATGTCGACGGCGTCCCGCCGAGCAGCGCCGAAGCTTTGCGCAGCATAGGCGTAGAGCCGCAGGCGATCGCCGAACTCGGCGCCGATCTCGTCCTCGACATGGTGCTGATCAACGGCCGCTTCCATGCCGATCCGCATCCCGGCAACCTGCTGTGCCTGGAGGGCAATCGGATCGCCCTGCTCGACCTGGGCATGCTGGGCCATGTCTCGCCGCGCCGCCGGGAAGAGTTCATCGATTTCGTCCGCTCGTTCGCCACCTCCGATCCAGAGGAACTGGCGAGCGTGCTGCAGCACTGGTCGACCGGGGTCGTGCCCGCCGCCAACATCCACCGGACCGCCAACCGGCTGATCGCGCGGCATGGCGGACAGCGCATAATGCTCGCGGCGATGGTCGCCGACTTCATGGCCCTCATGCGCGCCGAAAAGCTGGTCCTGCCCGCCGATCTGCTGCTGATCTTCAAGGCGCTGATGACGATCGACGGCGTGCTGTCGGGCATCGTCCCCGATTTCGACCTGTCGCAGGCGATCGAGCGGTCGACCCTGCGCATCGCGATGCACCGCCTGTCGCCGGCGCGGTGGAAAACCACCCTCGAGTCGGTCGGCCGCGAACTGCTCCGCGCTGGCGACGATGCGCCGCGCCTTATTCGGGCGGCGGTCGCGCGCCTTGAGGCGCCGGCGCCGAGCGCGCGAGCGGACTCGTCCTCTGCGCTTATCGGAACGCTGCGCTGGCTTGCGGCGGCGATCTTTGCCGGATCGGCGCTGATCGCGGCAGCCATCGGACTCCGCTGAGCCCTGCCTCAGCCCGGCGCCAGCGTCCGGAGTCGCATCGACAGCCGCTCGTGCACCAGCGCGTCAAGGCGGCGCAGGCGGAGAAGGCGCAGAAAGCTGGGCGAGCGGCGCGACAGCTCCGATCGAATCTCTTCCTCGATCCGGTGGCGGATATCGGTCAGGCGGTACATCATGGTGGACATTGCGGGTTCCCTTCGATCTGATCGATCGGGGGACCTGTCGCGGGGTTTTGGAACCGGACCCGGCATCGAGATCACCCGATGCGGTCCGACATCACGATCCCGCAGGATCGCCAGAGGGGCCCGGCCCGCATCTCCGATATGAGGCGGCATTGTCAGCTTTCAAGGGGCATCAACGGAGCAATTGTAAACGAGCTGCACATTACAGTCGTTTACACCCGCTTCACCGCCAGCCTGCTATTATAGGACCACCCGGAAGCCTGGGACCCAGTCAAGGAGCAGCGAAGTGATCAACGAACCGATCATCCAATGGGGCGCGCTGTCGCTCTTCGGATCGGTGATCCTCGGCTGGGTCGTCATCGCTGTCGTCCACGACTGGCGCGCGCGCCGCCGCCGTCGCTATGCGCGCGGTTTCCGGACCATGAAGTCCCCCGCCCAGGTCCAGCGCGAACGAGCCCAACGCGCGCGCTGGGGCAATTCTGACGTCCGCTTGCGCGACTGATCCGCCCCACGAAGAGGCTCGCCTCACCCCTCCACCCCAAGCTATCACAGCGCAGGGGAATTGTTGGGGGTACGAAACATGAAGATCGTCGAACGTGCGACGCCGTTGCTCCTGCTGCTGGCGGCGGCCTGTGCGCAGACCGGAACCGTACGCACGGCAGCCGCCGTCCCGGCACCGTCCTGCGGCAAGGGCGCCGACTCGCTCGACAGCCCGCCGGGCAAGATCTGGTGGGATGCCAATCGCTGGCGCTATGCCAACGATGAGGCCGCGACCAAGGCCTATGCACTGCTGGTCGGCGGGGCCTCCCCCTGGCCAGACTGGTACAGCGCCTATGACAGCACCCTGCCCGTCGGCACGCGCTTCCAGATGGCGATAGGTGGCACGCAGACGCCCGAAATGCCGGGCAGCTTCGGCACATTCGACCGGATCACCAGCGTCGAGGACGTACGCGAGCGGCTTGCGGTGCGCGATGACTGGAAGCCGCAGGTCGACCGGGTCGTCACCTATGAGGTGGTGACGCCGGTCCCGGTGAAGATCGGCCCGATCGGCCCGCAGGGCGATCCGAAGAGCTGCC
>JAIYAJ010000532.1 GCA_027489105.1 Zymomonas sp. | reverse complement strand
CGAAGCGGGCGAGCGACTGGGCTTCCTCCCGGGCGACATGAAGGAGAAGGTCGACCCCTATCTCCGCCCGCTCTACGACGCGCTCTACGACATGCTGCCGACCGAGCAGGTCGAACGGCGCATCGCCTCGGGCGAGATCGAGATCGCGCCGATCGCGTTCATGCGCGGCCGGACGCTCTCCGATGCCTTCGTCATCCTCGACGAGGCGCAGAACACGACACCCGCGCAGATGAAGATGTTCCTGACCCGCTTCGGCCAGAACAGCCGGATGGTGGTGTGCGGCGATCCCCGGCAGATCGACCTTCCCGACATCGGCAAGTCGGGCCTCGCCGATGCGGTCGGCCGTCTCGAAGGGGTCGACGGCATCGCCACGATCCGCTTCGGCGCCGCCGATGTCGTCCGGCACCCGATCGTCGGTCGGATCGTCGAGGCCTATGAAGGACCCGACGCCGCATGATCGACGTTGCCGTGCAGGCGGAAGACTGTTGGGACGACGGCACCGACTGGGAGGCTCTGGCGATCGAGGCCGTCACTGCGGCGCTCTCGATCTCGCCGCATGCGGGCTTGCTCAATGCCGCCTTTACCGCCGAAATCTCGGTGCGCCTGGCCGATGATGACGAGGTCCATGCGCTCAACCGGCAATATCGGCAGAAGGACAAGCCGACCAACGTGCTGAGCTTCCCGATGGTCCAGCCCGACCTGATCGAGACGCTCGACAATAGCGACGACGGCGAAGTCCTGCTCGGCGACATCATCCTCGCGCACGGGGTCTGCGTGCGCGAGGCGGCCGAGAAGGGCGTGTCGGCGAGCGAGCATGCCACGCATCTGATCGTTCACGGCACCCTCCACCTTCTGGGCTATGACCATCTGGAGGATGACGAGGCCGAGGCGATGGAAGATCTTGAGCGGGTCGCGCTGGCCAGGCTCGATATCGCCGATCCCTATCTGATCCGCGAGGACTGAACGGCAGAGCACCGGTGGCCGCTTCGGCAGTGCCTTCGGTTATCAATCCGCGCTCGCGGGGATTGCGCGCACGCACCTATTTCGGTTAGCGACTGAGGCCTTCGGAGCGGCACAAAGAAAGACGATGCCAGACGACAGTAGTAGCAGCGCCGCAGACAGCGGCGGACGATGGTGGCGCGGGCTCCGCGCGCTCTTTGCGCCAGAGCAGGAGCCGAGCCTGCGCGACCAGATCGAGGAAGTCATCGAGGAGCATGCCGGCGACGGCGGCGAGGACGATGACGACCTCTCCCATGCGGAGCGCGAGATGCTCCGCAACATTCTGCACTTCGGCGAACGGACGGTAGGCGATATCGGCGTGCCGCGCGGCGACATCATCGCCGTGCCCGAGACGATCGGCTTCGAGGAGCTGGTGGCGCGCTTCGCGGAGGCCGAACATAGCCGTCTGCCCGTCTATGGCGAAGATCTCGATCATGTGATCGGCATGGTCCATGTGAAGGACGTCTTCCGGATCGTCGCCACCGGTGCGCCGCGACCGGACTCGATCGCCGGCCTCATCCGCCAGCCGCGCTACGTGCCCTCGTCGATGCGGATCATCGATCTGCTCGCCGAGATGCGCGAGACGCGCACCCATCTGGCGATCGTGCTGAATGAATATAGCGGCACCGACGGCCTCGTCACGATCGAGGACCTGGTCGAGGAGATCGTCGGCGACATCGAGGACGAGCATGACGAGAAGGAAGAGGATCTGCTGATCCCGCTCGGCGATGCCATCTGGTCGGCCGATGCGCGCGCCGAACTTGAGGATGTCGCGCGGCTCATCGACCCGCGCCTTGCCGATATCGACGACGATGTCGAAACGCTCGGCGGCCTCGCATCGTCGCTGGCCGGCCATGTCCCCCAACCGGGCGAGATATTGGAACATCCGAGCGGCTGGCGGCTCGAAATCGCCGACGCGGACGAGCGCCGTGTAAAGAAGCTGCTGCTCCATCCGCCGCTCCCGGAAGCCGCCGAACTGGATTGAGGCGCGCAGGCGCGACCTTTTGCCCTGACATGCGTTGAGGATACGGAACGATCTCCGGAGAGGCCCGATGACGACGAAGAAGAAAATCCTGCTGTCCCTGCCCCTCGTCGCGCTCATTGCCGCAGGAGTGGGCTTCTACGTCATGGCGACCGCCGAAAGCGCTACGGTCGACTTCGCGGCAGTGGTCGGGACGAAGCCGAAGCTCGTCGATCCCAAGGAGCAGATGATCCCGACGGTCGCAGTGGCGAAGGCCGTAGGCTGGAAGACGGGCGAGACCCCGACTGCCGCTGCAGGACTCTCGGTCGCGCCCTTTGCCGAAGGCCTGGACCATCCGCGCTGGATTTATGTCCTGCCCAATGGCGACGTGCTGGTCAGCGAGAGCAATTCGCCGCCGCGCGACAAGGACAATGGCGGTGGCGGGGTCACCGGCTTCGTGATGAACCGGATGATGGCGCGCGCGGGAGCCGGCGTTCCCTCACCCAACCGCATCATTCTGCTCCGCGACGCCGATGGCGACGGAAAGGCCGAAGTCAAGACGGTCCTGATCTCCGGCCTCAACTCCCCCAGCGGCATGGCCTGGGCCGACGGCCAGCTCTACATCGGCAACACCGACGCGCTGGTCCGCGTGCCTTTCCAGCCTGGCCAGACGAAGATCGACGCAAAGCCGGTTATCGTTGCCAAGCTGCCCGGCGGCTATAACCACTGGGCCCGCAACCTGCTGCTCGCGCCCGACAACAAGTCGATCTACGTCGCGGTCGGCTCGGCATCGAACATCGGTGAGCGCGGCATGGAGCTGGAGCAGAAGCGCGCTGCGATCCTGCAGATCGAACTGCCCTCGGGCAAGGACCGCATCTTCGCTTATGGCCTGCGCAATCCCAACGG
>JAIYAJ010000507.1 GCA_027489105.1 Zymomonas sp. | reverse complement strand
GCTCAGCGATCGCCTGCCCGACGGCGTGCCGCACCCGTTCGAGATGATCCTGCGCCAGTGGGACATCGATCCGTCGCGCTATGCTTCCTATGAAGAGATGGCGATGCAGGGCTGGCTCGACCTGAAGGCTGCCAAGAAGCGGCTGTGGCGCGAGCGCGGCTATGTCCATTATGAGCATATGGACGACGAGGAGATCACCGACAGCCCGCACACGGTGATCTTCCCCAACGTCACCATCAGCTTCCTGCCCGACAATCTGATCTTCTTCCGCAGCGAGCCGCACCCCGACGATCCGGAGAAATGCTGGTTCGACCTGTGGTGCATGGCCTTCCCGGTCGAGGGGCAGGCCGAGGTGGAATCGATCATGGCCGGCATGCGCCCGCTGCGCGAGGTCGAGCAGTGCGAGCATCGCGACTTCGACGGCGGCCGGGGCATCCCCGAACTGGCCGGGCAGATCGTCTATCAGGATATGGAACTGGCCGAAGACATGCAGGCCGGCATGCATTCGCTCGGCTATCAGGACGCCTATCTGCCGGCGCAGGAAACGCGCGTCCGCTTCTTCCACGAAACCCTGAACGACTGGCTCGAAGGCCGGCGCTGACCCTGACGCAGGAGAGACAGATCATGCCCTATAGCGGCCCGCTCGAAGACCGGATCCTGATCCGCGAGCTGATGGAAAGCTATGCCCATGCGGTGATGACCAAGGATGCCGAGCTGTGGGCGACGGCCTGGGCCGACGACGCCTATTGGGCACTGCCCGAATTCCCCGATCTCGGCGGCTTTTCGGGCAAGGAGACGATCGTCTCGGCCTGGGTCGAATCGATGAAGGCTTATGGCCTCGACGGCTGCACCAAGCCGATGGTCTATATCGCGACCCCCGGCAGCATCGAGGTGGACGGCGATAGCGCAAAGGCGGTCTGCTACACCTCGGAGATCTTCGAGGAGCCGGGGACGGGCGATCTGAAGCGCGTGCGCGGCCGCTATGACGATGTGCTGGCGAAGATCGACGGACGCTGGCTGTTCACCCGCCGCGAATATCGCATCTTCTACATGGAGTAAGGCTGGGCGGCGGCGTCACCCGCCCTACCTTAGCGGGCGGGCAGGATCGTCGCGCGGCATTCCCCGAAGCCGATCGACGCGAAGCCCGGCGCAGAAGCCGTTGCGCGCAGAATGATCTCGTCGCCGTCCTGCAGGAAGCTGCGATCCTCGCCGCTCTCCAGCCGGATCGGCTGTGTCCCGCCGCGCGAAATCTCCATCAGGCTGCCGAAACCGTCTTCGCTCGGAGCGGAGATGGTGCCGGTGCCCAGCAGATCGCCAGGGCGAAGGTCGCAGCCATTGGAGGCGTGGTGCGTTACGATCTGCGCGACCGTCCAGTACATATTCGACGCCGGGCCCCGGCTCAGCCGATGCGGAGCGAGACCCTGCTCGCGCATTTGTGCCGTCGTCAGAAAGGCATGGAGTTCGACCCCCAGCGCACCGCTCGCCTGATCGGCCTCGTCCCACAGATAAGGCAGGGGGCGGGGGTCGCCCTCGGGCCGGGGCGGCTGGGCAGTGCGGAAGGGGGCGAGCGCCTCGGGCGTCACCACCCAGGGCGAGATGCTGGTGTGGAAATTCTTGGCGAGGAAGGGCCCGAGCGGCTGATATTCCCATGCCTGGAAGTCGCGTGCCGACCAGTCGTTGAGCAGGCAGAAGCCGGCGATATGGCCGGGCGCTTCGGCGATCCGGATGGCATCGCCGAGGTCGTTGCCCCTGCCGATCCACACGCCCAGCTCGAGTTCATAGTCGAGCCGCGCGGACGGGCCGAAGACCGGTGCCTCGGCTTCGGGCGGCTTGCGCTGCCCCTTCGGCCTGACCACGGGCACGCCCGAGGGGCGGACCGACGAGGCGCGGCCATGATAGCCGATCGGCACATGTTTGTAGTTGGGCAGCAGCGGGTTGTCGGGCCGGAACTGCTTGCCGATGTTCATCGCGTGGTGAATGCCGACATAGAAATCGGTGTAATCGCCGATGGTCGCGGGCAGGTGCAGCGTGACGCTGGCCTGCGCGTGGATGTGCGGGGCGAGCGCGGGGCGGTGGCTCTCGACAGACAGCAGTTCGGAGATCTTCGCCCGCAGCGCCTGGCGGCGTTCGGGCGCCATCGCGAACAGTGCGTTCAGCGTCGGTCCGTGCAGCTCGACCGGCAGCAAAGGGGAAATCGCCTGGAGGTCGAGCAGGCTGTCGCCGATCGCCACGGCCGGGCGGCGTTCGCCGTCGCCGATCGAGAAAATGCCATAGGGCAGGTTCTGGACCGGGAAGTCGGGATGCCCGTTGGCGCCGGGTACCCAGCTGGTCAGCGCGGGATCATGGGTCGCGTCGATGGTCATCGCGGCAGCTCCGCCTTGGCGAAGCCCGACCAGCAATCGTCATAGTCCAGCTGCATCAACGGGGTCTCCAGGGCAAAGCGGGTGGGGCGGATCACCGAGCGGCTTTCGAACATGAAGGCCATCGTGTCCTCGATCTTGTGGGGGGCGAGGCGGGCATTCGTCGCTGCCTCATGGCTCGTCCGGTCGGGGCCGTGGCCCGACATGCGGTTATGGAGCGATCCGCCGCCGGGCGAAAATCCCTCCGCCTTGGCGTCATAGGCACCCGCGATCAGCCCCATATATTCGCTCATCACATTGCGGTGGAACCAGGGGGGGCGGAATGTGTCTTCCGCCACCATCCAGCGTGGCGGGAAGATGACGAAGTCGCAATTGGCGGTGCCGGGCGTGTCGCTGGGCGAGGTCAGCACGGTGAAGATCGACGGATCGGGATGGTCGAAGCTCACCGTGCCGATCGTGTTGAACCGGCGCAGATCATAGCGACAGGGCGCCAGATTGCCGTGCCAGGCGACGACGTCGAACGGACTGTGGTCGAGCGTGGAAGACCACAGCCGGCCCTCATATTTCTGGATAAGCTCGCAGGGCGCGTCGATATCCTCGAACCAGGCGACCGGCGTCTCGAAGTCGCGCACATTGGCGAGGCCGTTGGCGCCGATCGGCCCCAGGTCGGGCAGGCGGAAGGGCGCGCCGTGATTCTCGCAGATATAGCCGCGCGCCTCGCCATCCGGCAGTTCGACGCGAAAGCGCACCCCGCGCGGGATCAGGGCGATCTGTTGGGGCTCGACGTCGAGGGAGCCCATCTCGGTGACGATGTGCAGCGTGCCCCGCTGCGGCACGATCAGCAATTCGCCGTCGGCATCGAAGAAGGCGCGGTCGACCATCGACCGGTTGGCGGCGTAGAGGTGGATGCCGATCCCCGCATTGCCCGCCAGGGTGACGAGGCCGTCGACGAAGTCGGTCGCCTCGGTTGGCGGGGGCAGCGGGTCCCAGCGCAGCCGGTTGGGATTGGCCGGTGCCTCGGCATAAGGCGCGGCGCACAGGCGGGTCCCGCCCTCATAAGTGCGGAAGGGCGGATGATTGGCGGCGGGCCGCATCCGGTAGAGCCAGCTGCGCCGGTTCTCCGACCGGGGCGCGGTGAAGGCGCTGCCCGACAATTGCTCGGCATAGAGGCCGAAGGCGGGGCGCTGCGGCGCGTTGCGGCCGACCGGCAGTGCCCCCGCGACGGCTTCGGTCGCGAAATGGTTGCCGAAGCCGGTCATATAGTGATCGTTCATCGCAGTCCCCGATCGATCGGACGATGGAAAGGCGTGGACAGGGCTCAGTCGACCTTGAGCACGCCCCGGCGGATCTGGTCGCGCTCGATCGACTCGAACAGCGCCTTGAAATTGCCCTCGCCGAAGCCCTCATTGCCCTTGCGCTGGATGATCTCGAAGAAGATCGGCCCGACCATATTCTCGGTGAAGATCTGGAGCAGGATGCCGCCGCCGGTCTCGGGCGCGCCGTCGATCAGGATGCCGCGCTTGCGCATCTCGTCGATGTCGTGGCCATGCCCGGGGAGCCGCTGGTCGATCCCTTCATAATAGGTGTCGGGGGTCGACTGGAAACGGATGCCGTTGGCGCGCAGCCGGTCGACCGTCGCGAAGATGTCGTCGGTTGCGAGCGCCAGATGCTGGATGCCCTCGCCATTATATTCGCGCAGAAATTCCTCGATCTGGCTCTTGTCGTCCTGGCTTTCGTTCAGGGGAATGCGGATCTTGTTGTCAGGCGCGGTCATCGCGCGGCTCAGCAGCGCGGTCGCCTTGCCCTCGATGTCGAAATAGCGGATCTCGCGGAAGTTGAAGACGGTCTCATAGAAGCCCGCCCAGTGGTTCATCCGCCCGCGCATGACATTGTGGGTCAGGTGGTCGAGCGTGTGCAGCCCGACCGAGCGCTGGTCGCGCGCCATGCCTTCGACAGGGCGGAAGTCGACGTCGTAGATTTCCTGCGCGCCATAGCGGTCGACCAGATAGAGGTTGGACCCGCCGATCCCCTCGATCGCCGGGATGTTCAGTTCCATCGGCCCGACCGGCCCCTGGACCGGCGTCGCGCCGCGCTTGACCGCCTTGTCGAACGCTTTGGTCGCGTCATGGACGCGAAAGGCCATCGCATTGGCGGACGGGCCGTGCGCCTCGCGGAACTCGGCGGCCTGGCCGCTCGCGTCCATGTTCAGGATGAAGTTCACGTCGCCCTGCTGGTAGCGGCGGACATTTTTCGAACGGTGGTTGCCGAGATGGGTGAAGCCCATCGCCTCGAACAGCCCGGCCAGCGCCAGCGGATCGGGACCGGTGAACTCGACGAACTCGAAGCCGTCGAGGCCGAGCGGGTTGGCGTGCGGTTCCAGGGACGGATCGGTCATGGCGCTTCCTCGGAAGATGGTAACAAAAGAAACTAATAGGGATTTGAACCGAGTCGTGTCAAATGTTACTAACGCGCATGGCCAGCAACCGCCTCCTGCTCGATCAGTTTTTTCCCTATCGCCTTTCGGTGACGACCAACGTCGTCAGCGACGTGATCGCGAAGGCCTATGAGGCGCTGTTCGATCTCTCGATTCCGGAATGGCGGGTGATTGCGGTGGTCGCGGAGCGTGACGGGGTTACCCAGCAGGGCATCTGCATCGCGACGCGCATGGACAAGGTGACCGTCAGCCGCGCGACGATCGCGCTGGTCAATCGCGGGCTTGTGACGCGGGCACCGAACCGGGCGGACCGGCGGTCGCGGCTGCTGGCGCTGACCGATGCCGGCCGGTCGCTCTACGCGCAGGTGGCGCCGAAGGCGCTGCAGTTCGAGGAGCAGATATTTTCCAGCTTCGACGCGCGCGAGCTGGAGGATTTCATGCGGATGCTGCGCGCGATCGAGGCTCGGGCGCTTGAGCTCGGCGGCAGCTGAGCCGGATCAGACCCGCGCGCGCTGCCCGTAGGAGTCGATCAGGGCGTCGCTCGCCGAGACCATAGCGGCGCAGGGGCCCTGGCTGCCGAAGATATGGTGCGCGGCCATACCGCCTTCGATGATCAGCAGCAGCCCGTCGGCCAGCTCGTCCGGCCGGTCGGTGTCGAAGCGGCGGGTGATCTCGACGATCGTCGCGCGCATATCGGCCTTGCAGCTCTCGAGCACCGCGCGTCCCGGATGACCGGGCTCGGGAATTTCGACGGCGGTGTTGCTCATCGGGCAACCGCGAAAATCGGGGGAGGCGACCTTGGCCGCGAAATAGCGCACGACCGCGCGAAGCTGGTCGCCGGCATCGCTGCCCGCTGTCTCGATCACCTCGCACAGCGCTACGCGACCCTCGCGACCGCTCTCCTCAAGACAGGCGGCGATCAGGTCGTCCTTGGACGCGAAGGCGCGATAGAGGCTGGGCTTGGTCACCCCCGCCTTGCATACGATCTCGTCGACCCCAACCGCGCGGATGCCGCGATGATAGAACAGGTCGCGCGCCGCCTCGAATACGCGGGCGGCAGCGGTCTTCTTGGTCGGCGATCCGTCAGCATCGCAGCAGACGGCTTTCTTGGGCACAGGCACAGGCAATCCCGTCTCGTTCGTGGCCGATCATGTCGTCAGTCTGTCATGTAACAGCTCGGTACCTCCGTTTCAATATCGCTGTTTTCGGCCCGTCCAACCTCAATCGGCCGCGTCCAATATCTCCCGGACGCGCGCGGACAGCGCCTGATAGGTGAAGGGCTTGGCGATCATCTCCACCCCCGCATCGAGGCGGCCATTATGGACGATCGCGTTGCGGGTATAGCCGCTCGTGTAGAGGACCTTGAGGCTCGGCCTTATCGCCTGCGCGCGGCGCGCCAGTTCCTGCCCTGACATGTTCGGCATGACCACGTCGGTAAACAGCATGTCGATCGGCTGGTCGGGCTGTTCGATCAGGCGCAGAGCGGCCGCGCCGTCGGGCGCCTCGATCACGCGATAGCCGAGCTCGCGCAGGATCTCGGCCGTATAGGCGCGGACATCGTCGTCATCCTCCGCCACCAGGATGACCTCGTCCCGGCCTCGGCCGCCATGCAGCGTTTCGCTCTCGCTTTCGGCCGGATCGATGTCGTGGACGAGCCGGGGCAGATAGATCTTGATCGTCGTGCCCGATCCCTCCTCCGAGTAGATCTTCACATGGCCGCCGGACTGTTTGACGAAGCCATAGACCATCGACAGGCCCAGGCCGGTGCCGCGTCCCACTTCCTTCGTCGTGAAGAAGGGCTCGAACACGCGGCTTATAACCTCGCGCGACATGCCCACGCCGGTGTCGGAGACGGCAATCACCACATATTGGCCCGGCGCGACCTCCGCATGGGCGGCGCTATAATCTTCATCGAGGCGGGTGTTGGCGGTCTCGATGGTCAGCGCCCCGCCGCCAGGCATGGCGTCACGCGCATTGACTGCCAGATTGATGAGGCAGTTTTCCAGCTGATTGGGGTCGGCCTCGACCCGCCACAGGCCGGGCGTCGTCACCACGTCCAGCGAGATGGTCTCGCCCAGCGCGCGGGTCAGCAATTCCGACATGCCGGACACCAGCCGGTCGACGTCGATCGGCTTGGGCGCCAGCGGCTGGCGGCGTGAGAAGGCGAGCAGGCGTTGCGTCAGCGATGCAGCGCGGTCAGCGCCCTTCTGCGCGCTCTCTATCGCCCGCCGGATGCGTGCCTCGTCGCCGCGATCCATGGCGCGCAGCATGATGTCGAGATTGCCGGTGATGATCGTCAGAAGATTGTTGAAGTCATGCGCGACCCCGCCGGTCAACTGGCCGACCGCCTCCATCTTCTGCGACTGGCGCAACGCTTCCTCGGCCACCTCGCGCTCGGCCAGCGCCTCGGCGATGCGCCGCTCGAGCGTCTCGTTGAGCTCGCGCAGCTCTTCCTCGGCCCGCTTGCGCTCGGCGATCTCGCGCTGGCCGGCGTC
>JAIYAJ010000591.1 GCA_027489105.1 Zymomonas sp. | reverse complement strand
GTTTGCGCGGCGTGCCGTCGGGGCGGCTGGGGTCGGTCTCGATCCGCCCGCCATAGCCGCTGATCGATGCGATCATCTCGGCCAGTTCGAGGATCGAGACGTCCTCGCCGCACCCGACATTGACGTGCATCGCATCGGAATACTGCGTCATCAGGAAAGTGAGTGCGTCGGCGGCGTCGTCGACATGGAGGAATTCGCGGCGCGGCTGGCCGGTGCCCCAGATGGTGACGCTCTCGGCCCCTTGCTCCTTCGCGACATGGATGCGCCGGATCAGCGCGGCGGCGACATGGCTGTGCTCGGGATGGTAGCTGTCGCCCGGCCCGTGGAGATTGGTCGGCATGGCGGAAATGAAGTCGCGGCCATGTTGCAGCCGGATCGCCTCGCACAATTTGAGCCCCGCGATCTTGGCGATCGCATACCATTGATTGGTCGGCTCGAGCGGACTGGTGAGCAGCGCCTCTTCGGGGATCGGCTGCGGCGCGAGGCGCGGATAGATGCAGGAGGATCCGAGGAAGAGCAGCTTTTCGACGTCATGCGCCAGCGCCGCCATGATCACCGCCTGCTGGATCGCCAGATTGTCGGCGATGAAGTCGGCGGGCAGCGAGGAATTGGCGTGGATGCCGCCGACCTTGGCTGCTGCCAGAAACAGCGCGTCGGGGCGGCGGTCCTTGATCCAGTGATCGACCGCGGCCGGGTCGCGCAGGTCGAGCTCGGCGCGGTCGGCGGTCAGGATCTCGCAGTCCTCGGCGGCGAGCCGGCGGACCAGTGCCGAGCCGACCATGCCCTTGTGGCCGGCCACGAAGACGCGCTTTCCGCGCAGTGGGAAGAGAGCGGGCGGCATGGTGCGGGGAGCCTCCATCCTTGTCCTGGCCTCAGGCGTCGTCGCGCAGCCGGCGATAATCGGTCTCGCGCGCGATCACGCGCAGGTCGTCCTCGACCATCTCGCGGACGAGATCGGCGAAGCGCGTCGTCGCGCGCCAGCCCAGCAGCCTTTCCGCCTTGCTCGCGTCGCCGATCAGCAGGTCGACCTCGGTCGGGCGGAAATAGCGCGGATCGATCTCGACCAGCGTCCGGCCGCTTTCGGCGCAGCGGCCCTTTTCCTCCACGCCCTCGCCCTGCCATTCGAGCGTGATGCCGACCGCGGCGAAGGCGAGTTCGGCGAAGGCGCGCACCGTATGGGTCTCTCCCGTCGCCAGCACGAAGTCGTCGGCCTTGTCCTGCTGGACGATTCGCCACATGCCCTCGACATAGTCGCGCGCATGGCCCCAGTCGCGCTGGGCGTCGAGATTGCCCAGATAGAGGCGGTCCTGCGCGCCCAGCTTGATCGCGGCTGCCGCGCGGGTGATCTTGCGGGTGACGAAGGTCTCGCCGCGGATCGGGCTTTCATGGTTGAACAGGATGCCGTTCGACGCATGCATGCCATAGGCTTCGCGATAATTGACCGTGATCCAATAGGCGTAGAGCTTGGCCGCCGCATAAGGCGAACGGGGGTAAAAGGGCGTGGTTTCGGACTGCGGCACCGCCTGGACGAGGCCGTATAGCTCCGAGGTCGAGGCCTGGTAGAAGCGGGTCTTCCCCTCAAGCCCCAGGATGCGCATCGCTTCGAGCAGGCGCAACGTGCCGATCGCGTCGGCATTGGCGGTATATTCGGGCGTCTCGAAGCTGACCTTCACATGCGATTGCGCGGCGAGATTATAGATCTCGTCGGGCTGCACCAGCTGGACGATCCGGATCAGATTGGTCGAATCCGTCATGTCACCATAATGGAGATTCAGCTTGCGTCCGGACGATTGCGGCTCGTCGATCAGATGGTCGATCCGCGCCGAATTGAAGCTGGAGGACCGGCGCTTGAGGCCGTGGACTTCATAGCCCTTCTCGATCAGCAGTTCGGCCAGATAGGCTCCGTCCTGCCCGGTGATGCCGGTTATGAGCGCTCGCTTCGCCATGAGTCCTTCGGTTCTTTGAGGGGTTTGGTGTGGGACTGGTCGGGGCTGCCGTCGCCGGCGGTCGCGAGCTTGTCGCCATAATCCTGTCGCAGGCTTTCGATCTCGGCCTTGATCGCTTCATACTCGGCCATCTTGCGCCGGATGAACCTCGCGGCGAGCTTGGCGCGGTGCGCGATGCCCTCCGGGGTCAGCACATAGACGTAGCGCAGCTTGTTCTTCGAGGCCTGGAAATTCTCGATCTTCACATGGCCCTTGGCGACGAGCGCGCGCAGGCAATAATTGACCCCGCCCAGGCTGACCCCCAGCGCCACGGCGATGTCGCGCTGGCTGGCCGACGGATTCTGGTCGAGCAGGCGCAGGATGCGGAAGTGGATATCTTCCTGGCGGGTCGTATCGCTGTCGTTGTTCATCGCTGCTGGGGGGCTGCGGGCAGGCTACCGCACGGCGTGGGAATCAGCCCCGCCGGCACAATCATCAGAACGTCCCGAAGGGGAGTGTTCACGCGTGAACGTCTAGCCGCTTTTCGCGCCGCCGCAAGAGTGCGGGTGCCCCTGGAGGCGGCGCCTGTGACAAAGCGCCTTTTCCGTCGGCGGCGAAACGGCCATAGGTGCAGCCGCCGATGCCAGACATATCCAAAGGCCCTCGCCCGCGATGCGCATAGCTTTCTTACCGGAAAGGCCGGACAGCTATGGGCAGGACCCGATCCCCAGCCCGACCGATCGCCGCCGGCTGGCGACGCTGATCCCCTATTGGGAAGTGCGGGGAGCCACGGCTGCGCCTTATGCGACTGGGCTCGACGCCGACATCTTCTATTTCGTCGCATCGCATATGGGCCTCTCGCTGATCGAAGCGGCAATGCGCTCGCCCTCGCGTGGTCCCGGCATCGCGCTGGGCATCACCGAGGATCTTCTGACCGCCGACTGGGCGGCCTTCGACAATGAGAAGGTCAATGATCTGGAGACGATCGCGGCCTGGCATTTCGGCGGCGGGCGGCGCGGCTTCAAGGCAGTCATGCGGCGCTGGGCCAACCGCCTGGGGCTGCCCATCAGTTTCCGGGCGAGGATGTTGCGCGCGGTGGCGGGCGCCGATGTCGTGATCTGCGCGTCCGAGGCGCAGGCGGCGTCGCTGCGCAGCATCAACCCCTTTGCCGTGGCGATCGCCGAGGCCATACCCGCTTCCGATTTCGAACCTGCCCGATCGGCGGTCGGCGATGCCCTGCTGGCGGAGAAGGCCGCTTCGGGCGCGACCCTGATCCTGTGGGAGGGAACCGCTTACGGGCTCCATCTCCTCGAATTGCTGCGCGATCCGCTGGAGCGCCTCCACCGCGATCTGCCTGGGTCGTTAGAGCTGGTCGTCGCAATGCCGCGCGAACGCCCCGCGCCCTTTCACGGGATCACCGACAATGCGGAAATCCTCCGCAGCATCTTCGCCTTCCCGACGCGCTTCGTTCCCTGGACCGCCGACACGATCGGTTCGGTAATCCGGGCCTGTGATATCGGCATCGCGCCGATGGCCGACCGCAACCCCTTCTATGCCGCCAAGGCGCACAATAAGCCGGCGGTCTATATGTCGCTCGGCCTGCCGGTGGTCGTGTCCGACATCCTGTCCTACCGCCAGTTCGTCCACCATGGCGAGGACGGCCTGGTCGCCGCCACCACCGACCAATGGTATGATCATCTGCGTCGTCTGGTCACCGATCGCGATTTTCGCCATCGGGCCGGGCTTGCCGCACGGGCGACCTTCGAGGCGACCGGCGGGGTAGAGGCGGTCGCCGATCGCTTCTACCAGGCCTTTGAGCTTGGCTGCGCCGTTGCGCGGGTGCGCCGGTCGGTCGGTCGGCGCGCGCAGATGCCAGTGCTATGACGGAGCTTGCCTGATGCCCTATTCGGTCGCGATCGTCGGGGGTGGCTGGTATGGCTGCCACATCGCGCTGTCGCTGCACAATCTCGGCTTCGAGGTCCAGCTCTACGAAAAGAGCGGGCGGCTGCTCAACGATGCCTCGGGCAACAACCAGTTCCGTCTCCACATGGGCTTTCACTATGCCCGGCACCAGCAGACCCGGCAGCAGTCGCGTGACGGCTATTTCCGCTTCCTCGAACGCTATCCCGAATTATCGGCGCCGATCGCGCAAAATGTCTATGCGATTCCCCATGGGCAGAGCCTGATCGACTTTCCGACCTACAAGCTGATCATGAGCTCGTCGGGAATGGACTTCGTCGAAAGCGCGCAGCCTGTCCCTGGCCTCGTCGACATAGAGGGCGCGCTGCTGGTGCCGGAGCGGGTGATCCTGCTGTCCGAAGCGCGCGCCCTGTTCTCGCAGCGGCTGGCACCGGTCATGGCGCTCGACACCGCGATCGAGGCGATCGAGGAGCGCGATGACGAGGTCGTCATCAACGGCCGCCGCTTCGATTTCGTCATCGACGCGACCTGGGGGCATCTGACGCGGCCGGCGATCGACTGCATCTATGAGCCGACGATGCTGCTTTATTATGAGGCTGCGGATCGCTTTCCGGCGATCACCCTCGTCGACGGCCCGCTCTGCTCGGTCTACCCGACCGAGGATCCGCATGTGTACACGCTGTCGAGCGTTCCCCACACGCCGCTGGGCCAAGTCCGCGACCCGGCCGCTGCCATCGCTCTGCGCGATGGGGTTACGGGGGAGACGGTACAGGCCAAGCGCGCGGCGATGGAGGCGCAGATCATGCGCAACCTGCCGGGGTTTCGCGACCATTTCCGCTTTCTCGGCATCCAGCTGTCGATCAAGACCAAGCCGACCGGCGCGGCCGACGATCGCAGCTGTTACGTCGAACGGCGCGGGCGTCGCTTCATCGTCATGTCGGGCAAGATCGACACGATCTTCCATGCGACCGAGCGCATATTGGGCGAGATTGCGACCGGGCGGCTGGATACGCACCGGCCTTCCGAAGCGCTGATCCGCAACGACATTCTGATGGCGCCGGGAGAAGGGGCGTGATCGAGGCCGAAAATGCGCTGATCGGGCATAGCGGGCTGGTGGGGTCCACTCTGGCGCGGGCCTCGCATTATGCTGCCTGCTACAATTCGCGGACCATCGACGATATGCGGGGCGGCCGCTTCGGCCATATCGTCTGCGCGGGCGTCTCGGCGGTCAAATGGCTCGCAAACAAGGAACCCGAACAGGATCTCGCCGGCATCCGCCGCCTGACCGATGTGCTGGACACGGTCAGGGCCGATCGCTTCACGCTGATCTCGACGGTCGACGTCTTCGCCGATCCTGTGGGCGTGGACGAAAGCACGTCGCCCGCCGGCAATCCGGCGCCTTATGGGCGACATCGCTTCGAACTCGAGCAATGGGTCGCATCGCGTTTCCCGGCCTGCCGGATCGTCCGCCTTCCGGGCCTGTTCGGCACGGGCCTGAAGAAGAACATCCTGT
The DNA here is from genome assembly GCA_027489105.1 of Zymomonas sp. The sequence goes on along the minus strand of JAIYAJ010000591.1, from coordinate 13,957 downwards.
TCGATCTGATCCACGACAACGGCATCGAGGGCATCTCGCTCGACAGCTGCTTCCAATGGTATCCGCTGCGGCGGCTCGCCGATGACCTCGCTCGGATCGAGGCTGAGGGGCGGGATCTCGTCCATATCGCGCCCGAGCCGCTGCCGACCCGCGACATCGTGATGCGCCATTTCCCCGAGAAGACCGACCGGCTCAAGGGCGATGCGCGTGTCCGCTATGACTTCCGCACGCTCCATCCCGATTTGCTTGGTGGCGGCCATGGGCCCTACCAGCTGTCCGCCGCGACGGTGATGGACGAACTGGGACGTTTCATCGCGGAGAGCCGGGACGCATGAAGCTTGCTTTGTCCAACCTCGCCTTTCCAGCGGATATGCCCGATGTGGTCCTGAGCGATCTCGTCGAGGCGGGGCTCTGCGGGCTCGAGGTGGCGCTGACGCGGATCGCGCCCTGGAACGAGCTTACCCACGATCGCATTCTCGAGTTCAGGCAGCGCATCGCAGGTCTCGGCCTGCAGGCGCCCTCGCTCCAGGCGATCTTCTTCGGGGTCGAGGGCGGGAGCCTGTTCGGGACAGACGAGCAGTTCGCCCGACTGGCCGATCGCCTCGCGCGGGTCACCGACTTCGGCGCGCTGCTCGGCTCATCGGTGGCGGTGTTCGGTGCGCCCGGCACGCGGCAAACCGGGGGCCTGCCTGAAGCGGAGGCCTGGGCAATGGGGCGCGACCGCCTCGCGCGCCTCGCCGATATCGCTGGCGCCCGTGGCATTCGTCTCGGAATAGAGCCCGTGCCCCGCTTCTACGGCGGCGATTTCCTGCGGCGCTGGCAGGACATCGCCGCAATGGTGCGCGAGATCGGCCATCCCCATCTCGCCCTGCATCTCGACATCGGCTGTGTGTCGCTCGGTGAGGACGATATCGTCGCCGCGATCGAACAGACGCAGGGCCTTCTCTGTCATTACCATATGTCGGAACGGAATCTCGGCGCCTTCGCTGCGCCGGAATTCCCACACCGTGCGGCGGCTCACGCCCTGTCCGCCATCGATTATGATCATTGGATTTCGATCGAGATGGCGTTGCAGGCGGACCGTCCGCTGGATGCCATTCGCGAGGCGGTGGCTTTCGCCGCAGCGACCTATCGACCTGCGCTGGATTGACTCGCGCCGCTCACGGGCACAGTAGCGTTCAACGGTGAACGTAGGATCGGGGGATCGCCTTGGACCGTCCGGAAATGTCGCGGCCCTGGTATGTGGCGCAGCTCAAGCCCAATGCGGGGGCGATCGCCGAGCGCAATCTGCGGCGGCAGGGGTTCGAGCTGTTCGCGCCGCAAGAACGATGCGCGGTGCGGGGGGCTAGTGCATTCCGGACGGTGCGGCGACCGCTTTTTCCCGGTTATGTCTTCGTGCGCGCCGGCGCCGATATGGTGGTTCCATCGGCAGCGTTGCGTGCCGTCAACGGAACGCAGGGGATCGTCCGGCTGGTGTCGTTCGGCGCCAACCCCGCTCCGTTGCCGCCGGGCTTCGTCGAGGCGCTGATCGACCGCTATGACGAAGGCGGGCGGATGGCGCCGCCGCCGCCACTGCGCGAAGGCGACCGCGTGCGGATGGCGTCGGCGCCGTTCGTCGACATGATCGGGTCGATCGAGAAGGTCGGCGCCGAGCGGCGGGTGTGGATATTGCTCGACCTGCTCGGGACCAAGGTGCGTCTCTCGGCGTCGAGCGACGACCTGGCGCTGGTCGGCTGATCGCTTCGCTCGTCACGGTGTGACGACGGCCTTCACCTCGGTGAACTCCTCGAAGGCCTGCACACCCCATTCGCGGCCATTGCCCGATTGCTTGTAACCGCCGAAGGGGGCGAGCGGGTGCATCGGGGGGTGGTTGATTCGGACCTGCCCGACCCGCAGCCGGCGGGCGATGCGCCGGGCGTGGTCGAGGTCCTGGCTGTCGATGAAACCGGCAAGGCCATAGTCGCTGTAATTGGCGATCGCGACCGCCTCCTCCTCGTCGCGATAGGGCAGGATCGACAGGACGGGGCCGAATATCTCCTCGCGCGCGATGGTCATGTCGGGGCGGACGTCGGCGAAGACGGTCGGGCGGACATAATAGCCGGCGTCGAAGCCCTCGGGCCGGCCTTCGCCGCCCGCGACGAGCGTCGCGCCCTCGGCGACGCCGATATGGATCAGGCGCTGGACCTTGGTCCATTGCGCTTCGGATACGACCGGCCCCATCGCGCCGGGCTGATCCTCGCTGCCGATCGGGATCGCGGTGGCGGTTTCGGCGGCGATCGCCTTGGCCTCCTCCATGCGGTCTGCGGGCACCAGCATCCGCGTCGGCGCGCTGCAGGTCTGGCCACTATTGTTCATCACCGCGCGAACGCCGCGCGCGATGGCCAGCGGGAAATCGGCATCGGGCAGGACGATGTTGGCGGACTTGCCGCCCAGTTCCTGATGCACGCGCTTGATCGTCGGCGCGGCCGCCTGCGCGACCGCGATCCCGCCACGGGTCGACCCGGTGAAGGACACCATGTCGACTTCGGGGTGTGACGCCAGCGCCGCCCCGGCTGTCGGCCCGTCGCCCTGGATCAGGTTGAATACCCCGGCCGGCACACCCGCCTCCGCGACGATCTGCGCGATGATCTCGGCGGAATAAGGGGAAATCTCGGACGGTTTCAGCACCATGGTGCAGCCGACCGCCAGCGCCGGTGCAACCTTCGCCGCGATCTGGTTGGCCGGCCAGTTCCACGGGGTGATCAGCCCGCACACGCCGATCGGCTCCCGGCAGAGCGTCAGTCGCCCCTCCTCGCGCTCGAAACGGAAATGCTCGATCTGCTCATAGGCGGTGCGGAAGTGGATAAGGCCGAGCGGGGCGTGGGCGGCCCGGGCGAGGGTGCGCGGTGCGCCCATCTCGGCGCTGATCACCTCGGCGACCTCGTCGAGCCGGCGTTCGTAGATGGCGACGATCGCGCCGAGCAGGTCGCGCCGGTCCTTGCGCGACAGCTCTGCGAAGCCGTCGAAGGCACGTCGTGCGGCGCGAACGGCACGGTCGACATCCTTCGCGCCAGCCGCGCCTATCCGACCGATGCTGCGCTCGGTGCGCGGGTCGAGCACGTCGATCGACCGGCCCGACAGTGCGTCGACCCACTGCTCGTCGATATAGAAGCGGCCCGACATCACCATGTTCCGAAATCCTTTCGATGCTTGCCGCCATGGCACGCGATCGTCGCCCGGCGGTCAATCACCATCTGGATAGGGCAGGGACGGCGGCACCTTCAACGGGCGTCGCCGCGCGGCTCCCTCGGCAGGCCCAGTCCGCGTTCGGCGATGATGTTGCGCTGAATCTGGTTGGTGCCGCCGTAGATGGTGTCGGCGCGGCTCGACAGATAGAGGTTGGTCAGCAGCGGGAAGGCATAGCCGGGCTGGTTCGACACCAGCGCCTCGTCGCCGAGGATATCCATCGCGAGTTCGCCCAGCGCCTGGTGCCAATTGGCCCAATAGACCTTCTGCGTCATCGCCTCGCGCGACAGGCTGTGGCCTTCGCCGGCGGACAAGGTGCGCAGCGCGGTGTAGCGCATGATCTTCAGCCCGGCATAGGCGCGGGCGATGCGGTCGCGGATGATCGGGTCGCGACTGCGTCCGGTCGCCTTGGCCGCCTGCACCACCGCCTCGAACTCGGCGACGAAGCTCATCTGCTGGCCGAGCGTGCCGACACCGCGCTCGAAGGCGAGCAGCCCCATCGCGACCTGCCAGCCATTGCCGATCCCGCCCACGACATTGTCGCGGTGCGTCCGCGCGCCGTCGAAGAAGGTCTCGTTGAACTCGGCCTCGCCGTTCATCTGGCGGATCGGGCGCAGCGTGATGCCGGGTTGCCGGATCGGCAGCAGGAGGAAGGACAGGCCCTTGGGGCCGCGCGAGCCCTCTTCGGTGCGGGCCAGGACGAAAATCCAGTCGGCATGCTGGGCGAGGCTGGTCCAGATCTTGTGGCCGTCGACGACCCATTCGTCGCCCTCCAGCCGCGCGCGGGTTCGCACATTGCCGAGGTCGGAGCCGGCACCGGGTTCCGAATAGCCCTGCGCCCAATATTCCTCGCCTTGGGCGATCGGCGGCAGGAAGCGGGCCTTCTGCGCATCCGATCCGAAGTGGATCAGGGTCGGGCCGGCGAGTTCGATGCCGATATGGCTCATCCGGCCGGGAGCGCCCGCGCGGGCATATTCCTCGGCGAAGATCACCTGTTCGGCGAGGCTCGCGCCACGCCCGCCATGCGCCTTGGGCCAGCCGATCACGCTCCAGCCGTCGGCAGCCAGCGCCTTTTCCCAGGCGCGGCGCTCGTCGGCCATTGCGCTGTGGCTCTTCAGGTTGCGCAGCATGGCGAAGGGGCCGTGCATCTGCGTGTCCAGCCAGTCGGCGGCCTCGCGGCGGAAGGCCTCTTGTTCGGGGGTGAAGCCGAGGCGCATTATTGGTCCTCCTCGTCGAGACCGAGCATCGTGGCGAGCCGCGCGCGGCTTTCCGCCGGCGTGCCGAACAGCGTCGCGGATCCCCGCGCTCGCTTGAAGAAGAGATGCGCGTCATGCTCCCAGGTGAAGCCCATGCCGCCATGGATCTGGATCATCCCGGCGGCGATGTCCTCGAAGGTCTCGATCGCGGTCGCATGCGCGATGGCGGCGGCGCTCGCGGCCTCGTCGCTGTCCTCGTCGCGCGCCGCGGCGGCATAATAGACCGCCGAGCGGGCGGCCTCGACCGCGATCAGCATGTCGGCCATGCGGTGCTTGAGCGCCTGGAAGCTTCCGATTGGGCGACCGAACTGGATGCGCTGCTGGCTGTATTCGACCGTCGCGGCCAGCGCTGCATCCGCCCCGCCGACGCATTCGGCCGCCAGCGCCACGCGCGCTTCGTCGAGGGCGCGATCGGCCCCGTCCGCGCGCGGCATCGGCTCGGCGGGTGCACCGTCGAACCCTATCCTCGCGAGCGGGCGGCTGAGGTCCATGCTCGTCAACCGCTCGATGCGGAGGCCCCCGGTCGGGACGAGCAGCGCCTGCCTATCCGCCAGCACGATCAGCACGTCGGCGACATGACCGAAGGCCACGAGCGCCTCACCGCTCAGCTGTCCATTCTCGAGCCGGAGTCTTGCGCCGCTCGCAATAGCGGCGATGCGCGTGCCCGATGCGATGTCCGGTGCCAGGCGCGCGATCTGCTCGTTCGATCCGCAGTGGCGGAGCAGTGGCAGTGCGGCGCCGATGCTGGTCAGAAAAGGGGAAGGGAACAAGGCCCGGCCCATCTCCGTCGCGACCAGCGACAGTTCGACGAGCCCGAGCCCCGCTCCGCCGAGGTCGGCCGGCAGCGCAAGCGCGCCGAGACCCAGTTCACCGGTCAGCGTCCGCCACTGTGCGCGGTCGAAGCCATCGGGCGAGTCGATCGTCGCGCGCAGGCTCGGGCGGAAATCCGCCATGATCCCGCGCGCGGTCTCGACGATCATTTCCTGTTCCTGAGTCAGGGCAAATTGCATCAAGGGGTTCCGTTGGAAAAGCGGTCGGCAAGGTCGGTTCGCGCACGGTCGACCGCGCGGGCGGCGCACCAGACGGCGACCGCCGCCGGCAGGCCGGTGAGGATGCACAAGGTCATCGCCAGGCGGAGGCCGTCGGCATCCCCGGCCCCGATAAGGTCGCTGAGAGCGCCGACCACATAGGGGCCGAAGACCATCGCGATGAAGGTCGTGACGAAGGTGAACAACGCGGTCGAGGTCGCGCGGATCGGCGGCGGCAGCATATTCTGAAGCGCGGTGAGCACGCCCACCGACCAGCCCCCGCCGAGCAGGCCCGACGGGATGGCGACGAGCGTCGCGATCTCGATGCTGGGCGACCAGCTGACACACAAGATCGCGATCGTCGCCGCGAATAGCGACAGGCCGGCGAGGCGCAGCGGCCAGCGCGGATCGCGCTTCACCAGCCGGTCGGAAACGGCGCCGAAGAGCAGCGCACCGACCAGTCCGGCCGGGCCGAAGGCGAGGCCGAAGCGCGCGCTCGCCTCGGCCGCCGGAATGTCGAAGGCGCGGGAGAACAGCGCCGGCCCCCACATGCCGAAGGCGTATCCGGAGAAGCTGCCGAAGGCCATGCCGAGATTGGCGAGCACATAGGCGGGCTGGCTCCACAGCGCGCGCAGGACGATCGGCAGGCGAACGGCTTCGGCGGGGGCAAAGCTGCGCGCGGGCTCGCGGACGGTCAGCCGCAACAGCAGCGCCATGACGATCCCGAACAGGCCGAGCGCCACGAAGGCCGCGCGCCAGCCGCCGAGCAGATGCGCAATGGCCGGGCCCCCGGCATAGCCGCCGAGCTGGCCCAGGAAGATGCCGAGCGCCAATATGCCGAAGGCCGATCCGCGCCGCTCGGGGGGGAAGCGGTCGGCCAGCAGCGAATAGGCCGGCGCAACGAAGGAGGCTTCGCCGATGCCGACGCCGACCCGCATCAGGGCGAGGGTCCAGCCGTCCTGGGCCAGCCCCGACAGCAGGGTGAACAGCGACCAGAAGGCGCAGCCGACGGCGAGGATCGTGACCCGGTGCCGCCGGTCGGCGAGGCGGGCGATGGGGATCGCCGCCACCGTGAAGAGCAACGCGAAGGCCGGCCCCATCAACAGGCCGAGAAAGGCATCCGACAGGCCGAAGCTCGCCTTGATCGGATCGCCCAGGCTGGCGATCAGATAGCGATCGGCATAGCTGAGCGTATAGACGATCGTGAGCAGCAGCAGCGCATACCATGCGGTGCCGCTCGCCCGCGCCTGCCCCTCCGTGCGCGGGCTTTCCATCAGGCGCGCTTCTGGCCGGGCTGCTCGTTCTGTTCGGCGTAGAATTGCTTATAATAGCGGCGATAGCGGATGATCGGCCCGTCCCCGTCGCAGATGATGGCGTCGTGCAGATAGGCCTGGCGGTCCCAGATCACCTTGTCCTGGTCGAACTGCTTGCAGATGTCGCGGATCAGTGCGCGGGCCAGACCTGCCCCCGGACCCTCGGCCTGGCTGCGCGGCTGGGTGAAGGCGAAGCGCGCATGGACGCAGTCGCGGTCGACCGGCGTGATCGCGGCGACGAGCAGCGTCTCGGAGATGCCCTCGAACCGGGTATAGGCCTGGCCGGGGCCGTTCTGGCCGTTGACGATCCGCCCGTCGACCTCGCCCGCCGGGGTCCCCATCTTCGCCGAGACGATCCCGGATCGGCGGTGGCCGTCCCAGTGAATCTCCGCATCGGGGAAATTGGCGGTGCCATGGACGAACTGGAAATGGGCGCTGTCGACCCCATTCTCGGCCATCGACTGGAGCGGCGCATAGACGTGCCATTCGTGCCGCTGATAGGGCGTCCAGTCCGGATCGCTCGTCTCGGGATAATGGTCGAGCTCCCATTTCGGGGCCTCGCCGAACGGATGGTACCAGGTCCAGATGAAGCCATTGGCTTCCTCGACCACCCACTGGTGCGCGCAGGGGCGTTTCACCTGCGGCGGGATGGCGCGCGCATAGGGAATGTCCTTGACGCTGCCGTCGCCATCATAGCGCCACGCGTGGAACGGGCATTCGAGCAGATTGCCGTTCACCCGCCCGCCATAGCCCATATGGGCGCCGAGATGCTTGCAATAGGCGTCGAGCAGGCGGGCCTTGCCGTCCTCGCCGCGCCACAGCGCCAGCTCGCGTCCGAAATAGCGTATGGGCTTGACCTGTCCCGCCGCCAGCTCGTCCGAATAGGCGACCGCGAACCAGCCGAGCGGGAAGGGCAGGTCGATCCCGCGCTCGTCCGCGCTCGCGCGGTTGCGGACCTCGGCGACGCGCCACTGCTGCAGCGCCTCGCCCTTCAGTTCGGAGAGCATCTGCCACACCGCGACGGGGGCGGTGCGCGCGTCGGTCGCGGTGGAGGCGGTCTGGCTGTCGGTCATCGGGCGCTCCTCAATCGAGTTGAAAGACGCGGCGGGCGTTTTCGTGCAGGAATTTGGGCCAGACATGATCCTTGAACGGGACGGCATCCATGTCGGTGAAGATGCGCTCGAGGCTCAGGCCCATCGGGAAATAGCCGGCGTAGAGGATCTTGTCGGCACCGCGCGTATTGGCGAAATCGATGATCGCCTTGGGGTAGTGCTTCGGCGCGAAGGCGCTCGTCGAATAATAGAGATTGGGATATTTGAGCATCAGCTTGACCGCCAGGTCCTCCCAGGGCTCGGCCCCGTGGCGCATGACGAATTTCAGCTCGGGGAAGAAATAGCAGACCTCGTCGACCAGCTCGACATGCTGCGGCGCCATCGGTACGCGCGGCCCCGGCACGCCGACATTGACGAGCACCGGAATGTCGAGCTCGCAGGCGGTGGTGTAGACGGGCCACATCCGCTTGTCGTTGATCGGCACCTGCGGCACGCAGCCGCAAGGGAAGACGCTGACCGCCTTGATCCCGACCTCGGCATGGGCGCGGCGGATCGCGCGGATCACGTCGACGCCGCCATTGGGGTCGACCGGCATGTCGAAGAAGAAGCGGTCGGCGAAGCGGTCGCGGACGATGTCGTTGAGCGGCGACCCCTCGACATAGCCGATCAGCGCCTTGGCGATGCCGAAGCGGTCCATTTCGGAAACCGTCCAGCCGGGCAGGTCGTCGATCCCGTCGGCATTGGGGATGTTGCGGAACATATATTGCGCCGGCATCGAGAATTGCGACAGGCTCTCCTTGTCGCGCAGCAGCGGCTTGAAGAAGTTGAACCAGTCGGAGCGGTCCTCCTTCAGGGGCACGCCCAGCATCGTGTCGATGACCGGAATGTCGCGGGGTCGCATGGGGCCTCTCCTGTGTCTGCCTAGGCGTGGGCGGCGCGGAGCGCGCGCTTGTCGACCTTGCCCAGCGCGTTGCGGGGCAGGCCCTCGGCTGTGGCGAAGATCTCGGTCGGTATCTTATAGTCGGCGATCCGCCCCGACAGGCTCCGGCGCACCTGCTCCGGATCGACCGTCGCGCCGTCGCGCGCCCGCACGATGGCGACCAGCCGTTCGCCGAGGCGCTCGTGCGGCAGGCCATAAGCGGCGGCCTCGACGATGTCGGGATGGTGCTGCAGCGCCGCCTCGACCTCGGCGCAGTAGATGTTCTCGCCCCCGCACAGGACCATGTCGGTCAGCCGGTCGAGGATGGTGAGATTGCCGAGCTCGTCGAGCGCGCCGACGTCGCCGGTGTGGAACCAGCCATCGACGATCGCGCGTTCGGTCGCCGCCGGGTCGTTCCAATAGCCGGACATGACCATCGGGCCGCGAACGAGGATCTGGCCGGCGCTGCCAACCGGCTGGTCGGTGCCCTCGGCATCGACGATACGAACCTCGGCGAGCGGCAGGACCCGCCCGGCCGCGCGCGGATGGGCGAGATAGTCGGCGCCGGTGTGCATCGCGACCGCCCCGGCGGTCTCGGTCGATCCGAAGCCGGTACCGACGATCGCGCGCGGGAAGGCCTCGACCACCGCATTCAGCAGGTGGACCGGCTGGGCTCGGGCGCCGGACGACACCAGGACGAGCGAGTCCAGCGCGGCGCCGAGCCGGGCCTTGGTGTGGACCAAGTCCCAGATCATCGCGGGCGAGCCCGAGATGCTGTTGATGCCCTCGCGTTCGGTCAGCCGGACGATGGCCTCGGGCTCCCAGCGCGCGGCGGCGACGAGGCGGCCGCCCGATGCCAGCGCGGACAGGAAGGTCGCGTGGCAGCCGCTGACATGGAACAGCGGGAAGGCGAGCAGCGTCGTCTGCTGCGGGCGCGGTGCGCTCAGCGCGTCAGGGCCGAAATGGCGCAAGGCGATGATCGCGCCCGCCATCTGCGCGAGCAGCAGCCCGGTGAGCGCTGCCCGGTGCGAAAGGGTGGCGCCTTTGGAGCGGCCGGTGGTACCCGAGGTGAACAGGATCATCGCCGGTTCGTCGGGGCCGGCGGACGGGCGCGGCAGGGCCGGGCCGCCCGCGCTGGGGTCGATCTGGGGCACGAGGCAGGGCGTCGCGTCGCCGAGCATCGCGTCGCGGCGTTCGTCGACCAGGGTGAGGCGGGCGCCGACCAGATCGATCGTGGCGAGCATCTCGGATGCGCTGCCCCGGCTGTTGACCAGCGCCGGTATGGCGCCGATCGCGATGATCGCGAGGAAGGCGACCATCCATTCGGGGCCGTTGCGCATGGCGAGGGCGACCCGCTCGCCCGACCCGATGCCGCGATCCGACAGCAGCCGTGCGATCCGGCCCGCTGCGGCCTCGACCTCGCCATAGGTCAGGCGGCGGTCGCCATCGACGATGAACTCCCGATCCCGGAACAGCGCGAGATTGTCGAGCAGCACGCCGAGATTGGTCTCGGCCCGGCGGAAGCCGCGCATCGCGTGGCCACCGACCGCCACCTCGATCAGCTCGAAGGGCGCCCCGGCAGATGTCAGCATCTGCACGAGATTGTCTTTCGTCTCAGCCAACATCCTCTCCTTGGCCTTCATGGGCTCGATATTATATATTTGGACTATAGTCCATAAAAATAACCGGGTCTTATTTTACGGGATCGGCGGCAAGGGCGGTAAGGGGGCGCGATCCGGGAAAGGCGTGCCCGGCGCGATCATCGTCGCCAGCAGTCGGGCGACGACGTCGAGCCGGTTCGCCGCCGGGTGCGCCTCGTCCATCCGCCAAGCGTGGATCACCCCCATATAGGTCTGCGCGATGATCTCCCCGGCGATCGCGCTGTCGAGCTGCGGCGACAGGTCCCCGCCATGGCGGCCGTCGTCGAGCAGGGCGCTGAAGGCGTCGACGACCCGCTGGACGCGCTGCTGGTTTCCGGGCTGGCCCCAGTTCCTCCACGACATGCTGAGAACAGCGCGCCGCCGGGCGGGGGCGCGCCGCAGATAATGGTCGGTCGCGGCGAACAGGCCTGCGAGCTTCTCGACCGTCGTCAGATGTGTGGCCCTTCGCCATCCCTCCATCGCTACGAAGAAGCCCGCGTCATTCTCGGCCACCAATGCATCGATGATGTCGTTCTTGCTGGGGAAATAGTTGAACAGGGTGGCCCGGGCGACGTCGGCGGCGGTGGCGATCTGGTCCATCGTCGCGTCCTGAACGCCCGACTCGGCCATGCAGCTGATGCTCGCCTCCAATATGGCGGCGCGGGTCCGGGCCTTGTTGCGTTCGCGGCGCGACATGTCCGGCGAACGCCCGTCTTCGTCCAGAGCCGCCGTCGACCTGCGCGCCATTCCGTTCCGCTCCATCGAAGTTCGGGGTCGGCAATAGCATGAATTGGACTATCGTCCATCTTTCTATCGGGTGCGGACTGGTCGCGCCGCCGTCACTAAACCGCAATCGGTGCACAGCCGCCGCATTGGCTGCATAACTTGTGGCGGCCGAATGCTGTTCTCTCCCAGCCAAGGGAATGGGCCCACCGCAGGGCGGGGGCTGGAGAAGGGGACAGACGATGGTCAAGGGATGGAGTCCGGCGTTTCATATGATGGGTGCGGTCGCGGCGGTGCTCGCCCTGCCCGTGCAGGCGCAGACGACCGCAGCATCGGGTGAAGAGTCGCAGGCCTCGCGCGCCGACCTGCTCGGTGAGGGCGACATCATCGTCACCGCCCGCAAACGCGAGGAGCGCGCGCAGGATATCCCCATCGCCATGTCGGCGTTCAGCGGCGAAGCGCTGGCGGCGCGGGGTCTCGACAAGGTCGACGGCATCGCGACCTTCACGCCCAACCTGACCTTCCAGAACAACCCGAGCTTCGGCGGCGCCAGTTCCTCGGCCGCCATCTATATCCGCGGCATCGGCCAGAAGGAGTTCCTTCCCACGACCGAGCCCGGCGTCGGCGTCTATGTCGACGGCGTCTATGTCGCGCGCTCGGTCGGTGCGCTGCTCGATCTGGTCGATGTCGAGCGGATCGAAGTTCTGCGCGGGCCGCAGGGCACGCTGTTCGGCCGCAACACCATCGGCGGTGCGCTCAGCCTGACAACCGTCAAGCCGCGCGACCGGTTCGAGGCTTCGGCGCAGGCGACGACCGGCCGCTACAGCCGCTTCGACGTCAAGGGCATGATCAACGTACCGCTCGGCGAAACGCTGGCCGCGCGCCTGTCGGTCGGCAGCTTCATCCGCGACGGCTATGTCACCCGCACGTCCGACAACAAGGATCTGGGCAATGTGAACACCCAGACCGGCCGGCTGCAGCTGCGCTGGACGCCGTCGTCCGATTTCGAGGTCAACCTGGCGGTCGAAGGAACCGACGACCGCAGCCACGGCCCCGCTCTGACGCTGTCGGGAATCGACTATCGTTCGGCGGTGTTCAACCCGCAGGGCCTGCCGATGCTGCCGCCAGGCAGCCCGGCCACGCCCGGTTCCTACGTCATCAATCCGCCCTTCGACGCGCCGGTCGACAATTTCGCGCTGCTCAACAATTATATCGCGACCTTCCTCGGGGGTCAGAACTGCCTCGGCTTCAATCCCTATAGCCCGCAGGGCAGCGGTGCGGCCTGCTATGGCGATCAATATGTCAGCCGCACGACCGATGCGGGGACCGCGCCGCAATATTCGCGCAACAAGGTGTGGGCGGCGAGCGGCACGATCGAATGGAATCTCGGTGCGGCCAAGCTCAAGTCGATCACCGCCTATCGCCATCTGAAGGGCCGCTTCGCGCGCGACGGGGATCACTCGCCGCTGACGATCACCCATTTCTTCGACAGCCTGACCGACGAGCAGTTCAGCCAGGAGCTCCAGCTGACCGGCGACGCCTTTGCCGACCGGGTCAAATATGCGGTGGGAGCCTATTATTTCGACGAGACCGGCAACAATGTGAACATCCTCGATTTCACACCGGTCAATTTCCAGTCGGGCGGCCGCTTCAAGACACGCAGCTATGCGGCCTTCGGCCAGGCGACGGTCAAGCTGACCGACAGCCTCGATCTGACCGCGGGTCTCCGCTACACCAAGGACGACAAGAGTTTCCTGCCCGACCAGACCATCTTCGTCGACCGCACGCCGGGCGCGCAGCTGATTGCCGGCAGCCCCAACACGCCGCAGACGCGCGTCCTGCCCTTCGTGACGGTGAAGCGGAGCGAGGACGACCTGACCCCGATGGTCAACCTCGCCTGGAAACCGGCCGACCGTCTGATGCTCTACGGCTCCTTCTCGCGCGGCTTCAAGAGCGGCGGCTTCGTGCAGCGCGTCTTCCCGCCGCTCGCCGCCACTCCGCAGTTCGGCGCGGAAAAGGCCTCGGCGTTCGAAGCGGGCTTCAAGTCCGAATTGCTCGATCGCCGGCTGACCCTCAACGGCGCGGTGTTTCTGACCAAATATGACGATCTGCAGGTGCAGGTCTTCACCGGCGTCGCCCCGGTCACGAAGAACGCCGCGCGCGCCGAGATCAAGGGCGCCCGGCTCGGAGCGCGGCTGTCGCCCGGCGGCGGCTTCTTCGTCGAGGCGAGCGCCGGCTATCTCGATCCGGCCTATACCTCGATCGATCCGGCCGCGACCGAGATCACCCGCGCGTCGAAGTTCGAGCGCATCTCCAAATGGACGCTCAGCGCCTCGCTGCTCAAGAGCATCGAACTGCCGGGCGGCGGGGAGATCACGCCGCGCCTCGACTGGTCCTATCGCTCGGGCTTCTTCATGGACGCGCTCAACACGGCGGAGCTCTATCAGGGCGGCTATCATCTGCTGAACGGCTCGGTCGCCTGGGACTTGGCCGACCGCTCGATCAGCTTCGTGGCCGGCGTCACCAACATCACCAATGAACGCTACACGCAGACCGGAATCTACGGCGCGTCCTTCCGCGTGTACGAACAGCTCTTCGCGCGGCCGCGCGAATGGTATCTCACCGCCAAATGGAAGATGTGACGTCGTCATTGCGCGCCGGCGGGAATCGTGAAACCCTGCCGGCGCACGTTGCAGGAGCAGAACCGACCATCTGACGAGGATCGAACCATGCTGGGCATCAATCCGCCTTCACTCGCGGCGCATCGCTATTTCCGTTCGATCGACGTCGATGAGACGCGC
>JAIYAJ010000071.1 GCA_027489105.1 Zymomonas sp. | reverse complement strand
ACGGATCTGAGGGGGCTCGTCATCATGCGCGACACGGGGTGCCCTGTCGTGTTCGACGCAACCCATTCGGTGCAGCTGCCCGGCGGGCTGGGCGCATCGTCAGGCGGGCAGCGCGAATATGTGCCGGTGCTCGCTCGCGGCGCAGTGGCGGTCGGCATCGCAGGCCTGTTCATGGAAACCCATCCCGACCCTGCAAAGGCGCTGTCGGATGGCCCCAATGCCTGGCCGCTCGACCGGCTCGAACCGCTGCTGTCCGAGTTGCAGGCCCTCGACGCGCATGGCATCGAGGCGCGTCGTCGCTGGCCCGATCAGGCTTGAAGCACCCTTGCGTACATGGCGGCAAGGCGCTGGCGATAGGCGTCTTCGCTGAACTTCGCGACCTGTGCCGGCCCAGCTTCGATCAGCCGCTGGGCAATCGCGGGGTTGGTATCGAGCGCGCGGATCGCTTCTGCGATCGCATTGCTATCATAGGGATCGACGAGCAGCCCCGCATCGCCAACCACCTCCGGCAGTGAACTCGTCGTCGACGAGATGACCGGCGTCCCCAGGCGGATTGCTTCGAGCGCAGGCAGGCCGAAGCCTTCATAGAGCGACGGGAACAGCACCGCTTTCGCCCCACGAGCGAGGCGCAGGAGGATCGACCGGGGCAGATAGTCGAGCTGGCGGATAGTGTTCGCGGTGGGTCCGCCATAGAGCGCGATCCCGCCGCCGCCGAAGACCCGGCTCTCCTGCTCGGTCCCCCAATGCCGGGCGCCGACGATCACGAGCGGCGTCTTCGACTGGCTGGTCAGATAGGCTTCGATGATCCGGATCAGGTTCTTCTTCGGATCGAGCGCTCCGAAGAACAGAAAATAGTCACGATGCTGCAGCGCGAACATGCCCTCGATGAACCGTGCGTCCTCGGCGGGATCACGATCGAGGAGCGCTGGGGGGACCGGCGCTGTCTGATAGCTGTTCGTCACCTTGTCGGCGGGAACGTCCGGGAAAAGCTGCAGGATGTCATTTCGGCTTGATTCCGAGACCGTGCAAATATGGTCGGCGACCGAGACGCACTGCCGGATAAGGCGGTGGTAATTATCCTTCCGGTCGAGCGTCGTGTACGGCAGTTTCAGCGGCACGAGGTCGTGCAGCGTGTAGACGTTCTTCGCCCCCGCGATGCGCACCGGGACGGGATAGGTCCAGTGCATGATGTCGGGGGGATTGGCGATGTGCAGCGTCAGGAAGCTGTTCAGATGCTGCAGTCGGCGGTCGGCGATCTCGAACAATCCTCCCAGGCTGACGAGGCGGTCGAACGCCGGTAGCTTCTCCGCGAAGGCCCGTTTCTCAACCCGCTCGGTCATCGGCACTTCGGCGGCGGTGGCGCCGCGCAGCATCTGCAGCAGTTCGCGGCGGGTCCGTCGGCGACGTTGGCGCTTGGTCTCGGACTGCCGCTCGCGGCCGATTCTGTCGTAGAAGAACAGTTCGCGCGTATCGCTGCGCGTGCCGACGTCGACGCCGAACACGCCCAGCGTCGAATGCCCCATCTCGCGGATCGCCTCGGCGAGGCCGAAGCCATAGGTGGCGACGCCCGTACCGCGCGGCAGCGCGAGATTATAGCCGTCTATTCCGATGCTGAGCCTTGTCATCCGCTTCCGTTCCGTCCGTCGCTGTCCGGCGACTAGACCGTCCTCGCCGCTTTTGCCAGCCAATGACGGTCAGGCTGCTCCCAGCCGCCGGTGCAGCGCGCCGAGCCGCGCGGCGAAGGCATCGAGCGTAAAATGCCGGGCCCGCTCGAGGCCACCGGAGCGGAGGCGTCGCAGCAGAGTCTCGTCTTCGAGCCGGCCGATCGCCATGGCGAGATCCTCGACCGAATGGGGATCGGCCAGTAACGCGGCGCCGCCTGCGACCTCTTCGGTCGCGCCACCGCAGGAGGTGAGCACCGGCGTTCCCGCCTGCATCGCCTCGATGATCGGAAGGCCGAAGCCCTCGGCCAGCGTCGGGAAGAGCAGGGCGCGTGCCGAGGCGATCATCGCCAGCAGCACAGGCCGCTCGACATAAGGCATGCGGATGAGTCCGGGCACGCCGTCCAGCGCCGGTGTAATCTCGTCTGCGCGCCATCCGTCGGGGCCGGCGACGACAAGCGGATGAGGCACACCGCTGCGGCGCCAGGCCTCGACCAGGCGCAGGAGATTCTTGCGCGGCTCGACGCTGCCCACCGCGAGCAGGAAGCGGCCGGCCTGCAGTCCCGACGGCGGGGAAGTATCAGCCTCCGTCGCTTCGAGGCCGGGCGGGCAGGCGGATACACGGTCGGGTGGGCAGTCGAGGGTCGCCACGATGTCGTCTCGGGCGGCGTCGGACACGGTGATCAGATGGTCCGCCCGTGCGGCGATCGCGCCCAGCAGGGCGCGATGGCGCAGCGGGTCGATCTGGCTGAGCTCCGGGTGGAGCATCGGTATGGCGTCATGCACCGTGTAGATGTTGATCCAGCCATCGAGCCGGATCGGCAGGGGATAGGTCCAGTGGACGACGCCGGGCCTGCCATTGGTGCGCAGCCGGAGGAGTGTGCCGTGCAGATCGAAATGGACCTGTGCGAGGCGGAACAGATCCCGGCTCCATAGGCGTTGGCCGGCCTCCGACTGTCGAACCTTGAGCGGGCGTGGTCGTTCGATCATTGCGTCGGCCCAGCGGAGCCAGCGGTCGGCCCGGGGTGCGCGCTGCATCGGGCCGCCGCAGCTGGGATCCAGGACCCGTTCGACGCTGTGCCCGAGGCGGTGCAGCGCATCATCCAGCGCCATGGCATAGGTCGCGACGCCGGTTCCGGGGCGGTCGAGCATGCGGCCGTCGATCGCGAAGCGTGGGTTTTGCGTTTGCGCAGCCATCGTCTATGTTCGATCGCATTGCAGGCGGGACGGTACTCGTCCAGCATTTTGTCGGTCCGCGTTGCGTGTTGAAGAGAAGGCCGTTCGAATGATCCGCTTCGACAATGTTTCGAAGACCTACCATATCCGCAAGTTCAGCAAGCAGGTGTTCAGCAATCTGAGCTTCGAGATCAAGCGCGGCGAGAGCATCGGAATCTGCGGCGCCAACGGCGCTGGCAAGTCCACGTTGATGCGGCTTATCGCCGGCGTCGATCAGCCTACCACCGGACGCATCGAGCGGACCATGACGACCAGTTGGCCGATCGGCTATGCCAGCGCCTTCCAGGCGAACATGACGGGCAGCGACAATGTCCGCTTCATCGCGCGTATCTATCGTCAGCCCGAGCAGCAGGTGCTCGATTATGTCGAAGATTTCGCCCAGCTCGGCGTCTATTTCCACCAGCCGGTGCTGACCTATTCGTCGGGCATGGTCAGCCGCCTGGCCTTCGGCATCTCGCTGGCGATCAATTTCGACTGCTATCTGATCGATGAGGTCACCAGCGCTGGCGACGAGCGCTTTCGGCAGAGGTCGCAGGAAGAGCTGATGAAGCGCCGCGAGGAGGGGACGCTGGTGATGGTCTCCCACGATCCGCATACGCTGCAGCAATATTGCGAGCGAGGGGCGGTGCTCTATGGCGGTAACCTGACCTTCTATGACAGCGTGGTCGAAGCCTGCGAGGTCCACCACGGTCTACAGATGCGCGCCGCATGATGCTGCCGCCCGGTTCGTCTGTCGGCCATAGGGAAAGCATTTGCGCTTGACGGCCGTGCCGGTCCCGCGCTTCTCCTCGCCCCCGACAATTTCTCTTAATCACGACACAAGGTCTGCCATGCCCGCAAGCCCCTCTCTCCGCCTCCGAATGATCGGCTCGATGTCGATCCTGGCGGTCCTGCTGTCCGGGTGCGCGACGCTCCCTTCGAGCGGTCCAACCGGAAGCCAGGTCATGCGCGGAGCGAAGGATCCCGAAGCCGAACTGAAGTTCCAGGTGGTCGACCTCGATGGCGCGGCGTTCAAGCGCCTGCTGGCGGTGCAGCCGGCAGGGCGGGGTGTGGGTCAGCTCGCGGCGCTGTCGCGGGAAGGGCGAGTAGACAGGATCGCGCCGGGCGATGCTTTGCAGGTCAATGTCTATGAAGTTGGCATGACGCTCTTCGGTGCGAGCACCCAGAACCTGACCGGCGGCATCGGCGCCCAGATGGGGGTGATCCAGGATGCGACCGACGCCAGCGTACGGTCACAGCCGTTGAATGTCGTCACGGTGGCGGCCGATGGCACGTGGCTGGCCTACCGCAGCGAAGGGGTCTCCACCTACGGCGCGCGCATCGACGACAGCTTCTCGCTGAAGGACGGCGTGGCGAGCTGGCGTTCGCCCGTGGACCGCGGCGAGCGCGGCACCGCTGGCCGTGATGCGGTCTACCTGCCCGTGCACGCCAGCCCCGCATGGGCGGGGCGCTTGGCGCAGACGCTGCTGCAGCGGCCTGGGGGCCAGGCGGCGGCGCTGCCCGTCGGGCAGGTCAGCATCACGCGGCTGCAGGCACTGCGGCCGGCCGGCGCCGCGTTCGATGTCGGTCTGTACGCCATCGAGGGGCTGGACCTCGAACCCAACTACCTGT
>JAIYAJ010000595.1 GCA_027489105.1 Zymomonas sp. | reverse complement strand
GCCGATCGAATGTTCGAACTGGGCCGACAGTGAACGGTCGCGGGTGACCGCCGTCCAGCCGTCGTCGAGCAGCTTCACGTCGGGGCGGCCGATATTGATCATCGGTTCGATCGTGAACAACATGCCCGGCCGCAGCTCAGGTCCGGTGCCGGGGCGGCCTACATGGACGACTTCGGGGGCGTCATGGAAGACGCGGCCCAGGCCGTGCCCGCAAAAGTCCCGTACCACGCCATAGCGATGCTTTTCGGCATGCCGCTGGATCGCGTGGCCGATGTCGCCCAGATGGTTGCCCGGCCGCGCCTGTTCGATGCCCAGCATAAGGCATTCATAGGTCACCTCGACCAGCCGGCGCGCCTTGATCCCCACGTCGCCGACCAGAAACATCCGGCTGCTGTCGCCATGCCAGCCGTCGAGCAGGGGAGTGACGTCGATATTGACGATGTCCCCGTCCTTCAGCGTGCGTTCGCCGGGAATGCCGTGACACACGACATGGTTGATGCTGATGCAGCAGCTGTGGGTATAGCCGCGATAGTGCATCGTCGCGGGAACGGCGCCGGCGGCGATCGTCATGTCGTGGACGATCCGGTCGAGTTCCAGCGTGCTGACGCCGGGCACGACGTGCGGCACCAGGGCGTCCAATATCTCGGCGGCCAGGCGCCCGGCAGCGCGCATGCCGGCGAACCCTTCTGGGCCGTGCAGGCGGATCGCGCCGGTGCGCGGATGGCTGGTGCTCGTATCGTCGGCAAGAATATAGGTGGTCATCGGGCACATATAGGCCAAAGTTGCGCGGTTTACGAGCCTCGACCGCCACGCGGTCGATCGGGCAAGAAAGTCTGCGATGCCCCCTCAGGCAGCTTCCACGCCGCCGCACGTCGCTCTATGGACGCGCCATGACCGAGATATCCTCCGCTTCCGCCGACCGAGTCTGGACGGCCGCCCTGCTCGTCATCGGTGACGAGATCCTCTCGGGTCGCACGCAGGACCGCAACATCTCGCAGGTCGCGCTCTGGCTCAATCTGCAGGGCATCCGCCTTGCCGAGGTGCGCGTGGTCGCTGACGACATGGATCTGATCGGCGAAGCGGTCACCCAGCTCAAGGCGCGGAACGACTATCTGTTCACGACCGGGGGGATCGGGCCCACCCATGATGACATCACGGTCGACGCCATCGCGGCGGCGCTGGGCGTATCGGTGGTCGTGCATCCGCGCGCCCGCGCCGTCCTCGACGACTATTATTCGACGCGCGGCGGCCTGAACGAGGCCCGCCTGCGCATGGCCCGTGTGCCCGAAGGCGCCGACCTGATCGAGAATCGCATGTCGGGTGCTCCCGGCATCAGGATCGGCAACATCTTCATCCTGGCCGGCGTGCCGCACATCGCGGGCATGATGCTGGAAGCCCTGTCCAACACGCTCGAAGGCGGCAAGCCCATGCTGTCGAAAACGGTCGGCTGCTGGGTCGCCGAAAGCGAGATCGCCGATTTTCTGGGCGCTGCCGAGAAAGCACACCCCGGCGCGCAGATCGGCAGCTATCCCTTTTTCCGCGAAGGGAGGGTCGGCGCCAATTTCGTGATCCGGTCGACCGACGCGGCGATCCTCGACGCCTGCCTGGCCGAGGTGGTGCGCGGACTGAACGAGATGGGCCACGCCCCCATGCTCGACGGTATCTGACCGCGCTCAGCCCGCAACGGGCGCCGCCTTGCGATCTGACCGTTCGAACAAGGCCAGGGCGAAGAAGGCCGCGAAGGCGAAGCTGGCCGCGATGACGAAGGCCGCGCCGGGAAAATGGAACGGTGCGGTCGGGCCGGTGAACCAGGCCAGTGCGGGGTTGAGCAGCAGGGGCCCGGCGATCGAACCGAGTGCGTTGAGGCTGCCGATGAAACCTTGCATCTCGCCCTGCCGGTCGGCGGTGGTCTGGCGCGACATCAAGGCGGTGATCGACGGCTGGACCAGCGCCTGGAGCGCGGAGACGATGATCATGACGAGCGCGAACCACGCCAGCGGTACCAGCGCATAGCCGAAATAGCAGCTTCCGGCGACGACGGCGCCGAGCATCGCGGTACGTCGTTCGCCGAAACGCTTGACCGCGCGACCCAATATCCCCTTCTGGACCGCTATCATCGAAAGGCCGGCCAGCGCCAGCGAAGCGCCGACCATCCCGTCAGACCAGCCATATTGGGCGATGGCGAAATAGGCCCAGGTCGCGGGATAGACCATTGATGCGATGTTCCAGAGCAGCAATATGCCGGCGAGGCTCAACACGCCGGGCAGGCTGCGCGCGGCGAGCAGCGCACCGATGGGGTTGGCACGCGCGATGCTGAAGGGGCGGCGATTCTCCCGCGCCAGCGTTTCCGGGAAGAAGAAGGTACCGAACAGCAGATTGGCAGCCGAGCAGGCGGCGGCCGCGTAGAAGGGCACGCTGTGACCGAACTCGCCGAGCAGGCCGCCAATCGCAGGACCGATGATGAAGCCGAGGCCGAAAGCCGCGCCGACGAGGCCGAAGCGGCGCGCGCGGTCCTCCGGCTCGGTGATGTCGGCCAGCGCGGCAGTCGCGGGGCTGAACGACGCGCCGAACACGCCGGCCAGCAGGCGGCCCACGAACAGCCAGGCAAGGTTGGGCGCGAAGCCCATCAGAATATAGTCGACCGACAGCCCGGCCAGAGCGAGCAACAAAATGGGCCGGCGCCCGAAACGATCGCCCAGATTGCCGGCGAGCGGGCCGCAGAGGAACTGCATGAAGGCATAGACCGTTGCCAGCCAGCCGCCCATCCACGTCGCTTCGTCGAGGGTCAGGTGGCCGACCTCCATCACGAGGCGCGGAAGGACCGGAATGACGATACCGAAGCCGATCGCGTCGATCAGGATGGTAACGATGATGAAGATCGTGGCATTGCCTCTGCCGCGCGACGTTACAGACATGCCGTTCCTATTTTCCGCCGGCCTCGCGAGCCGGCTCTTCATCGAGCATCATGATCTCACCGCGGGGGACCATGAACAGCGGCAATGCAAGGACGTCCGACCACCGGCTATTGCCTTGGCGCCCACATTGCCGTTCCATAGCCGAAACACAAGGATGACGGGACCGCGCTTCTCGCCCATCATCCCTCCAGCAAGGAGAGCCGCATGACCCGTATCGCCCTGTCCTATGTCGCGACGCTCATCGTGTTCGCGATCGTCGATTTCGTCTGGCTCAAATACTCGGTCGACATATTGTATCGCCCGGTGATCGGATCGATTCTGGCGCCCGAGCCGCGCATGGCACCTGCGATCATCTTCTACGCTCTCTATATCGCCGGCCTCGTCTATTTTGCGGTGACTCCGGCGCTGAACGCCGGCCAGTGGCAGACCGCCGCGATCCAGGGTGCGTTGTTCGGCTTCTTCGCCTATGCGACCTACGACCTCACCAATCAGGCGACGCTGGTCGTCTGGTCGTCGAAGATCACGATCGCCGACATGATCTGGGGCTCGTTCGTCTCGGCGGTCGGCTCGACTCGCGGCTATCTGGTCACGAGGGCGATTTTGAAGGGGTGACGGCATGAAGGTGGAGGGCGGCTGCCATTGCGGCCTCGTGCGGTACGAGGCCGAGATCGGCGAGGGACCCTATGCGATTCTCGACTGCGACTGCTCGATCTGTTCGATGAGCGGCTATCTCCACCTCATCATCCCCGAAAGCCGCTTCCGGCTGCTCGACGGCAAGCAGGACACCAACACCTATCGCTTCGGGTCGGGCAAGGCGCGCCACATCTTCTGTTCCCAATGCGGGATCAAGAGCTTCTATCGCCCGCGCTCGCACCCGGAGGGGATCAGCCTCAACCTGCGCTGCATCGACGACTGGCAGGACCTGCCCGTCGAGATCCGCCCCTTCGACGGGCGCAGCGCTTAGCCGCGATCAGGCCGAGGGTTTCAGCCGGTAGTGGCTGACCGCCCAGGGCCGCCCCCCGTCGAATCCGAACAGGCCTGCGGTGGCCAGGAAGAACAGGCGCCAGCGCCGCTCCCACAATTTGGCGTCCGCACCATAGGTCTGGCGGAAAATCTCCGCGATGGCCGGCTGGTTGGCGTCGAACCGCGCCAGCCAGTCAAAGGCGGTGCGCGCATAATGTTCGCCGTTCCAGCGCCACTCCTCCTCGACCGTGAAAAGGTCGGGGAAATGCCGGATCAGGCCATGGCTGGGCATGATTCCGCCGGTGAAGAAATGCTGCGCGATCCAGTCGGCCTTGTCGGCATGGTCGAAGCGGTAGCTCGCCCGGTCATGGGTGAAGATATGGATGAACAGATAGCCGTCGGGCTTCAGCCAGCCCTTCACCTTGGTCAGCAGCGCGCGCCAGTTCGACATATGCTCGAACATCTCGACCGATACGACCCGGTCGAAGGCATGATCCGCCTGAAAGTCGTTCATGTCGCAGGTGATGACGGTCAGGTTGGTCGAACCCTGCGCTCGGGCCAGCTTCTCGATATGCTCGCGCTGCGAATGGGAATTGGACACGGCGGTAATGCGCGCGCCCGGATAGCGCGCCGCCATGTAGAGGCTGAGCGAGCCCCAGCCGCAGCCCAGCTCCAATATCTCCTGACCGTCCGCGAGGCCGGCATGGGCGACCGTCTGCGCGAGCGCGGCTTCCTCGGCCTCGCCGATGCTGCTGCCGGGCCGCTCATAATAGCAGGAGCTATATTTGCGGCGCGGGCCGAGGCAGAGGTCGAAGAAGGAGGCCGGCACCTCATAATGCTGGGCATTGGCGTCGTCGGTGTGGATCGCGATCGGGAAGCTGTCCATGTCGCGCGCGAAGGCCGCCTCGACGTCGGGCTGGACCGCCAGCTTGCGCGCGGTGCGGCCGACGAGGAAGCGAACACCCGCCAGCGTCACGGCATCGGGAAGCGGCAGCCGTTCGACGGCTGTGGTGGCGGTGGCGATAATGTCCATCAGTTTTTCCTGGGCGGTAGGGGGAAGAAGGCGCTGGTGCGCGCCATATAGGATCGGAAGGCGTCGCCCCGGCTCTTGAGCATGTGCTGCTCGAGCAGGGGGATGCCGGAGACATGGACGAGCAGCCAGTACATCAGAAGCGGGCCGATGAGCGTCAGATAGCCGGGCCACCAGCTTCCGCCGATGTCGATGGCGATCACCGGATAGGCGACCCAGCCGAGCCATTCGAAGAAATAATTGGGATGGCGCGACCAGGTCCAGAGCCCCTTGTCGCAGACCTTGCCCTTGTTCGCAGGGTCCTTGGCGAAGGCGCGCAGCTGGCGATCGGCAATGCCTTCGCCGACCACCGAGACGAGCAGCAACCCAAGGCCGATCCAATCGGTGATCGACAGAGCGGGGCCGGGCCGATGCGCCGCCGCGAACACCGTGACCACGAGGCCGACGCCGCACAGCGCCTGGATCTGAAGGAACAGGAACAGCCGCCGCTGGAAGCTGTCGCCCCATTCGCGGCGGAACTCGGCATAGCGGGGGTCCTCGCTCTTCGCTTCGGCGGTGCGGGCGAGGATGTGGAAGCCCAGCCGGAGCGACCAGAAGCCGACGAGACCGGCGACGAGCCAGATGCGCGCCAGGGGGGCGTCGCTGCTGGTCATCAGCGCGACGATCAGTCCGCCGATCCCGATCGCGAAGGACCAGAAGACGTCGGCCCAGCCCGACTGGTGGGTCGCCTTCTGCACGGCCCAGGCCGAGGCCATCATCACGGATAATACGGCCGACGCGACCAGAATGCTGACGATCGGATTCAAGAAATTGTCCCTCCAGGTCGCGCTTTCCTAGTCCCATACGGGGAAAGCCGCCAAGCCGTTGCACGAAATTTCGCATTGCGCTTTGTCGACGTCGGGGTAGCAGTCGACGCAGGGCAAAGGCGCAACCTGTTCGTCCGTCGGGCCGTAGCTCAAGACGGGCAATGCGTTGGGTAAAGGGTAGTGGGAGCATGAACAGTTTCCGCAGAGGACGGCGTATCGCCGTCGTCGGCAGCGGTATCACCGGCCTTTCGTCGGCCTGGCTCTTGTCCAGGGACAATGAGGTGGTGCTGTACGAGGCGGAAAATCGTCTCGGAGGACATACGCGAACGATCGATGTCGACACCGGCGTCGGCGGCGTGCTGGGAGTCGATACCGGCTTCATCGTCTTCAACGACCGCACCTATCCGAACCTGATCGCGATGTTCGAACATCTGGGCGTGCCGACCCGGGTGACGGACATGAGCTTCGCGGTGTCGCTCGACGACGGGAAGCTCGAATATGCGGCGGGCGACCGCCTGTGGCAGCTGTTCGTCCAGCCGTCGAATATCGTCTCGCCGCGCTTCTGGTCGATGCTGCGCAACCTCGTCCGTTTCTACCGCGACATGGGCGCGCGCACCGATGGTTTCGGCGGGATGACGCTCGGCCAGCTGCTCGAGCAGGGCCGCTATGGCGAGGCGTTTCGCGACGACCATCTGCTGCCGATGGCCGCCGCAATCTGGTCGGCCCCCGCGCAGTCGCTGCTCGACTATCCCGCCGAGGCCTTCGTCCGCTTCTGCAACAATCATGGCCTGCTCGACCTCGGCACGCGGCCCAAATGGCGCACTGTCGTCGGTGGCAGCCGCACCTATATCGATCGCCTGATCGCCGGCTTCCGGGGGGAGGTGCGCCTCGCTACGCCGGTCGCCCGGATCGAGCGCAAGGCGGGACAGGTCACCATCATCGATGGCTCGGGCCAGTCCGACCGCTTCGACGATGTGATCATCGCGTCGCATGCCGACCAGGCACTGGCGATGCTCGCCGATCCGAGCCCGCAGGAACAGGAACTGCTCGGCGCGTTCCGCTACAGCCGCAACCTGACGGTCCTGCACCAGGATGCCACGCTGCTGCCCAAGCGGAAGATGCTGTGGGGTGCATGGAATTATTTCGGACGGCGCTATGCCAATGACGCGACCGGCGATCTGTGCGTCAGCTACTGGATGAACCGCCTGCAGGGCTATCACACGCGCGATCCGCTGGTCGTCACGCTCAATCCCCACCGGCCGATCGACCCCAAGCTGGAGATCAGCCGCACCAGCTTCGATCACCCGATCTTCGACCATGCCGCACTCGACGCCCAGCGCCGGATCTGGGCGATCCAGGGGCAGCGCAACACCTTCTTTTGCGGCGCGCATCTGGGCGCCGGCTTCCACGAGGATGGGTTGCAGGCAGGGCTTGCCGTAGCCGAGATGCTGGGCGCGCGGCGGCCGTGGACGGTCGAGGACGCCAATGGTCGCCTGTCGCTCGATCTGGCCCCGGTTCGGGAAGCCGCCGAGTGAAATCTGCCATATATGCGGGGGAGGTTTTCCACCGCCGTTTCCGGCCGCGCGGCCACACCCTGCGCTACCGCATGTTCCAATGCCTGTTCGACCTCGACGAGATCGACCGCATCGACGGCGCATGCCGGCTTTTCTCGCGCAACCGCTGGAACCTCTTTTCCTTTCAGGACCGGGACTATGCCGATCGCTCGGGGAAACCGTTGCGGCCGCAGATCGAGGCTCTGATGCGGCAGGCCGGTCAGGAACCCGACGGCGGCGCCATCCGTTTGCTGACGATGCCGCGCATGCTGGGCCATGTCTTCAATCCGCTGAGCGTCTGGTTCTGCCACCGCCGCGACGGGACCCTGTCGACTATCATCTATGAGGTGACAAATACCTTCAAGGAGCGCCACAGCTACGTCATTCCCGTGACCGATGCAGGCGCGGACGGAGCCTTGATCCGCCAGACCTGTGACAAGGCCTTCTACGTCTCGCCCTTCATGGATCTCGATATGCGCTATGATTTCACGGTCGAGCCTCCGATGGGGAAGACACGTGTCGTCGTGGCCGGCGGCGATGCCGACGGGCCGCTGATCGTTGCCGCCTTCCAGGGTGATCGCCGCGAACTGAGCGATCGGGCGCTGCTTGGCGCTTTCCTGCGCCACCCATTGCTGACCCTGAAGGTCGTGGCCGGCATCCATGTCGAGGCGCTGTGGCTGTTCCTCAAGAAGGTCGGCGTACGCCGCCATGTCGCGACGCCGGGCGATGGCGTCTCCATCGTGGTGCGGGCATGAGCGTCGCCTTCCGCCGCGAGAGCGACGAGGAACATCTCGAACCCAAATTCGAGCTGCCGATCCCGCCCGGCCCCAATCGCGTGACCGAGCGAGGCGCGCGGCTGACGATCGAGCGGCTGGAGGCGATCGAGGCCGCGATCGCCGAGGCTGTCGAGCGGAAGGCCGGGGAGGACGAGATCAAGGCGCTGCGACGCGATCAGCGCTACTGGGCCACCCGTCGCGCGACGATGGAGGTGCAGCCCGCCGCGACCGGCGATGTGGCCGCCTTCGGCACGGCGGTGCGATACAGGCTGAAAGGCAAGGAGGCCGAGGTGTCGATCGTCGGGGACGACGAGGCCGATCCCGCCGCTCGCACCATCTCCTTCTCGTCGCCGCTGGCGCGTGCGCTGATCGGTGCGGGCGAGGGGGACTATGCCGATTTCGGGGGCAAGGCCGATGCGATCGAGATCGTCGAGGTTCGCCCGCTCGGCTGACCGCTGACGCGAAGAAGGCCGCGCTCCTTCCGGACCGCGGCCTTCGCTTTTGCCCCTGTAGCAAAATGGGTGATCAGGCGGCGACGGCGCCTTCTTCCGGGTCACGCAGCACATAGCCGCGGCCCCATACGGTCTCGATATAATTCTCGCCACCGCAGGCCAGCGCCAGCTTCTTGCGCAGCTTGCAGATGAACACGTCGATGATCTTGAGTTCGGGTTCGTCCATGCCGCCATAAAGGTGGTTCAGGAACATTTCCTTGGTCAGCGTGGTGCCCTTGCGGAGCGAGAGCAGCTCCAGCATCGCATATTCCTTGCCGGTCAGATGGACGCGGGCGCTGTCGACCTCGACCGTCTTCGCGTCGAGATTGACCGCCAGCTTGCCGGTGCGGATGACCGACTGGCTGTGGCCCTTCGAGCGGCGGACGATCGCGTGGATCCGGGCGACCAGTTCTTCGCGGTGGAAGGGCTTGGTGACATAATCGTCGGCGCCGAAGCCGAGCGCGCGGACCTTGGAGTCCATCTCGCCGATGCCCGACAGGATCATGACGGGGGTCTGGACCTTGGAACTGCGCAGCTTCTTCAACACGTCATAGCCGTGCATGTCGGGCAGGTTGAGGTCGAGCGCGATGATGTCATAATCGTACAGCTTGCCGAGATCGAGGCCTTCCTCGCCCAGGTCGGTGGTGTAGACGTTGAAGCCTTCGGCGCCGAGCATCAGCTCGATGCTCTTGGCGGTGGTGGGATCATCCTCGATCAGCAAAACCCGCATAGGATCCGTTCCTGTTTACCCGGGGGAGGAGCCCAGCCGCTCCGCGCTGCCCGTCAACCTGTGTTAACCATGCCGTTAATGAAGGTAAAAGGTTAACGCGCTCTTAAAATCCATCTGCCAATTTTACCTAGGTAAAAAATCCGTGTCTTTCCGAGCGCTTAGTTTGGACGGATTCGTTCGGGTCAGATGTCGGGGCGAGTCGCTTCTGATCCCGTGATATGGGCATTGCGTGATTTCCGAGCGCCCCGCCCGCCATTCCGGCAGTCCTTGCGGCATCAACGCTTCGTCGAAAATAGGTGAACATGGACATGACCGGCGATGCGCCGGATGCCCCCGCCACGACTCGCCGCAGCGTGCAGCGGCGTTAACGGCTGGCCGGTTCGACCCGTTCGACGGCGATCCCTTCGGCCGACAGCATCTTCTGCACCGACACCGGTCCCGCCAGATGCCCGGCGCCGACCGCGACGAAGAGCGTGCCCGGCCGATCGAGCCGCTGCTTGAGCCAGGCCGCCCAATTGGCGTTGCGTTTGCGCAGCAATATCTCGCGCAGATGCGGGGTCAGGTCCTCGTCCTCGTCGAATTGCCTGGCGATGGCCGCTTCGTCGCCCGTGCTCCACGCCTTGAGCAGCCGGTCATAATCGGCCTTGGCATCGGACTTGCCGGTAGCGAAGCTGGTCAGCATCTCGCGCTGATCGGCCTCGGACAGGGTAGAGAACATCGCCAGCTGGTCGGCGACCGTCTCCAGTCCTTCGATCTTCTTCGTCGTTGCAGATGCGGGCAGTGTCGACGGCGGGGCGCTGTCGACGGGCGCGGCCGACGGCGCGGCGAAGGCGCTGGTCAGGCCGTCTTCGACCCCGGCCTCGCGCTGCACGCCCAGATCGCGCATCATCGCGCCCATCAGGACGAAGCAGGCCTGCCAGGTCGGCATGCGGCTGAGCATTGCGGGATCGATCTTCGCCTTGACCAGCAGCGCCTCGAACGCCGGCCGCGCCTCGGGCGCGACGCGTTCGACGATCGGCGGCCGGCTGCCGTCCGGCGGCGGGAACAACGAGGCCATGGCGCGGGGGTCCTTGTCGACCAGCGTCTCGATCACCAGCGTGTCCGACGAATCCATCGCCTTGCGAATGCGCTCGTCCTCCCAGACGTAGCCGGGCGGCAGCGCGTGGATCGTCCCGAACAGATAGATGGTCGTGTCGGCATCGCCGAACTTCCACAGAGCGGGGGCGGCCGCTGCCGGCGACGCAATGAGCAGGGCGAGGAGGGCCGAGACGGCGCGTCGAAACAGCTTCATGTCCGTCATGTAGAAACAGGCACGGCGAATTGCGAGGGCACTTGCCGCAAGGCCGTTTTCCTTGACCCGCAAGGCCCCCTGACGCAAAGGGCGCGGCAAGTTCAATCCCGCCCGAAGGACCTCCGCCTTGGCGACCAAGCCGCTCTCGTTCCAGCGCCTGATCCTGACGCTCCATGACTATTGGAGCGAGCAGGGCTGCGTGATCCTGCAGCCTTATGACATGGAGATGGGGGCGGGCACCTTTCACCCCGCCACCACGCTGCGCGCACTCGG
>JAIYAJ010000522.1 GCA_027489105.1 Zymomonas sp. | reverse complement strand
GCCATGTTCGCGGTCCTTATGGCATGTGCTCGCGAAGCCCACAACGCAACCCGCGCCGCCCTCCGCCTGTGGTCTATGTACCATCTTTGTTCTCTTTTTCAAGTTCCCTTTCTGTTCTGGGCGGAGAAAAGTGATGGCACCAGGCCATCGGCCATGCGCTCCCCCGTCGGCTCGCCAATCCGCTCAGAACACGACGTCGCCATAGGTGATGCCGACGGTGCCGCGCAGGATGACCAGCGCGTCCGCGACGTTGTCGAGCCCGGTGTCGAAATAGACGTAGGTCGAGCCGTTCAGCTCCGAGATGAACGTGCCGGTGTGGTCGGGGTCGGGCTCGACGATCTTGTCGATGCCGGGCTGGAAATCGAAGATCACGTCGGGCCGGTTGAGCGGCGTGCTGCCGGCGGCGTCGAGGAAGGCCCAGCTCTCGGGGTCTGGATCGTTGTTGAAGTCCTTGAAGGTGAAGCGGTCGGCCATGGGCGTGGCGAAGCGCAGTTCCGAGCCGCCGAAGCCGAAGGCGACATCGGAGTAGCCGACGCCGGTGACGCCCGCGAGGATGACCAGCGCGTCGGCGCTGTTGTCGAAGCCATAGTCGAGGTAGACGAAGGTCGATCCGGCGAACTCGGAGAGGAAGACGCCGGCCGGCGCGGCGTCGGGCAGGATGAGCTTGTCCTGCCCGGGCTGGAAATCGAGGATGTAGTCGGGCGCCGCGAGCGTTGAGTTCGCCACCGCATTCGAGATCACGAAGCGGTCGGCCCCCTGGCCCCCGTAGAGCAGGTCCGACCCGCCGAAGCCGTCGATGCGGTCGATGCCGCCATAGCCGGCGATCGTGTCGGCCATCGCCGAGCCGCGGAGATACCCATCGCCGGCGTCCGATCCCAGGATGGTGACGCCGGGCGCGCCGGGCGCGAGCAGGAGGTTGTCGCCGCCAAGCACCGCCACGCCCTGCTCGAATGCGAGTTGGCCGTAGTTATATGCATATGTTCCTGTCTGATTGAAGTTATTGAAAATAATTAAACTGTCCTGTGTTCCGTCTTTGCCTAAATCGACGGATAGGTAAGAATTTTGCTGCAAATCTGAAGCAATGGTAACCTTCAAATTATTTCCTAGAGCGGTCAGATCGACCGAATCGCGAACAACAGGAAACGGTATCAAGTATCTAAAGGTCGCAGTTATAAAGTCGCTAACCACATATGGATGATTGAAGGGTGCCTCGGCTGCTGTCTCAATGAGGAGAAACTGCTCAGTATTCAGAATAACGAATTCCATCCAATCCCCACCGCCCTTTCCAAGGACGCGTGTCGTTCCGTTAGTGCCAACAAGCAGATAATCGAATCCCGGCGTGCCGATCAGATCAGTCATAGCGTTGCTTCCCACATAAGCTCGCCCACCCCCTGATTGACGACAGCATAGCCCGGCTTCGGCCTAATGGAACGCGGTATCGTACGGCAACGTCCGTTGCGTCATGTTCGTCGGATTGACTGCAAACCTGAAGCAGGCCCCCGCGGCCGCATCCGCGCGGACAGCCGACGACGCCATGGGGTCTTGGTCGAGAATGGCTCCGGAAGGCCACGTTCACCGTCCCCTGTCCGTTCCGGGCGCAGAGATGTTTTCACTCCGCCATCCACCTGCCGGCAGGCGTCAGCGTCATCCTGTCGCGCCAACCGCAATTCTGTCCTGACGCCCGCTTGGGCGCCGGAACGACGGTGATGCTCCGTGGTTGAGGCACGACCCGATGCGCGGTCGAGATCGATGGAGATCACAATGCCAGCCCGTTTTGCCGAGACGATCAATGCCCTCAAGAAGGGTGCCGAGAAGATGACCGCCGCGGCGGCCGTGAAAAACATCGAAGGATGGGAAAAGAGCGTAGGCGAACTCGACACGCCCGCCGCCAAGACGCTGCTGAAGGATCTGGGAGACCTCAAGGAGGCGCTCCAGGAGGACAAGACCGACGGCAAGGCGGTCCAGAAGCTGGTCGCCAAGCTCGGCAAGGAAACCCTCGCCATCGCCAAGAAGAGCGAGGGCGCCATGGGCGAGAAGCTGGAGGAGCTGGGAAGCCTGCTCTCGGAAGGCACGAAGGCCGCGGCCTGAGGCCGAGGCGCTTGGCCGGCATCAGGCCGGCGACACCATCACGGGGCATGACCGGCACGCGCCGGTCTGCCCCTTTTTTCTGGGTCAGGCCATCAGCTTCGCCACCTCGCCGCGCAGGAAGGGCAGCAGCTCCCGCTCGAACCAGGGGTTGTTCTTCAGCCAGGCATTGTTGCGCCAGGAGGGGTGGGGCAGGGGCAGGATGCGGGGCTTGCGCGGCGAGGCGAAGACCTGCCGCCAGTTCATCACCGTCTCGGTGAGCCCGCCCGCGCCGCGCCGCCCGAGATGGAACTCCTGCGCATACTGGCCGATGGCGAGGATCAGCTCGAGCTGCGGCAGGCCCTCGAAGGTCCGCGCCCGCCAGGTCGGCGCGCATTCGCGCCGCGGCGGAAGGTCGCCGCCCTGCGCGTCCTGCCCGGGAAAGCAATGACCCATCGGCACGATGGCGACGCGCGAGGCGTCGTAGAATTGCGCCTCGCTGAGGCCGAGCCATTGCCGGAGCCTGACGCCGGACGGGTCCATGAAGGGCTTGCCGGTGGCGTGCGCCAGCGTGCCCGGCGCCTGGCTGGCGATGCACAGCCGCGCGGTGGCCGAGGCCTGGATGATGGGCCTCGGCTCATGCGGCAGCGGCTTGTCGCGGCGCGGCATGTCGCGGCAGATGCGGCAGGCGCGCAGTTCGGCGAGAAGGTCGTCGAGGCTGCCTTCGAGGCTTTCGTCGGCGCGGAATTTGCGGGGCATGCCGCCTTATCTAGGCGTTCCAGCTCGGCCGCGCCAGCAGCCGGCCATGCCATGCCGTGAGATGGGACAGCTCCGGCGGGATCGCGATCTTCGGCGCGTTCGTGAAGTCCAGCGCCACGCCGCCCGTGATGTCCGCGATGGTGAAGGCGTCGCCGCAGATGAAGGGCCGGCCGTCGGCCAGATGCGCGTCGATCATCCGCATCTGAGCCTGCGCCCTCGTCCGGTTGGCCTCGCCCCAGTCGGCCACCTGCGGCACCTCGCG
>JAIYAJ010000223.1 GCA_027489105.1 Zymomonas sp. | reverse complement strand
GGTGCAGGATCATCGCGGCGAGCGAGGCGCCCAGCATGGCGATGGCGATCGAGCCGGCATAGACCCAGAGCGGGAAGATGTCGCCGCTGATGGCGAAGGCGCCGAAGAAGGCGGCGCGCGGGATGTGGGCCAGCACCTGCGACGCAGCCTTGGTGGCGACCACCGTCTTGCGGTCGAGCGCGCTGCGCTGGAAGAACACGTCGAGAACATTGCCCGCGACGCCAGCGAGCAGCTGGACGAACATCACCGCAGCCCCGCACAAAGCGGGCGCGCCTTTCCGCGTGATCTCGGGCACGAAGCGCATCGGCAGCGCGAGCACGATGAAGGGCGTGATGCCCATGCCGATGTAGACCACGGCCTTGGCCGGCAGCACGGCCACGAACTTCATGATCAGGAAGACCGCGAAGGACCCGGCCGCGTAGCCCGCAATGATCCGCCAGTCGATGTAGCGCCGCCAGAGGAAGGCCCGCCAGCCATTCGACGCGATCTGCGTGACGGCGTGCAGCACCATCGCCGCCGTCACCGGCATGAGCATCAGGAGGATGCCCATCAGGATCATGCCGCCCGCCATGCCGACCACGCCCGACAGGATGGAGGTGGCGAGGACCGAGAGGCCGGCGATGGCGAGAACTAAAGGGGTGAGCATCAAAACGTTTATCTATTGACCCGGCTTCGCCATGGGCTCTTGGGACACAGGACGGTTAAGTTGCCTTAATCGATCAATGATCAGCTTTGATTCTTCGACGTCACGTCTAATTTGTTCTGGAGTTCTTATATCAATTTGCTGAGGTTGCGGCAGTGGTGCGCGTTGTGATTCAAGGAACTCTATTCGACGCTCCAAACGGTTGATGCGACTCAATATTGTTGAATTGATCAATTCCAAATGAGAATTTACATCACGAATTTCATCTATGCGCCTTTCAAGCATAACGATACAACGATTTGCCTCATCCAAGCTTGATAACGCAGTGTGATGCTGACAATCGCGCGCTTCGCCCGGGTGCGACACAGTAAGCGCTGATATAAATATTAAAGAACAAAAATTAGTTTTGCTTCCCATTTTCTTTGTCCCTGGCCTTCAGAAAGGCCTCGTGCTCCACGATCAGCCCGCCCGACAGCGCCTTGCCGATCAGGGCGCGGGTCTCGGCGAGGCCGTAGATGGCTGCGAAGGAGCCGAAGCGCGGGCCCTGCTCCTCGCCCAGCAGCACCTGATAGACGGCCTTCCACCAGTCGCCATTGACGCCGGGCCGCTCGGGTGTCGCGCCCTTGGCGGCGAAGTTCTGGTAGCGCGGAACGGCGCGGGCGACGTCGAGCGCCGCGTCCTGGATCGCCTCGGGCGTGGCGTCGGACGGCAGCGCGGCGAGCGCCGCGTCCAGCCGCCGGAAAGCCTCGGCCTCGACCTCGTCGGCGGGGCGGAAGCGCTTGGCCGGCTTCACGAAATCGCGGAAATAGGCGATGGCGTGGCCCACAAGCGCGTCGAGGCGCGGGTGGCTCTCGGCCGAAACGCCGGGCGCGTAGCGCTTGAGGAAGGCCCACAGCACGGCCTTGTCCTCGCTGTTGGCGACGCCCACGAGGTTGAGCAGCAGGCCGAAGGTGACCGCCGTGCGCGGCGCGTTGGCCTCCGCCTGCCCGCCCTGCGCCACCAGTTCGGGCGCGGGCGGCGCGCCGCCATGGATGTGCCAGGCCGGGTTGCCGAGCCGGTTCTTCCAGTCCTGCTTCTCGTAGCCGCCGAGGAACTGGAGGTAGTCGTCCACAGCGCGCGGGATGACGTCGAAATAGAGCCGCTTCGCCTCGCGCGGCTTGGCATACATGAACAGCGACAGGCTCTCGCGCGGGCCATAGGTCAGCCACTCGTCGATGGTCAGCCCGTTGCCCTTGGACTTCGAGATCTTCTGGCCGTTCTCGTCGAGGAACAGCTCGTAGACGTAATGCTCGGGCGGCACGCCGCCGAGGATGGCGCAGATGCGGTCGTAGATGCCGGCATTGGTCTGGTGGTCCTTGCCGAACATCTCGAAATCGACGTCGAGCGCGGCCCAGCGCATGCCGAAGTCGGGCTTCCACTGCAGCTTCACCTGCCCGCCGGTGACCGGCAGCGTGACCTCGCTGCCATCCTCGTCGGCGAAGGTGATGGCGCCGGCCTTCGCGTCGACATGCTTCATCGGCACGTAGAGCACGCGGCCCGTCTGCGGCGAGATCGGCAGGAAGGGGCTGTAGGTCGCCTGCCGCTCGGGGCCGAGCGTCGGCAGCATCACCGCCATGATCTCGCCGTAGCGCTCGGCGGCGCGCAGGAGCACGGCGTCGAAGCGGCCGGAGCGGTAATAGTCGGTTGCGCTGGCGAACTCGTAGTCGAAGCCGAAATGGTCGAGGAAGCGCCGAAGCATGGCGTTGTTGTGCCGGCCGAAGGTGGGCTCCGGCCCCTCGAACGGGTTGGGCACGTCGCTGAGCGGGCGCTGCAGATGGGGCATCAATGCCGCCGGGTCGGGCACGTTGTCGGGCACCTTGCGCATGCCGTCCATGTCGTCGGAGAACACCAGCAGCCGCGTGGGGATGCGGCCCTCGGTCAGCACCTCGAAGGCCTTGCGGACCATGGTGGTGCGCATGACCTCGCCGAAGGTGCCGATATGCGGCAGGCCCGAGGGGCCGTAGCCGGTCTCGAACAGCGCCTCGCGCTTGCCGCTGCGCTCGAGCCGCGCCACGAGCTTGCGCGCTTCCTCGAAGGGCCATGCGGCGGAGGCGCGCGCTGCATCGAGGAGGGCTGGATCGAAGGATGGCATGACGGCGT
>JAIYAJ010000013.1 GCA_027489105.1 Zymomonas sp. | reverse complement strand
TCGACGAGATAGCAGATCTTGCCGTTGACACCGAGCGGGATCACCGGGCAGCCCGGCGGCAGCCGCTCGACCGGGAAGCCCAGCCACAGCCCCGGGAAGATGCCGTCGCGCGCCTCCTCGGGCGCCGGGTCGGTCAGCGCCGCCCGCTTCTGCCCGCGCCTGGCATCCTGAAACTGCGCGCGAATGGCTTTGGTGCCGGTCTGCATCGGAATCCCTGCGAAGGCCATGAATCGCCAAAAGGATTGGCATCGCGAAAAGGGCCGGCGCGCCCGTCCTGGTGGGACGCGCCGGCCAAGGTGAGGGAGGAAACGCCCGCGCCGGTGCAGCGCGGTCGAAACAGCACACAACGCAACACACAAAGGGGGAGACATCACACCGGCTCGCTCGCGATCCAGTCGGCGAGATCCGCCAGCGCGGCGGTGTCGGGCGTGACGATCAGCTGATGATCGGCGCCCCTGGGCCCGTCGCTGAACGTGCGGACGACGAAGCCTGCATCTTCCAGCAGCAGCCGCACGGCCTGCAGCGCCGTCGCCTTGCCGGACTCCGCCGAGCCGGAAAACCGGATCGACAGACAGTCCTGCGGGCGCGCCGGCGGCCTGCGGTTACGACGCCGCGCCATCGGTCGCGGCCTTGGCCGGCGACCGCGCGAAGTCGCTCGGCGCCAGCGGGTCCTCATGCTGTTCGAGCGGCGTGCCCTCGTAATCGGGCTTCACCGGCGGCCGCGCCGCCAGCTCGGCCGCGCGCTTCTCGGCCGCGATGCGCGCGGCCTCCTGCCGGGCGGCCTGGTCGAGCGCGTCCGAGATCTGCAGGAACACGCGCTGGAAGGTCTCGAAGGCGAGCCGGATCAGCGCCGGCAGATCCGCGAAGGACGTCTTGCCGTCATGCAGGCCGAGCGCCCCGCCCTTGATCCACAGCGCTTCGGCCGGGGCGAGGTGGTTCTCGCGGGCGAAGTGCAGCCAGGCGCCGCGCTTCATCTCCCAGGCCTTGGCGGCCTTCTTGCTGGGCTCACCGCCACCCAGGAACCAGGCCTCATCTTCGGCCACCGCAAAGGCGGCATTCATCGCCGCGCCGATCGCCTTGTCGTGCAGCTCTTTCAATTCCGACATCGTCACATCCTCAGCAGATCGTTGAAATCCTTGCCGGCAATCGCCGCCATCTGCGAAATCGGCTTGCCGTGGGCTTCGAGCAGCGCGACCGCATGCTCGAACTGCGCAACCGCCGTGGGCGATCGCCAGTCATTGTCGCGGGCGACGATCACGTCGCCGACGCATGGATGGTCGAGATAGACGTTGCCGAGATTGCCCAGCGAGGTCGCCGCCCAGACGCGCGCTTCCGGCACGGCCATGGCCAGCGTCAGCCCGTCTTCCAGCCCCTCGCACAGGATCGTCGGCGGCAGCTCGGCGAGGTGCCGCTGCTCTTTCACGTCCTCGGGCGGCACGAGGCCGGCCCCATGCGCGATGCGGATCACACCGCCGGCGACAGCGCCCAGCATGATCTTGGCGCGCGCCCGGTCGCCGGGGTCTTCGCCGTCGAGATAGGTGATGTGGATGCCGGTGATCGCGCCGGTGCGCACACGGATGGCGCTGATGATGGCCGGCAGGGTCGGCCCCGGCTGCGCGATGACGCGGCGCCCGCCGATCTCGTCATAGACCCGGCCTTGCGTGTATTCGAGGCCGGGGTGGAAGCGGATGTCCTGCGCATTGAAGCCGGGCACGTCGACCAGGTCGATGCCGCGATTGAGCAGATAGACCGCCGCCGGCGTGCCCGCGAGGCGGACCTTGGACGCGAGGAACAGGTCGAAGGCGCGGCGCATCCGCCGCTGGCGCTCGTCGCTGTCGCGCCTGGCGGCCGCTACCTTGCGCGCCTGCGCCAGGCGCTGCAGCCGCTCGCGCTCGGCGTTGGGCAGCGTCGCGACGCCGAGCCAGTCCTTGGCCCAGCCGATCGCCTTCTTGCGGTCGCGCCCGCAGGCGACATAGGCGATCAGGTCGATGATGTCGCCGCGGTCGCCGCCCTCGACGAAGGGCGCGTTGACGCCGGCATAGTCGACCCATTTTCCGGCGACGGCGCCGCGCATATAGATCTTGAACGAACCCGCCCTGCGGTCGCCTCGCGTCGGGTTCGCCGCCTCATACAGCCCCGATCGCATGAAGCCGCCCGGCACCAGATCGCGCACGAGCTGGTCGACGCGGTCCTGCAGCATCTGCCGGATGGTGGCGATCGAGACGTTCGACACGGGGCGGCGCCGCTCAGGCCTGCGCCATGGCGCGGGCGTCGCGCCGGATCGCGTCCATACGCTCGACCACCACCGCCGTCTCGATGGGCTCGGCCTGGTTGCCGATGGCCAGAACACCTTCCAGCGCCCCCAGGCCCCAATTGACGACGAAGTCCCGCTCGTCGTCGTCGTCGGCGGCGGCGGCGGCGGCGTAGCGTGCGGCGGCGGCGGCGGCGTAGCGTGCGGCGGCGGCGGCGGCGGCGGCGGCGTCGGCGGCGGCGTAGCGTGCGGCGGCGGCG
>JAIYAJ010000554.1 GCA_027489105.1 Zymomonas sp. | reverse complement strand
ATGGTGGCGGTATAGGCGTGGGTTTCCTGCGACAGGGACGTGCAATGACGCAGCTTCTTCAGCGTGATTTTCATCGGCTGGATCCTTTCGATAACCGTTCAGGCGGGCAGGGCGGCGATCAGCAGATGCGGCGGGATGACGAAGCGGACGAACATCTCGGTCGGAACGTCGCCTTCGCGGGCGAGCCGGTGTTCGAGATGGTCCAGGTAGAGCCACGCTTCTGCCGTTTCGTCGTTGACGCACTCGTCCGCCATGGAGGTCCGGCGGCAGGATTCCGGGGTCATCTGCGACCAGTCCAGGGGATCGAGGAACCGCTCGCGGCGTCGCCATATCGGACGATCCGCGCATAGTCCGACGCGATGATGTCGATGCAGGTTGAGAGGAGCATTGGGTGCCCTTTTCACTCCGTGAAAACTGCCCCTGCCTTCCTCTCTCCACTCTCGGCCGAAGACCGACTGGGGCGCGCCTCGCGCGGCGATCGGCGAGGCGTAGCCAGCGTGCCAAGCCGAAGGGCTTGGCGCCGCCGCGAGCGAGCCGATCGGCTAGGCAAAAAACGCCGGGTGTCCCGCCGCTTCTGGCGCGGCGGATCGATGCTCCAATGCTGCGGCAGCGCCTTACCGGAGGGGGGAAGGCCGTCGCGCGTGCTGCCGCTTCCGAGCCCCGGAGGGGGCGAGGCGGGCGGTAGCGCGGGCGGCGGCCTGGCGTGGGGGGAACCTGTAGGGTTCACCCCACTCCTGCGGGCACGACAAAGGGCCAGCCCCGGGAGAGTTTCCCCCGGTGCTGGCCAGTCTTTTCCTGCCAAGGAAAGGGGAGGGCGGCGCGGCAGCCGCCCTAAGCGTCATCCCCACATGCCGCGCTGCTGGGCGGGGGCGGGTGCTTGGTTTGCGTGTCGGAAGGCGTGGGTAGGAACGCCCGCATCTTTGAGGCTGTCGAGCAAGTTCGCTTGAAGGCCGGAGCCTTCGCAAACAATCGCCTCGACGGGGCGGAGGCCTGCCAGCTGGTCGTTGCGCACGAACCCGGCGCGCTTCCCGTATTTGGCGCTGTTCGGGGTGAACGCGACAACCGGAACACCCTTGCTTGCGGCCCATGCCGTGGCGATGGCGTCGGCGCCCTTGCGCTGGGCCGTGGTGCAAAGCGTCATGTGCGGCACGCGCTCCTTGATCTGGTCCAGCTTCGACCAGATTTGTTCGTGGTCGTGCCATTCCTGCCCGCCCGAAAACACGACAAGCGGGCCGCTCGGCGCGCGCTGTTCGCGGATCGCGGTCGCACGGGCCTTGAGGAAGTCGACGGCGGCGATCTGGCTTGCGGTGGTAGCGCTGGAAACTCGGGTTCCGCGCGCGCTGCTCCACGGGCGGCCCGTTTGCGAACGGTAGCACTCGGCCGCATAATCGCGCATGCACTCGATTGCGGCCCGCTGCTCCATTTTCGTTTGGGTGCGTAGCTGCAGTTCCTCGAGTTCCACGGCGTAGATCTCGGAGGGGTCCGCGTGGCGGATCTTCTCGCCAAGCTCGAGCGAAAGCGAGTCCTCTTCGCGGGCCAGCTTGGCGGCTTCAAAGTGGAAGCTGTTGACGAACCCCCATGCGATCGCCTGCGCGCTGGTCTCTAGGCGGGTATCGCGGAACAGGTCGAAAAGGGTGACCATGATTGCGCGGCAATCGTGCTGCGCCTCGGCGGGCTCGGGCATATCCAGTTCCTGCGGGACTGCGCCCGCTTCGATGATGGAAAGCGCGCCCACGTCGCCGAACGCTTGGGCAAACTCGGGGGCCGCGGTATCTTGGCGGATCGCGTCGGCAATCGCCTCGTCGCGGTCGGTCGTGAAGGCTTCGCCAAGCTGGGCGAAACTGCTAAAGCGGCGGGAAGTCGTTTCCTTCGTCATGGCATGCAATCCCTTGGCAGATGGTCGCGATCAGGGTCGGGGGAGCGTTCCACCGCTCTCCCCTCCCGTCTTTTGGTTGTTAGAAGTTGGCTTCCCCCTCGTCCGCGCCGACCAGCTGGCCGTTGTCGGTCGCGTTCCCCTCGAAAGCATCGCTACGGACGCGGCGCGGGCGGCGATTGCCCTTCGGTGCGTCGTCGTCCATCGGCGCGCCACCAAGGGGCGGGAATGCGTCTTCGGTCACTTCTTCGGATGCATCCTGACGGCTGCGACGGTTCCGGCGGTTGCCGTCCATGTCGCGCGGCCCACGGTCGGGACGGTTCCACACGACGCGGAAGCCGTCGACGTCGTCACCGAAAAGCATGATTGGCAGCGGGGCGTTGAAGCTCGGGTCTTCGAGCCGTCCCTGATAGAAGGTTTCGCCGCTGGTGTTGCTAACCTGCTCCCACAAGGAACCGACCTGCACCCAACGCTTTGCGACGTTCAGTGCCATGATCTCGAACGCGGGGGCGCGGTCATTGTCGCTGCGGATCGGCCTGAGGCCGAGGCGCGGAAGGTCGATAGTAACCGAAGCGATGGAACCGAGAAGATCGCCGCTGGCAACGCGCTTGAACTCACCGATGTTCATGTGACTTACTCCGCTATGTGGGGGCTTCTCCCCCCTGTCTGGTCCGGGGCGTCTCCCCTTCCCTTCCGACATCTTTCTTTTACCTCCTCCTCTCTAAGTATCATAGCGCATTGATTTCTTGACGAGATTTCATCGTACCTGGTGAGTCCGAGCAAAGAAAAAGCCCCGACTAGGGTCGCAAAGAAAAAGGCAAATAACGCATTGGCCGCTCATGCGGCCAATTCTTTCTCTATAGCTGCGTTGAGCGCGGCTCGCCCTTGATCTCATCGCACCCGGAGCCGTCCTCGCAGGGGCTCAAGGCGCAGGTCTGTTCGGCGTGGGCAACATAAATGACGGAGGCTCCGACGCGCTTGCGCGTTGGATACCGTAGGGCCGCCAGGCCCGGTATTTCTGTTGAGGGGGCTTCAAACAAACAAAAGCATCGGCCGCAGGCCGATACCCTATTGCCCCCGACCGCGGCGGGCAGGCCTGTTACGCAGAGACACTGAGAGGCGGCGAAGGTTGCGATGAGATCATGGGCTCACAAGCAGCCCATGACGCGCCGACGCGCGTCATTCGACAGCCGAAGGCTGCCAGGGATGCATGGTCAGCGAGCGACCAGGCCCGGGGCAGGGGAGTGCGATCGCCGCGGGTCCCACGATAGGTGGTCGTCACCCGTAAGGGCCGAGACCGCTCGCGGGCTCGGTCGGAGCGCCCACAGGGCGCGGAGATAGGGCACCGCTGCCGGCCAAACAAACAAGGCATTGGCCGCAGGCCAATTCCCATGCCGGCAATCGCCAAAGGTCTTCCTACTTCAGCGCGAACCCGCAGGTTTGGCTCGCCGATGTGCTTGATCGTATCGGTCGGGGGCACTCGATCAGCAGACTAGACGAACTGTTGCCTTGGATCTGGGAGGTACCCACCGCCCAAGGCTGCTCGACGGCATCAGTCTGAGATTTGTTTGAGCGGGCTGGGCGGCAGGCGCCGTCCGAGGATGGTCACCCCTTATGCGTCAGTCCTTCGACGAAGTCTCCCACGCCTCAGCATAGAGAGGAGTGTGATCGTACATGCATGAAAGTGAGCGGACCGCGCCGAAGCCGGGCGAACGCAGCGAAACATTGCGCACCGTCGCGACCAGCGTCCCGGTGGCGCGCTGCCTCACCAAATAATCGTGATCATAAATGCGACCGATCTGCGGCTCCGCAGCATTTTCCTCCGCCCATCGTGACACTAAGCGGAAATCCGCAGTCGGCCAGAAGGCCCGCCGACCCGGATCATCTCCCGCCGCCCTTCGCTCGGCGGTGAGCTGCACGAGGTACGCGCGCCACGCATTGGGCAGATGGATCTCGACACGTGCCCGGCGCTGACACGCCGCAGCGATTTCGGCATCCGGGTCGCCACAGGACGGGATGACTAGTGCCATCAGAATGCAGCCCGCCAGGCGGCCCACCATTCCCGTACCGCTCGAAAATCGTTTCATGGATCCGATAGGATGCGTCATGGCCTAATCTCGTCCGCGAGCATCGTAGCCCTTGGCAGCTGCTGCCCGAAAAAGCTCGACCGCTGGCGTTCTGTATGAGGGAACACCGCAGCCGCGCTGATACAATTGGCCCATCCGCACTCTCCTTTCGGAGTGCGAAAGCACACTCCTAAGTGCTCCCCACCTCGCGCAGC
This sequence comes from Zymomonas sp., assembly GCA_027489105.1. The sequence continues at coordinate 693 of JAIYAJ010000554.1, read as the reverse complement.
AGAACTTCAAGCGCAATATGGGTCAGGGCAGACGCTTACTGCCGCAGTTCGGAATGCTCCCTTTTACGCTGGCATCTGTTCTTTGTATGTTCTACATTTGCCGCCGCAAAGGAGTGCCCCCATGCAGATCAACGACGTGCTTCGTGATTTCGATTATGATCTTGAGCTTCGCGATGCCTTCGAAGATCGTAAGCTCTACCATTCCCGTCGGATGCTGGCTGGTGCGTCGATTGGCATCGATCTGGCGGCGGCGTTCTATTCGGTATCGCAGCTGCTCGAGGCGGTTGCCGACCTGGAAGCCGATCACCGCCGGGGTGAGCGCTTTGGTGTGGGCTATCTGGCGGTTGAGGACATTCTCAATGGCGAGAGCCCGTTCCAGGTGCGCGTGTGGCACCTCGTGTGCGACCTTCACTTGTCGCAGGCCGTGGCCGATCTGGGCTGGCTGAAGGCGATCCTGTATGCCCGCGGCAGCATGGCGAAGGCGGCCTCCAAGCAGGTGTTCGCGACCTACATCACGGTGGCTCAAACTACCGAGAGCCCGACGGCTGCGGAGCTGATGCAAGCAAACGCCTTCAGCTAAATCCGGAGAACCGGGTCAGGCGACGCGTGCGAGGAAGGTGTCCGATCCCATCTCATATTGCGATGTGACCCGGAAGGGCTGAATGTCGGTTCCGGTTGCGACCACGAACTGCT
>JAIYAJ010000114.1 GCA_027489105.1 Zymomonas sp. | reverse complement strand
GCGGTCCTCGTGGTCCACGAGAATCGCGGGCTCCAGCCCTACACCAAGGACGTCGCGCGGCGTCTGGCAGTGGCCGGGTTCGTCGGTCTGGCGGTCGACTTCCTCGCCCCCGAGGGGGGCACGCCACAGGATGAGGACAAGGCGCGCGCGATGATCGGAGCGCTCGACCTGGCAAAGGCGACGGCCGATGGCGTAGCGACGATCGACTGGCTGGCGGCGCACCCGCTGCTGAACGGGAAGGTCGGCGTTGTGGGCTTTTGCTGGGGCGGCGCTATGGCCAACCGGCTGGCGGTCGCGGCCGGCCCGGCGCTGTCCGCCGCCTGCGCCTATTACGGCCCCCCGCCTCCGCCGTCCGAGGCAGCCAAGGTCAAGGCGGCGCTGCTGCTCCATTATGCCGGGACCGATGACCGCGTGAATGCCGGGGCCGCCCCCTGGGTATCGGCGCTACAGGCTGCAGGGGCCTCGGTGCAACGCTACGACTATCCCGGCACGCAGCATGCGTTCCACAACGACACGTCGGCCGCGCGCTTCGACGCCGCCGCCGCGCAGCTGTCCTGGGACCGGACGATCGCCTTCTTTCAAGAGCGGCTGCAATCCGTGAGAAGATAATCCTGGACCGGGCCGATTAACCCCGACGGGTTCGCCAAAGCAGCAGCAGGACCTTTGGCCCGGTCAGGAGATAGCGGCGCCACATGCGCCGGGGGCTGACACAAAGGCGGTGCAGCCACTCCAGCGCGAGGCTGCGCATCCAGCGCGGTGCGCGGCGCTCACGGCCGAGCAGAAAATCGAGCGACGCCCCCACGCAGAGCAGGGTCCCCCTTGCCCCCGGATGGCGGGCAATCGCAGCGGCTATCAGTTCCTGTTGCGGCGAGCCCACGGTGACAAGCGTGAAGCGCGCCCCGGCGGCGATGGCGAAGTCTGCTGCCTGCTGCCGCGCGCCGGCATCTTCGCGCAATCCCATCGGAGGGATGTGCTGGACGACGTCGACGCCGGGACACAGCGCCGACAACCCAGCCGCATCCCCCGCCATGCCCCCGATCACGCAAAGCCTGTCACCGGGCGAGACGATCCCGGAAAGCAGGTCGGCGGTCAGGTCGCTGCCGGTCACCACGGGAAGGTCCATGCCCTGGGTTCGCGCGAGCAACGACAGCACGCGGCTGTCGCACAGGCACCAGTTCGCTTCGCGATAGGCCGCCCGTTCGGGCGCGTCGCTGGCCAGCCGGGCGAGCCGCACGACGTGATCGACATTCGGGGTGACGATATAGGCGCAGCGGTCGCTGTCGGATCTCATGTGCAGCGTCGCGCGCATCCGCGCGGCATCGATCGGATCGAACCGCAGCCCCAGGAAATCCATCGTCCACCTCGCCACGCGCGACCTTAGCCGAGGCACCGGAAAGAAAAAGGGCCCGGTGTCGCCACCGGGCCCCATTTTCCGTCTTCGATCCGAGGATCAACGGCGATCGCCGAGGAACTGCAGAAGGAAGGTGAACATGTTGATGAAGTCGAGGTAGAGCGTCAGCGCGCCCATCACGACCGACTTGCCGACGAAATCGGTACCGGCCACGTAGAAGTACATGCTCTTGATCTTCTGCGTGTCATAGGCGGTGAGGCCCGCGAACAGCAGCACGCCGATGGCGCTGATCGCCAGGTTGAGCGCCGGCGACTTGAAGAAGATGTTGAGCAGCGAGGCCACCAGCAGGCCCACCACGCCCATGATCAGGAAGGTGCCGAAGCCCGACAGATCCTTCTTGGTCGTGTAGCCCCACAGGCTGAGCGCGGCGAAGGCGGTCGCGGTCGAGAAGAAGGTGATCGCGATCGACGAACCCGTATAGAGGAGGAACAGCGAAGCCATCGACAGGCCCAGCACGCCCGCAAAGGCCCAGAACCTCGCCTGCGCGGCGAAGGTCGACAGCTTGTTGATGCCGAAGCTCAGGACCATCACGAAGGCGAGCGGCGCAAGCACGATCAGCCAGCGCAGCGGAGTTGCGAAGACCGCTTCGGCGAGACCGGACTCCGCGAACAGCAGAGCCACGACACCCGTCAGCAGCACGCCCGACGCCATATAGTTATAGACCGAGAGCATGTAGGACCGCAGGCCTGCGTCGAAGGCTGCGTCGGCCACACCAGCCCGTGTCGCGGCGGGCGCGGCAGTTGCTCGGGGGTCAGACCAATTTGCCATGATGTCACTCTCTCCAATAGAAGCGGCGAGATGCCGCTTGTCGCCAATATCGGCAGGTAGAGAGTCTATTTCAAGCATAACCCGACGTAAAATCGGACGGCAGGCACTGCTTTACCGTCTCTGATCGCAGGAAAGGCCGTCATGCACCGACTTTTCGTAGGGTTGCGCCCGTCGACCGCGATGCGCAGCATTATTTTGTCACAAATGGGCGGCGTACCCGGCGCGCGCTGGCAGACCGACGACCATCTTCATGTGACCCTCCGCTTCATCGGCGAAGTCGATCGTCCGCTGGCGGAGGATGTGGCGGTAGCGCTCGGTTCGGTACGACACAGGCCCCTCGACTTGCAGCTCGGCGGAGTCGGCTGTTTCGATCGCAAGGGCCGGATCGACAGTCTGTGGGTCGCCATCGGACCCGAAGCGGAGGTCCGGAGCCTGCATCTGGCCGTCGGCCGCGCGCTCGAACGGGTGGGCATCGCGCCCGATCAACGCGCCTTCGTCCCGCATATCACCATCGCCCGCTTCTCGCGCACCAACGCGCCGGTCCCGCCCCTGCCGATCGCCTCGCTCTCGCCGCCATCGGTCACCGCCCGTTTCGACCATTTCCTGCTGTATGAAAGCCATCTCGGCAGGGAAGGACCGACCTATGAGGTCGTGGAGCGCTACCCGCTGGCCTGAGGCGTAGTCTTCATGAGACTATGGAGCAGTCCATCGACCCCTAGCCGGATATCGGACAAGGCGATCTCGAATCCGGCATCGTCGCCGAAATAGGGATCGGCGACATCGTCTCCCGAACGGCCCGGCGCATGGTCCAGCAGCAGTTCGAGGCGGGCCGTGCCGTCAGCCGGTGCAACCCGTCGAAGATCTTTGAGAACGCTCGCATCCAGGGCGATCAGGCGATGATAGCGGCTGAAGTCGTCCCGCCGGACCTGGCGCGCGCGCAGCCCGGCTATATCGACGTCATGGCGCGCCGCGGTCGCGATCGCGCGCGGATCGGGCGCTTTGCCGACGTGCCAGTTGCCGGTCCCCGCCGAGTCGACCTCGACGGGGATCCCAGCCTCGGCGGCTGCCGCCCGCATCACGCCTTCGGCGAGCGGCGAGCGACAGATATTGCCGAGGCAGACGAACAGGATTCGAGCGGGCAAGATGCGGGCGGGCCAGCTCCGCAGCGTCACGACTTGACGACAACCCCGCAAGCGAGGCGGCCGCCGGCATTGCCGGTCGGGTCGGTCTTATAGTCGTCGGCGGCAGCATGGATCACGATCGCCGCGCCATCCGCGTCGAGAAGCGGGTTGTCGCCGCCCGACAGCATCGCTCCTGCCACCGTCGTGCTGAGCGTGCCGGTTCCATCGGCCGCAACCGTCATGTTCGGCATGTCGCCCATATGCGCGCCCGCCGGATTGTCGCGACCGTGCTGGTGCTTCGAGGGATTCCAATGCCCGCCGGCGCTGGCGAAATCGGGCGCCGTACAGGTACCGGTGGTGTGGATGTGCACCGCGTGCACCCCGGGGGTTAGGCCGGACACCTTCACCTGGACCATGATCGCGCCGCCATGCTGCATCAGCACGGCCTTGCCGACCGACTTGCCGGACGCGTCGACCAGACCGGCCTGCGCCATATCATGGCCCATAGCGTGATGTCCGGCATGCTGAGCGGGCGCGGAGGACGCCGCAAGGGCGAGGCCGGCAACGGCAGCAATAGAAATGAACGAGCGAAAGCTACGCATGATCTGATCTCTCTTCTCTCTCATGGCCGACTTTCAGCTGTCAGCCGGCCAAACCGACCAAGCGCCACAATCGTCGGCGCCTAAAGAAAAAGGGGCCGATCCGAAGACCGACCCCCTATTCTGTCCATCATCGAAAGATCGATGATGAAGCCGCTTACATGCCGGCGCCGAAGGTGATTTCGACGCGACGGTTCTGCGGCTCGCGAACGCCATCGGCGGTGTCGACGAGCGGACGGCTTTCGCCGAACGCTTCGGTGACGATCGCCGAGTCCGGCACGCCCTTGCCAGCGAGGTACGCCTTGACGGAGTCCGCGCGGCGCTGGGACAGGCCGACGTTATACTGGTCGCCGCCCGACTTGTCGGCGTGGCCGGCAAGCTGAACGCGGGCCTGACCCGTCGTCGCATAAGCGTTCGCCGCGTTGTCGAGGATCGAGGCTGCCTCGGCGGTGATCGCCGACTTGTCCCAATCGAAGAACACGATGAACGGACCCGGGGTCTCAACCACCGGCGGCGGCGGCGGAGGCGGCGGCGGGGGCGGAGGCGGCGGGGGCGGCGGGGGCGGAGGCGGCGGGGGCGGCGGTGCAGCCGGCTCGCCGAAGTTGTAGATGAGGCTCAGCAGCGCGCTGTGCGAACGCCACGTGCCCTCATAGGTCGCGCCGACGCGGTCGATGACCTTGACGTCCTTCACCTGGAAGTAGCGATACTTCAGGCCGACGTCGACGTTGGTGCTGACCGGATAGCGAACACCGGCGATCGCCTGCCAGGCGAAGCGCGAGTCGCTGTCGTTCAGGAAGTCGGCGCCCGAGACGTTGTAGTTGGCGAGCTTGACGCGCGCCACGCCGACGCCGCCGCCGACATAACCCGAGAAGCCTTCGTCGCCACCGAAGTCGAGCAGGCCGTTGACCATGAAGCTCAGCGCGCTGTTCTTGCCGCTGGCTTCGTTATAGGTGCCGGCCGGAGCGCCGACGCCGCCGACGTTCGCAGGCGTGCGAACAGCGGTGGTGGAGAAGCTGTTCACGCGGTTGCGCTTGTAGCCGACTTCACCTTCGAGGCGGAAGCCGCCGAAGTCGTAACCGACGAGACCATCGACATCGAAGCCGACATTGGTGTCTACCGTCGCATTACCGCCGGCCGGTGCCAGCGTCGAACCGCCGACATCCAACTTCATGTCTTCCATGAGCATACCACCGCCCTCGACGCCCACGTACCAGGCGTTGTCACGAGCGAAGGCGGGAGCGGCGAGCGCAGTAGAAGCGAGCGCTGCCAGGATGGCAAGCTTGCGCATATAAATCCCCTTTCCAACAGGTTCCATCAGGAACTGTGTTCACCTAAACCATTCACCCGGATGCGTGCAAGCGCAAGAGCATCCGTTTCTGCAGCGACCAGCCACCAACACGAAAGCGTGTTTCGCGATACTGTCAGCCACCCAGATAGCCGCATAACGACCGTGTAATGAAAGGGTTGCCTGCGTCGCAAAAAAATTTCGCAGCTGTTTCGACATGTGGCTTTCGGGCAACAGATCGCGGAAAGCGTCTATGCCTCCGGCGGGCGCGCAATGGGTATCAGCAGAGCGTTGGGATGCGCCGTTCCCGGCTTCAGGGGCGAGTTGTAATAGGCATGTTCGACCGGCCCAGCACACTGTAGCGATCGCGCCACGATCCATGCGCGCAGTTCCGTCTCGCGGCGGGCGAAGAGTTTGTCGGTGGGGCGCCCCGGTACGCTGATGACCGCCACGTCGCGCGCCGGACGCTCGGTAATCTGGATACCATGGCCCGGCGGCGCCAGCGTGGCCGGGTCGGTTCCGGCCGGCAGGACGAAGCGGATCTTCCAGGCGTCCCCGGCCAGCGCCTCGCCGAACACCGGCATCACGATCGGGATCTCGTCGCCCTCACGCCCTTCGCCGAACATATAGTCGGCGAGCAGGCCGAAGCCGTTACCGAGCGCACGGTCGCGCGATCCCTGTTGGACCGTCTCCAGCATCAGCAGGTCAGGATAGCGCCGGATCTCGAACGCGCCGTCGCTCTCGATCGTTTCGTGAAGCGGCGCCCGCGCCTTGCGCTGCTTGATATAGACATAGGCCGCGCCCGCCGCTGTCGCGGCCGCGACGCCCGCCAATATCCTGCCCCAGCCGATCCTTGCCATGCGACACTCCTTCGGCCTCGCCGCATAAGGCGCGCTGCTGCCAATGGCCAGAGCGCGCTTTGCCGCGCCAGCGTCCTGCCCTAAGCATCTGCGGGCAGCTTGCGACGGAAGAATGATGAAGACCCGGATCCGCGAAACGAGACGCGCCAGGGGCCTGACCCTGCAGCAGGTTGCCGAGCGTTGCGAGCCTCCGACGACTGCGCAGACGATCGGCCGCCTCGAACAAGGCAGCCGTACCCTGTCGGTCGCCTGGCTCAACCGTATTGCCGCCGCGATGGGGGTCGACGCTGCCGAACTGGTCGCCCTGCCCCCGCCCCCGCTGCCGGGAATAGACGCAGTGCTGGGGCCCGACGGCGCTGTGGCTGCCGCAGAAGGCGAATCGGTACCGATGTCGATGACGGCACCGCCCGCCCTGCTGATGCGGGTCGATCAGAGCGTCGGCGAATATCGGGCGGGCGATCTGCTGTGGCTCGAACGGATTACCGCCGACGGCTTCGGCCGCGCCCTGAACCGGGACATCCTCGTGCCACGTCCCGGCGGCCGCTTCGCCTTCGGCCGGCTCACCGATCGTCAGGGCAATCGCCTGCATCTGGTCCCGCCCGGACAGGGTCAGCGCCAGATCGTCGTCGCCGACGCGCTGTGGATCGCCATGGCCGTCCAGCTGCTGCGCCAGCTCGCCTGAGCCCGCGCTGCGTCCGGCTGGCCCGATCCGACCGGCCTGCCCACCTTGCCTCCGGCCAGCGCACGGCGCATCATCGCGGCATCATAAAATATTTTCGCAGGAATCCCTCATGCCAAACACCGAAGACTCCGCCATTGGCGGGGTGACGCCGCGTCGTCGCCCCAAAGCCGAGATATTGGAACTGGACGGCCGCCGCCTCCGGCCGTCCACCCTGATGATGGGCCATGGCTATGATCCGATGCTGTCGGAAGGCGCGCTGAAGCCGCCGATCTTCCTCACCTCGACTTTCGTCTTCGAGAGCGCCGCCGCCGGCAAGCGGCACTTCGAAGGCGTGACCGGCAAGCGCCCCGGCGGGGCGGACGGGCTCGTCTATTCGCGCTTCAACGGCCCCGACCAAGAGATATTGGAGGATCGCCTGGGTATCTGGGAAGATGCCGAAGACGCCCTCTCCTTTTCCAGCGGCATGGCCGCCATTGCCACGCTGCTGCTGGCGACGGTCCGGCCGGGCGACGTGATCGTCCATTCGGCGCCGCTCTATGCCGCCACGGAGACGCTGATCGGGCGCATCCTGGGCAAGTTCGGCGTGTCCTGGCTGGACTTCCCCGCCGGTGCCACGCCCGAAGAGATCGGCACCGTGATCGAGGCGGCCAAGGCCAAGGGCCGTGTGTCGCTGATCTATCTCGAAAGCCCGGCCAACCCCACCAACGCGCTGGTCGATGTCGAGGCCGTCCGCGATGTGCGCGACCGGCTGTTCGCGGGCGAAGAGGACGTCCCGCCGATCGCGATCGACAACACCTTCCTCGGACCGCTCTGGTCGAAGCCCCTTCGTCATGGCGCGGATCTGGTCGTCTACTCGCTGACCAAATATGCCGGGGGCCATAGCGACCTCGTCGCCGGGGGCGTGGTCGGCGCGAAGAAGCTGCTCGACCCGGTCCGGGCGATGCGCAACACGATCGGCACCATCACCGACCCCAACACGGCCTGGATGCTGCTGCGCTCGCTCGAAACGCTCGAGCTCCGCATGACCCGCGCGGGCGAAAATGCCGCCAGGGTCTGCGAATGGCTGCGGGCGCAGCCGCAGGTCGAACGGGTCGGCTATCTCGGCTTCCACGAGGATGGATCGCGCCAGGCCGACATCTACCGCCGGCACTGCACCGGCGCCGGCTCGACCTTCTCGCTCTATCTCAAGGGCGGCGAGACCGAGGCCTTCGCCTTTCTCGACTCGCTCAAGATCGCGAAGCTTGCAGTCAGCCTGGGTGGAACCGAAACGCTCGCGAGCCATCCGGCCGGCATGACCCATTTGTCGGTGCCGGAAGAGCGCAAGCGTGCACTCGACATCGGCGACAATCTCGTCCGCATCTCGATCGGTATCGAGGATCCAGACGATCTGATCGCGGACTTCGCCCAGGCGCTGCGCCACATCGTCTGATACTATCGGGGGCGCCGGCTCGTGAAGGGCTGGCGCCTAGCCCCGACGGGGCCAGGGCACCGCGTCGAAATATTCGCCCATCGCCCGCGCCGCACGATCGGTCAGTTCGATGAACACGCGCCGCCCGTCCTCGGGATCGGCAACCCGGTGCAGCAGCCCCGCGTCGGTCAACTGCTTGATCCAGCGGAGCGCCGTCGTGGCGGGAACCGCCGCCGCGATGCACAGGCTGGACACGGCCACCGGCCTGCCTTCCAGCCGCGCGGCGGTGAGGTCGAGCAATATGTCCCAGGCCGGATCGGCGAACAGCCCATGGCCGAACAGATGCTCGCGCATCCGCCGCGCGCGGATCATGTCGCGGATCGTCGCTGCATCGAGCAGGGTCCGCTCGACCACTTCGGGCGGGTTGCCTGCAGCGAGCCGATAGGCCTCGCGCTCTTCGCGCAAGGGCAGGCCCAGGCCT
>JAIYAJ010000078.1 GCA_027489105.1 Zymomonas sp. | reverse complement strand
CAGACGATCGTGGTGCCGGGGAGCGAGAAGCCCTGCTCGGGACCGACGACGTGGACGATGCCCTGCTCGGCATCGGTCGCGTCGATGTAGCGAACGCCGAACTCCGGCGCGTTCTTCTCCAGCGCGGAGAGCTGCGCAGCCGATTCGGGATCGGCGATCGGCACGCGGCGCCCCTCGGCATCGAGCCGCGGCGTGGTCGGAAGATTATGGTCCGGCACCGCCAGCGTCAGGTCGGGCCGGCGCAGCTTGCGTCCCGCGACGCGCAGCGCCTCGAACGCCTGGGGACTGGTGACCTCGTGAACGAGGTGGCGATCGATGTAGATAAGGCAGGTCCCGTCGTCGCGGCGCTCGACGACATGGGCGTCCCAGATCTTCTCGTAGAGGGTGCGTGGCTTGCTGGACATGCGCGCCGATCTAGCCAACGGCGCGATAATGTCAAAGCAGACTGATCATCATCTCCGAAAGTTGCGCTTTTCGCATGTGCCGCAAACTTTCCGTGCAGCGGTGACGCGCGAACGCCAGCCGTCGACCGACGAGGCTTCGCCTACGCACAAAAGCTAAAAAGCTCTATTTGTCGAGCTCCATCCAGTCCTTGAACGGCTGGTTGTAGAGCATGTCGAGCACCTCCAGCTGCATGCCGGTCGGCTCGACCGCCGTGGAGTTCCACAACATCGCGACGCCCGACTTCAGCAGGGGGTCGAAGATGATCAGTGAACGATAGCCGTCGACGGCGCCGCGATGACCGATCACCTCGCGCCCCTGATAGTGCCAGATGCGCCAGCCGAGACCGTAAGACGCATCCTTGAGCGACTGGTCCAACTCGCGCTGGCGATGGATCGAATAGGTGCGGATGCGCGGGCTGTGGATCTCGCGCAGCACCTTGCGCGACAGCACGCGCGGCGCGCCGCCCATCTGCGCCCGCATCCATATGCCGAGATCAATGATCGACGAATTGATCCCGCCGGCGGCGGGCGTGCGATAATAGGCGTCCGCCACCTTCAATTCACGGCGACCCTGGTGCGGAGGCGCCCAATTATCGGAGGCTTCCAGCTCGGCGCGGCTGAGCGTCGCCGAGGTCATGCCCAGCGGGCGGAACAGCATGCGCTGGACCAGATCGGCATAGGTCGCGCGCCCCGCCCGCTCGGCCGCCTCACTCGCGGCGTCATAGGCGATATTCTGGTAGCTGTAGCATTTGCCCGGCGGGCACAGCAGCGGGATCTGGTTCAGGCGGCTCCGTATCTCCTTCGGGTCGCGGCCATCCTCCAGGTCCTGATCATAGGCGTTCTTCCAGATGCCCAGGCTCTGCGAGAGAAGATTGTCGAGCGTCGCCACATCCTGCGCATTCTCCGGCAGCTTGAGCGATGGCGCCCAGCGCGACACCGGATCGCGCAGCGACAGCATCTTGCGCTCGGCCATCTTGGCGATCAACGTCGATGCCACACCCTTCGACACCGACGCCCAGCGGAAGACGGTGTGCGCGTCGACCGGATGCCCGTTCGGCCCGTCGCTGGTCACGCCATAGCCCTTGGCGAAGCTGATCTCGCCATTTTCGACCGTCACGATCGCTACGCCGACGACGGCTTTCTTCTCGGCCAGCCGCCGCATCCGGCTATCGAGGCGCGCATAGTCGATGCGGCGGGGGCCCGCCTTGCTGATGCCGATGCGGCTGAGGTCGACCGACAGCCGCTCGGCGCCGGACTTGGGCGCATCGCTGACGCGGCGAAGATATATGCCACCGGCAGCGATGAACGCGATCAGTACCGCCAGGAAGACGACACCCGCGACCACCAGTCCCCGCTCGATCTGGATGACGGTGGCCACCGGCTTCTCGCTCGGCGGCATGTCGGGGCGGGCGGGCTTGACCTTGTCGGATGTCACGGTGCGAAGGGAACCTGCGGAATGATCGAACAATGGCCTTGATCGGGGGCAGAGGACACCCTGCCGCTCGACAGCCAACAATCCCCCCATGCACCATCGCATCCATCGCCGGAAGGCCCGGCTTCATCGCATGGCCGTTTCGACGCCCCCGTCCACCGCAGCCGGCCTCGCCGATGCGAGTCCGCCCGGAAAAGCACCGATTGCGGATGTAATGCGTTGACCTCTCACGCCCTTTTGGACATGCATCCGGCAACGGGAGGATGGGATGATCAAGGAACTGGCTGAAATCGACATCAAGCCGGGACAGGAGCGGGATTTCGAAGCCGCCGCCGCCGTCGCCAAGGATCTCTTTCTCGCCTCGAAGGGTTGCCTCGCTTTCCGCCTGCACCGGTCGATGGAACAACCCAGCCGCTATCGCATGTTCGTCGAGTGGGAGACAATCGAAGACCATATGGTCGAATTCCGCAACTCCGATGCCTTCCTGCAGTGGCGCCGGCTGTGCGGCCCCTTCTTCCAGAACCCTCCGCGGGTCGAGCATCTGACGGTCATCGTCGAAGGCAAGACCCACGACGAGTCGGCCGACGCTTTGGCTGCGGAGTAGGCCCGCGCCACTCCAGAGCGGCCGGTCCGAGCGACGTTAACCAGTAAAGTTCGACTAATTGACGCCCCGCGTCTGCGAAGGAATTTTTCATCTCTGCACGTCATGCTGTAAAGGCGCCGACCTGTACGAGTGGAGTTTGCTTCGATGCCGGATGTCCGGCTTGATCCCAGCTGGTCGCACGAACTGCTCGCCTTGCAATCGATGGCGAGCACGATCGAAAGCGATCTCCGAGAGCTGATGCAGCTCGTGGTCGAGCGCGCGCTGCGCATGGTGCTAACCGCCAGCGGCGCGATGATCGACCTGTGTGATCTCGACGAGCGCGAATGCCGGGCCGCGAGCGGGGCCGCCGCAGCCTATTTCGGTCAGCGCCAACCCGTCACCGGCGAACTTTTCCGTCAGTGCATCGATGGAAAGCGCGGCCAGCTGTGCCGCGACACTCAAGCCGATGATCGTGTGGATGCGGACTTCTGCCGCAAGGCGGGGATCGGATCGATCATCCTCGCACCGATCCTTTACGAGGGCAGCGCCGTCGGTACGTTGAAGCTGTTCGGTCACGAGGCCGATTGCTTCGGTGACGAGGAATTTCTCGTCGCTCAGTTGCTGGCAGGCACGATCGTGACCGGACTGGCGGCGCTGGAACGCGACGATGCCTATCGTGCGCTCGAACATATGGGCAAACGCTTCCGCGCGACCTTCGAGCAGGCCGCCGTGGGCATGGCGCATGTCGGGATGGACGGCAGCTTCCTGCTGGTGAACGACAAATTCTGCGAGGTCATCGGGCGATCGCGCGCCATGTTGCTGAACAGCAGCTATCAGCAGATCACCCATGAGGCCGATCTGGAAGCGGATGTCCGCCATGTCGAGGCCCTGCTGTCGGGCCGTTCGACGTCCTATATGCTCGAAAAGCGCTATATCCGGTCGGACGGCAGCGCGGTGTGGACCAATCTGACCGTGTCGCTGGTCCGCGACGAGCACGGCAAGCCAGAGTTTTTCGTCGCCGTCGTGGAGGATATCGGACAGAGAAAGGCGGCAGAGCAAAGGGCTCTGCACGATCCGCTGACCGGCTTGCCGAACCGCCGCTGGCTGATCGAACATTTCAAGAGCGAGTTCGGCCGCAAGCCCGGTCGCCCGACGGTCATCGCCTATCTCGATCTCGACGGCTTCAAAGCGGTCAACGACCGCTATGGACATTCGGAGGGGGACCGATGCCTGTCGGACGTCGCCGCCTGCCTGGAGCGATCGATGCGTTCGCAGGATTCGATCTGCCGGATCGCCGGTGACGAGTTCGTCCTGCTGATGCCCGAAATCGACCGCGAGCGAGCTCTTGAGATCATTGCGCATTTCCAGGCAGAGATCGCCGATCTGTGCCGCCTGCGCCCCTGGTCGATCGGCGTCAGCGCGGGCGCCGTGATGATCGACGGCAAGGCCTATCCACACTGGGATGACATATTGGAGGCCGCCGACAAGCTGATGTACGAAGCCAAGCGGTCGGGGGAAGGCAACACCATCTTCCGCTATGCCGGCGAGACCCTCGCCGCCGCCTGATCCGGCTCAGATCGTGGCGTGGCGACAATAGCGGACACATTCGCAATCCGCGCATCCCCGTCCCTCGGACGCCTGAGAGCAACGCTCGAATCGATCGAGCGCGATCTGCCATCGCTGCAGGCCCGAGCCCGTCGCGGCTGACGCGATGGCGCTATCCAGAGCCTGCCGCGCCAGCTTCCGCAGAAACACATGCTGTTCGACATCCGTCGCCATGATCGATCGTCCCCACAACGCCCCAGCTGGCGTGTAGAGGAGCTTTGTTGCTGCCTCTCTACGTAAACATACGAGGCTTCGCCGTAAGCCGGATTCGTCGAGCCTGATACGGGCGAAAGCTCGCATTGCGATGGAGCGATTGAGCCGTGCTCCGGCGAGCGCCCGATCGCTCCATAACGGTGCGAACTATTGTGGCAAGGTGCCGCCAGCAAAGTTAGGCAATGCAGACGCGGCCACCGACTGAAAGGGATCGAGATATGGCGAGCATCAACGGAACCTCGGGCGACGACGTTCTGATCGGCGACGACCTCGATTTCTTCGGCAATGGCGGCGCCGATACGATCCGCGGCGCCGGCGGCAACGATCTCATCGACGGGCGTGGGGGGCCGAACCAGCTCTATGGCGACGAGGGCGACGACGTCTTCAGGGTTTCGCTTACGACGGCACCTTTGCTTGCGCCGCGATCAACGATCGACGGCGGCCTAGGAAGCGACACGCTCGATCTAAGTGCATCGACTGTGTCCATCTTCGTGATCGACAACGCCGACGGCAGCCTCTTGGCGGGATACCTCGGCGGGTCGAGCAATGACGGTCTCATCGCAGCGATGAGCGGTGTGGAGCGGATTCTGCTCAACGGGGGCTCCGGCATAAGGCTGACCTCCTTTTCGCAGTCGCTAAAGGTCGAAGTTCTAGACAGCACTTCGTCTCTCGGCAGTTCGATCACTCTGGGTAGCGGCGACGATACCGTCATCGGCAGCGGGGGCGTTGACAACTTCAACTATGCGGGTGGGAGCGATCTGTTCGTCGGGAATGGCGGCAACGACGACTTTGTTGTCGGCATAGCGCTGTCTCCCATTCCCTATCGTACAGTGTTCGACGGTGGAGAGGGAACGGATCGTGTCGCGATCTTATCAGCAGCCTTGGGTGGTGATGGCGCGATAGTCGACATGGCTGCGGGAACCGCCACGGTGGGAGCTCTCACGCTCAATTTCAATGGTGTCGAAACCGTCTACGTAGCCGGTTCGGGGACATCGGCATTTTCCACCGTTATGGGCAGCGCCGGCAACGACCGAATAGAGACCGGTGGGTCGCCCGGCAGCGTGCTTTTCGATGGCCGAGACGGAGATGACTTCCTAATTGGTGGAATTAGTGGAGATCGTCTGCTGGGGGGTGAAGGCAACGATGTTCTTCTGGGTGAGGACTCGAACGACCAACTTCTCGGGGACGATGGCGACGACACGATCAAGGGTGGCGGTGGAACCAACAGCATAGAGGGCGGAGCCGGAAACGACTATCTCTATGGGGGGGCTGCGCTCAGCAATTTCTCGGGCCGGGGAAGCGACACTATCTTCGGTGGAAGCGGCGCAGATCACATCTACGGCATGGACGTTCCCTACGGCCCCGGTAACGTCGGCGATCCGACACCTCTCGATCAGGGCGATTACATCGACGCCGGGGACGACAAGGACTTTGTCGACGGCAATGGCGGCGATGATACGATCCTCGGCGGCGGTGGGGCCGATCGGCTGCGCGGCAGCAACGGCAATGACAGCATCGACGGCGGCGACGCCCCCGACCAGATCAACGGCAATGAAGGAAATGACACGATCCTGGGCGGCGCCGGCAATGACATATTGCGTGGCGGCAAGGACGATGATCTGCTGATCGGCGGCCTCGGCAACGACATCATGACCGGCGACCTCGGCAATGACACGCTCAGGGCCGGCGCCGGGGTCGACATCCTCACCGGCGCAGACGGCGCGGACCTGTTCGATTTTTCGGCCGGCGACGCAGCCATCATCGACCCTTCGGGCTATGTCTCGGCCGTCCTCGATTTCACCGGCGGCACCGATCGTCTGAAGCTGGGTTTTTCGGTGGCTTCCGACGCGGTCCTGCAAGGCGGAAGCACAGCGACGGTCGCTGCAGCGCAGACCATAGCGCAGACGCTGCTGGCCGGGCACGCCGGGACGACGGATCTCGCGGTCGTGCAGGTCGGTTCGGACAGCTACCTGTTCTACAACGCAGCGGGGACCGCAGATACGGTCACCGCCGTCATCCAATTGGCCGGGATTCAGGGGACGAGCATCGCAAGCGACAGCTTCGTCGCGTGATCTCCCGACGAAGGAGAAGCGACCTTCCGTCGGAACGTAAAGCGGCGGGCCCTATTTCTTAGTCAGAGTGAAGCCGACTCTCGCGGTCTGGATCGATGGGACCGCTTGCCCGCCCGCGTCTATCGCTGCTGTGGGCTGATAATGCTGCCTGAGATAGCCGCAGGCGGACTCGCTCATCAGTTCGAACGCCCGCTTGACGCGCTTTGCGTCAACCAAACCTTCCGGGACGAACGGCGTGCAATCTCCTATCGCGCCAGCCGTATCGACCGTTATGGCGAGGTAGACAGCGGCAGGCTCCGGCATGCCCGCTGGCAACTCCTTCCGCATCACCAAGACATCTATCATGGAAGGTTTCGGGAGCGGCGCCGGCGGCCCATCGGGTATCCAGAAGCTAATGACGTTGCGATAGACAGAATGGACCGGCGTACCCTCGGGATCGAAGGTGGGTTTGAACCGCGCCCTATTCATGAGCATCCGACAGGTTCGCTCGTCCAGATCGTCCCACCCACTCGTGTATTCGATCTCGCATCGCAGGGGCCTACCGGACGGCAAGACCGTCAGCCGAAAGCCGGTATGGCCGGACCTCTCTTTGCGTAGCGCCCTCAATGGAGAGTGTTCTGGCGGCACCCAGTTTGTCGGGCCGATCGGCTGAGGCGCCGCTACTACAGCGAGTGCAAGCAGCGGCCCCAGTATCGCCATATCTTCAGATCAACCCGGCGAGCGGGCTCGACGGGTCGGCGTACATGCGGCGCCCCATCCGGCCAGCGCGATAGGCCAGACGCCCGCTTTCGACCGCCAGCTTCATCGCGGATGCCATCATCACCGGGTTCTTGGCCTCCGCGATGGCGGTGTTCATCAGCACCCCCGCGCAGCCCAGTTCCATCGCCGCCGAGGCCTCCGACGCGGTGCCCACGCCCGCATCCACCAGCACGGGCAGCTTGGTGCCCTCGACGATCAGGCGGATCGTGACCTTGTTCTGGATGCCGAGGCCCGAGCCGATCGGTGCGCCGAGCGGCATGATCGCCACCGCGCCTGCATCCTCCAGCCGCCTGGCCGCGATCGGATCGTCGACGCAATAGACCATCGGCTTGAAGCCTTCCCTGGCGAGGATCTCGGTCGCGCGCAGCGTCTCGACCATGTCGGGGTAGAGGGTCTTGGCTTCGCCCAGAACCTCGAGCTTGACCAGCTCCCAGCCGCCCGCTTCCCGCGCGAGGCGGAGCGTGCGGATCGCCTCCTCGCCAGTGTAGCAACCAGCCGTGTTCGGCAGATAGGTGATCTTCTTCGGGTCGATGAAGTCGGTCAGCATCGGCGCCTTGGGATCGGATATGTTGACCCGGCGGACCGCGACGGTGACGATCTCCGCGCCCGACGCTTCGACCGCCGCCGCATTCTGGGCGAAGTCCTTATATTTGCCCGTGCCGACTATCAGGCGAGACCGGAAAGTCTGCCCCGCCACCGTCCAGCTGTCGTCGTCCACCGTCACGCCATGATCTCCGCCACCCACGAAATGGACGATCTCGAGTTCGTCCCCGTCTTCGAGCCGCACCTGCCCCAGCGTCGAGCGGGGAACAACCTCCAGATTGCGTTCGACCGCCACTTTCACCGGGTCGAGCCCCAATTCGAGTGAGAGCTCCGCGATGGTGAGGCCAGCGGGCACCCGGCGATGTTCGCCGTTGATGCGGAGCTGGATCGTGCCGTCGGGATTGGTCATGCGGTCTCCAATGCGCTTTGCGCTTTGCGTCGGGGCACCATATAGGGAGGCGGCTCGCACCCTCGCAATGGAAAGGCAAGCCGCGTGGCGGATCGTCCGGTCATCTATGTCCTAAACGGACCGAACCTCAACATGCTTGGCACGCGCGAGCCCGAAATCTACGGCAGCACCACGCTCGACGACATCGCGGCGATGCTCGAGGACCGCGCCCTCGAACTGGGGGTGGAGATCGACATGCGCCAGTCCAACCATGAAGGCCATCTGGTCGACTGGATTCAGGAGGCGCATGCCCGTGGTGCGAAGGCCGTGCTGATCAATCCCGGCGCCTATACCCATACGTCGATCGCGCTGCACGACGCGATCAAGGGCGTATCGGTGCCGGTGATCGAGGTCCATCTGTCCAACCCGCATGCCCGCGAAAGCTTCCGCCATGTCAGCTATGTCGGGCGCGCGGCGAAGGGCTCGATCATGGGTTTCGGGGCGCATTCCTATATGCTGGCGCTGGACGCAGCCGCGCGCATCTGACAATGGCGTCCGCCACGAGACGAATTTTCTGGAAGAATTAACGCTATGGCCGATCAATCGCAGGGGAAAACAATGCAGGTCGACCCGGAACTGGTGCGCCAGCTCGCCGTACTTCTCGATGATACCAACCTGACCGAGATCGAGGTTCAGGACGGCGAACGCCGGATCAAGGTCGCCCGCAACGTGACCGTCGGCGCCGCCCCCGCTTATGCCCTTCCCGCCGCCGCGCCTGCGCCCGTCGCAGCCCCGGCCCCGGCGGCCGCGGCTCCGGTCGAGGCGACCGGCGATCATCCCGGCGCGGTCAAGTCGCCGATGGTCGGCACCGCCTATCTGACGCCGGAGCCCGGCGCGAAGAACTTCGTCAGCGTGGGCGACAAGGTGTCCGCCGGCCAGACGCTGCTGATCGTCGAGGCGATGAAGGTGATGAACGCCATCCCCGCGCCGCGCGCGGGCACGATCAAGGCGGTGCTGGTCGAGAACGGCCAGCCTGTGGAATATGACCAGCCGCTCGTGATCGTCGAGTAACGACGGTGGCGATAACCAAGGTCCTGATCGCCAATCGTGGTGAGATCGCGCTCCGCATCCACCGCGCCTGCCACGAGATGGGCATCCAGACGGTCGCGGTCCATTCGACTGCCGACGCCGATGCGATGCATGTGCGCCTTGCCGACCAGTCGGTCTGCATCGGCCCGCCGGCGGCGTCGGAGAGCTATCTCAACATCCCGAACATCATCGCGGCAGCGGAGATATCGGGCGCGGATGCGGTGCACCCCGGCTACGGCTTCCTGTCGGAAAATGCGCTGTTCGCCGAGAT
>JAIYAJ010000321.1 GCA_027489105.1 Zymomonas sp. | reverse complement strand
CCGCTCACGCTGTCGACGGACTCGCTGGCCGAAGGAGCCGCGCCAGGCAGCTTCATCGGGACGCTCCAGAACCGGACGCCGGGCTCGACGCTCACCCTGTTCGACAATGCCGGCGGACGCATCGCCCTTTCCGGCGCAAACCTGATCGCCGGGCTGGTGGCGACCGACTTCGAGGCCGCGGCCACGCATGAGGTCGTCGTGCGGGAGACACTGGCCGGCGCCGTCAATTCGCCGCGCGACACCTTGCTGGTCGTCGACGTCGCCAATGTCGACGAGCGCCCGCAGCCCGTCTCTGCCCCGATCATCTCCGGCTCCCCCGCGGTCGGCCAGACCCTCGCCGCGACGACGGGCAGCTGGACCGGGCAAGCTCCCATCGTCCACGCTTATCAGTGGCGACGGGACGGGGCCGCGATCGCCGGAGCGACGTCATCCGTCCATGTGCTCACGCCGCCCGATATCGGCGCCATGCTGACCTGCCTGGTGACGGCGAGCAACGCCGACGGCGCGAACTCTGCGTTGTCGAATGCGCTCGGCCCGGTCACTGCCGCCGCCGACCCACCAACCACACTCACCAACACACGCTCCATCTCCCTCGGCGCGCGGAACGGCGACGGCTTCCAGAACAGCCTCGTCGGCCCACAGCTATCGAACCTTTTCGGCTCGGGCACGGTTGGCGCGGCGGGGGCTCTCGCCCTCCGCGTCCGCGTGCAGCCGGGCGGGCTCAACTCCAATGCCAGCGCGGCGACGCAGACCATCCAGGTGCCGGTGATGGGGACGGGAAGCCCCTCGGTGGGCCGAGGCTTCCACTGCGCCTTCGGGGCCTTCGCCGCCTCGTCCAATCCGGGTATTGCCGGTCGCTTCGCCTTCGCCGGCCGCGATCAGGCTTCGGCCAACTATCTCGGGGACCGTGACGCCAACGGCGCGACCGGCGCGACCGGCACGACCCGCTGGCTGCGCACGCCACAGATCGTGCCAAACCCGCAGGGCTCGTGGACCGGGCTCGTCATCCTGCGCCGCGATGGCGCGGGCCAGTTTCAGGCGCTCACAGTCGGCATAGACGGCACGGTGAACCTCGGGGACAGCTTCACGCCGGCCACCTGGCTAGGCTCGTCGCTGACCTCGGTCGCCTGCCACATCGGCTCGATCAACGCGAACCCGGCCACCTTCGCCAACTGGTTCCCCGGCGAAGTCTGCGACTTCATACAACTTGCCGGCTCGGGCGGCACCGATGCGGAGTGGCAGAGCATCGGCCTCGGGGCAGACCCGGCAACGGTCTTCGGCGCGAACCTCGCCGCCTACTTCCGCTTCGGTCAGATCGACGATCTCGCGCAGGCGGCCGGAGCCCGCTCCTACGCCGCCTTCACCCTCAACCAGTCGGACGCCGCCAATCGGCCCATCGCCAACGGCCCGCAGCTTCGGCCCCGGCGCAATGGCACGGTGGGCCTTCTCGCCCGGCCGCAATATCAGGGCTACGTCCACGCCCTGCCACCCGCCAGCGTCCGCGCTGCCGCCAATCGTGCGGCCGTGGCTGCGCTCACGGGCACCGTCGTTCGCGATCTCGTCGTCATCGGCGCGGCGACGCATGTGCAGGGCCGGGCGCTTCGGGCCTCGGACGGCACGCAGCTTGTGGGTTGGACCCGCGTGACGGCCTCGGCTGCGAGCGGCATCGTGGAAGTCTCCCTGCCCGGCGTGCCGGTGGGCGAGCACGTCTACGAGTTCCGCCGCGAGGACGACAACAGCGTGGTCGCCGTGTCTGTCGATCGCGAGCGTGTCGGCATCGTTGCCTCGCTGCTCGGCCAGAGCCAGACGCAGATCGCCTTCCGCGACAGCACGACCGTCTCGCTGACGCCGCCGACGCAGAACACGTCCGTCTCCTACCTGTTCATGCGGGGCGGCGGGCAGGTGTGGAACCCGCCCGATGGCGGCCTGCTGACCCGGCGCAACCAGCTTTCCGAGGGCTTCACGGCCGTCGCTCAGATGCTGGACGCGCTCGGCTCAGACATCCCCGTCGAGTTCCTGTGCGTGGCGCAGCAGGGCACCGGCATCAGCCAACTCATGTATCGCTACAACGGCGACGGGCTCGACCTCTGCGGCGACGGCAGCGATCCGGCGAGCGGCATGCTCACGGCCAACATGCTCGCCAAGAGGAAGCGCGTGACCTGCTGGCTGTTCTCATGGGCGACCAATGACGCCAGCAGCCGCAACGGTGGCTCGCCGGCTGTGGGCGCGACTGTCTACGGCGCCCGCAACCCGGTGGAGCTGAGCTGGAACGACCGCATGAACGAGTTTTTCGGCGGGGTCGAGAAGTCCACGGCCGACGCGACCGAGCGCACCGAGCGGCGCAACCTGCACGATCTCGGCTTCGCTGCCGCCTGGAACCCCTGGGTGGCAGTGCTGCCTGTCTCGCGGCACCGCTCCAATCAGGCCGGTGCCGCGCCGGCCGATACGGTCTATGGGCCGTTCCGCGCCCAGCAGTACGACATGGCTGTCAACGGCGCAGGCAAGGCAGGCAATTGGGACATCAGCCTCGGCGCGTTCCAAATCGATACCTACATGCCTGATGGCGAGAGCGCGCATCAGGACCGAACGGACGCGCGGGGCAACATCAACTTCTGCTTGCGTTATGCCCAGGCGCTCGCCTTCGTTGCCAAACTCTCCACACTCGATCCGCGTGCCGCCTTCACCAGTGCATCCCGCTCCGCAGGTGTTATCACCCTCTCGACCAGCCTGCCCAACGGTGGTTCACTCGTTCCGCAAACGGCGGCCGCAACGCTTGAAGAGTTCGAGGTCTCTGAGGATGGCGGCACGACCTGGAGCCGCCGCGACGGGGCGATCCCCTTCACGCCCGCCATCAGCGGCTCAACCGTGACGCTGACGCGGGGCTCCGGCTCGTGGCCGGCCAACACGCGCGTTCGCTACCTCAACGGCTGGCCTGTGGCCGTCGGCGGCACCGCCGGCATGGCCGCGACCGAGCTGACCCGCTTCGGCGGCGTCCTATATGAGACGCGCGGCGACGCCGTTCCTTCAGGGCTCACGGGTGTGCTGAGGGCCGGCATCCCGCTGATGCCGCTATGGACGGACATCGTTGCCGTCTGATCAGCCGTCCGACGCTGCGGGAGAAGCGCACGCATCATGTCAGGCGCATCGTTCTGCCGCGGCGACGCTGCCTCATCACGGCCGTCAAGCCGGTGGCGGCCGGTCGGTCACCTTGTGTTCATCGTTCATTGACGATAGGAAACGGAGGTAAGATGCGGATTGGGTGTGGCGTCGGCGATGGCAGCCGCCTGATGGGTGGCGCAGCAGTTTCGGCCGCTGATGCGGTCGGGAACGCAACATTCGACGTCGACGGGTGGTTCGGAGCGGTTGGCTGAGGCTGGCCGGGCGTTGTCGTGATGAAGACCGTCCGCAATCTCGACACGCCCGTGGGCCTCGATCAGGCCCTGCCGGCGCGTCACTGGCGTTGGCTG
>JAIYAJ010000087.1 GCA_027489105.1 Zymomonas sp. | reverse complement strand
GGCCGCCTATGCGCAGGGCAAGACCAACAATGCCGCCCTTCGGTCGGGCGGCGACGCCCATCTGAACGAACGGCTTGAGTATGCCTTGGCCCGGGAGGCCGCCGACCTTCCGGCAACCGTTCACACCGTCATCTTCTCGAGCGAACAACTGGCCCGGGTCTCGAATGCCGGCGGCACGGGACGGCTTCATGCGCTGCTGGCGCCGCATTTCGACCGTATCGAGATCGTCGCCTATCTACGCCGGCAGGACGAGATGGCGGTCAGTCGCTACACGACGTCGTTGCAGGCCGGCGGAGAGACGCGCTACGCGATCCTGCCCGACGAGGCCGATGCCCCATCCTTCTTCGACTTCGCGCGCATCGTGGATGCCTACGCGGCAAGCTTCGGCGCCTCGGCGATCCGGCCCCGGATCTACGATCGCACGACATTTCCTGACCAGAACGTGATCCTGGACTTCCTGGCACTGATCGGTCTGCCAGCGCTGGCTGACGAGGCGGTCCTGCCGGCGACCGGCGGGTCGCTCGGTGCCGCAGCGCAGGAGATCATGCGGCGATTCAATCTTCTGGCCGAGACGCAGGCCGCTGGTGCACGTCCGCAACTCTCGCACATGCTTCGCGACCCGGTCTTCCATGGCAAGCCGAGGCTGCCGTCGCGCGACGAAGCAGTCGCCTTCATGGCGCGCTACCGTGATGGCAACGAGGCCATCAGGCGACAATACCTCGGGGATCGGGCAAGCCTCTTCAGCGAGGACTTCTCGCGTTACCCGACCGCGACCGAACTGGCCTTGCCGGACGATTCCGTCCTTCTGGACACGGCGATGCAGGCGCTGATCCGCGTCGCAATGGCCTGGCAGGATTCCAAGGCCGAGACCGAGTTGCGCCTGGGGCGCCAGGCCGAGGCGAGCGGCGACCTCGTCGCCGCGCGCGCGCGCTTCGGCAAGGCCGTCAGAGCCAAGCGCAATCTTGCGGAAGCGAACGAGGCGCTGCAGCGGATTGCCGGCCGTACCGATGACGGGCAGGAGCTGGCACCGCGGGGCGTGGACGGCGAGAAGACTGGGGGCCGCCAGGCGGCCGGTGCCCGCGAGCGCCGCCGCCGCCGTCAGGGTGGAGAGGGCGCCGCGACGGAGACCGACCGACAAGCAAGGCGCGACGCGCGCCGGAAACGGCAGAATGCGATCGGCGTGGAGCCACAATCCTCGGACCGCGGCCCGTGATCCCGCGCGTCGACCAGCCTGGCGGGAATCGCGTTGGGGCAACACCGGCGCCGGGGGCTCGCAGCCTGCGGTCGCATCCCGTTCGGCTGGCCGGATCGCACACCGGGCCCTGCGCCCATAACGACCTCGAGGGCCGACGGCCATGACTGAGCGCACGGCAATCATCCACATTGGACTTCCGAAGACCGGATCGACAGCGATACAGAACTTCCTCATGAACAATAGCGAGCTGTTGCGTGAGCACGGCGCCTATTTTGCGACAGCGCCCGGTCCACGAAACCATGCCATGTTGGCAACCTATGCCCTTGGTGGGCGCGCCCGCCGCGGTTTGCTGCGGCGCGCCTCGAAACTGAGCAGCGACAAGGATGAATTTGAGTCACTGCTTCCCTCATTGATTGAAACGGAACTTCAGAATCTCCCAGAATCGATCAAAACGGTAATTTATTCGAGCGAGATGTTGGGATACAGCATCCGTAAGGAGGAATACGCGGAAAGACTTCGATCGCTCTTTGCGCCGCATTTCTCGGACATGCGAATCGTCATCTATTTACGGCGGCAGGATGAAGCGGCAGTCAGCGCGTATTCAACCCAGTTGAGAGCGGGTGGCCAGACACGCTTTAATATCATCCCGGAAGATGATACTACTCATCGGTACCAATACAATCAAGTGTTGGAGGTGTTCGAGGCCGGTTTCGGTCGGGAGTGCATCTACCCCCGCATCTTCGACCGCAAGCTCATGGTTGGCGGGGACGTGGTTAAGGATTTCATCGCGGCCTGCGGAATCGAGGGCCTCGAACTCCCTGAGGATTCGTCGGTGCTGGTTCGGGGCTCTGCATTCAGGGCGGATGTCCAGGAGTTCCTCCGTCGCTTCAACAACCTGATGGACGAGCAGAACCTCCCTGGTCGCAAGAGTATCGCCTCCATCGTTGGCAGTACGGCACCGCGCGGCGCGCCGCGGCTGCCAACCCGCCAGGAGGCGCAGGATTTCTACGAGAAATTCCGAGAAGGGAACGAAATTGTTCGTGCCCGCTACTTCCCGGATCGCCCGACCTTGTTCAACGAGGACTTCAGTCGATACCCGGAGGAGGCCGATCAGGACGCATATTCCGATACGCGTGTGCTCGAGATCGCGCTCGCCGTGCTGACGAAGGTCGCTCCGCAGCTGGGCAAACTCGAGGTGGACATGGCGTATGTGCAGGGAAGGCTCGCGGAAGCGCGTGGCCGGATGGACAGCGCGAAGCAACACTATGTCTGGGCGGCCCAAAGCCCGATGGGCCACGAAAAGGCGCGCGCCGCCCTGGCGCGCATGAAGCTGAAGCCGGGAGATCTTCCGGTTGACGATGAAGACGACACTGGCGACGAAAGCGTTCCGGACACCGGGTCGGACGCGTCCGACGGGCCTGCCAGCCCAAGCGGAGCCGGTGCCAAGAAGACAACGGCGCGCAAAGAGGACCGACGCAAGCGTCGCGCTGAGGTGGCATCAAGTCCTTCGGGCAAGCGCGATCGCAAGTCGCGTCGCGTGGCAAAGAAGGCAAAGGGATCGAGTTCTGCATCATCCAAATAGGGTCTCTCGCAAGCTGTGCGTGGGCTCGGGGAAGGATCGGGCCCTTTTTGGTAACGAGCTCGATCGATGCTATCTGCCGACTCAAGCGCCACGCGGTGATCGACGATGAACCAAGCCTCAGACCCCACGGCCGGTTCGCCGGCTGACGCTCCCGCCGCAGCGGCCCGTCCGGGCCGCGACAAGCGGCTCTGGGCCGGGGGTGCGACCGAAGCCTGGGCCCTGCAGCCCGAGCAGGACGAGGAAGGCGGCGCCGTGTTGCCGCCGAAGAAGCCGGCCTCGATCCCGCGGCTGAAGGAAATGATCAAGGCCGATCCGCGGGCCTTCCTGCCGCTGAAGCGCCTGGTCGACATCCTCGTCGGGGTGAAGCGGTTCGAGCAGGCCAACCTCGTCATCGAGCGTGCCATCGCCCGCAAGCGCAACCTCAAGCGCGTCTATGCCCTGAAGGTGTACGTCCTCTCGGCGCAGGGGGCGGGCGAGGAGGCGCTGGCCTATCTCCGCTCCCTTCCCGAAGGCGCGGTCGGCAGCCCGCTGGAACGCGCGTTGATCGAGGCGGATGTGCTGCTCAAGCTCGAGCGCGTCGAGGAGGCCGAGCGCTTCCTCGCGGAGGCCTCCCGGATCGCGCCGGGCGACTGGCAGACCGCGCGGCGCCTGGCGCAGGTGGCGGTCAGGCGCCAGCAATGGCCGCAGGTGGTCGAGCTGCTGGAGCCGCTGCTGGAGGCCGGCCGCCCGCTCGGCAACGACGCGCTCCTGCT
>JAIYAJ010000526.1 GCA_027489105.1 Zymomonas sp. | reverse complement strand
TGCGCGCTTGCCACGCTCGCGGCGGGATGCGCTGGGACCGTGCGACCGGCGAATGTGTCCGGGATCTGTCGGTCCCTCGGCAATGAGCTTTCGGCCGCGACCACACCTGCGGCCGTCGATGAAATCTTCGAGGGCGGCGCTGCCGCCGGTTGCTGGACGAGGCCGGGCCGTGACGATCAACGCTGATGGGAAATTCATCGATCGCTTCGTCGCCGCGCTGATCCCGGCGGCGATCATGCTCGTGCCCGCCTCGATCCTGTGGTGGGCCGACAGCCGCTCCGCCGATGCGCGCTTCACGGATCAGATCGCCATACTCGCCCGCAAGGTCGAGGCGGTCGAGACGCTGGCCGCGCAGGACCGCCAGCGCCTCGCCGAGCTGGCGGGCGACATGCGCAGCGTGCTGCGCTCGACCTCGCGGATCGAAAGCCTGCTCGACCGCAACCTGATGCCGCCGCCGCCTCCCGCCAAACCCTGAGAGAAGGACCCACGCCATGCCCATCGAACCCGGAAAGCGGCCCCGCACCTCGGCGCAGGCCGGCCTCGGCAACCCCGGCCAGCGCGTCTTCCCGATCACCCCGGCCGACGCCGAGCTGCCGGAATACACGACCGCGCTGTTCGTCGAGACGGCCGGCAACCTCGTCTTCATCCCGATCGAAAACACCGACGGCGAGATCATCACCTGGGCGGTGGCGGCGGGGTCCTATCACCCGGTGTCGGTGCGCCAGGTGCGCGCCGCCACGACCGCCACCGTCTACGGGATCAGGGGCTGATGCTCGGGCTCGGCCTCTCGATCCCAGAGCGCACCACCCTTGGCACGGGTGGGAGCCCGCCGAACGGCTACGCCTTCCTGCGCGGCAAGAACGCGGACGGATCCTACACGATCATCAGCGGGCTCAACGCGGACGCGTCGCGCTCCAATCTCGCAGGGAAGGCTTCATAATGGCGGGCGAACTCGAACTCTATCCCGTTGGCACGCTGACGCATGTCCTCGGCCACCAGTCGGACGGCCAGCCGCGCCGCGTCGCTGCAGGCGCGAACCTGCGCGACCTTGCTGGCGCCGCGCCGGCGGCAACGGCTTCTGCCGGAGCGGGGCAGTTTGTGTCGATCTCCGGCAGCAATTCGTTGGTACTGCCAGCAGGCGGGACTTGGTCGTATTTCTACGTCGGCTATACCGGGGCGGGTGCTCTGACCACGCACGGAGCCGGCGTCGGAGCGGGCGGCGCGACGGTCGCTTCTGCGCCATCGACCTTTTTCGGCGGGTTTGCCTGGCGCCAGAGCTAACCACTCGTTGCAAGGCAGAGGGGTCCGTGCGAAGAAAGCTTCCGACAGTTTCCGCCGCCTGACACTTTTCGCACGGACCCCCGTCCTAAAGCATTGATAAGTATAGTGGCGCGGATAACTCTTAATCAGCGGGTCGTAGGTTCGAGCCCTACATCACCCACCACGGAACCCCTTGAAATCGTTAGCTTCGCCCTTCGGGGCCTCCGGCACGAAACCGGAACATGCGAGGCGGTTTAGCCTTCGCACGGTTCGCACGTTCGCACGATGTTCGACCCGCTGATTCAGCGCAGCCCCAGCGCCTTCCGGTTCCGCTCGCGCTGGGCGCGCCACTGCGCCTCATCCTCGGCGTTCGCGCACTGTTCGATCAGCACCCGGCCGGTGATCGTCTGCTCGAGCTTCGCGATGCGCGCCGCATAGGCGGCCTTGCTGCCGGAGTCGCAATGATCCGGGTCGACCAAGGCGCAGCCCAAGCCCTCGGCCGAGTGCGCCGCGATGTAAAGCGGGCAAAAGCGGATGTCGGCATGAGGGCAAGATGCCCGGCGCATGCCCGTCACTCCGTCGACCTGTATTGCTGCAGGTGCTTGTAATCGGCGATGGCGGGATGCTCGGTCGTGATCGCTCGCCAGAGCGCGTCGAGCGTTTCGTAACTCGCGGCGGGCGCCACCACCAAAGGCCCGGTGACGCTGCGGATGCCGATCAGCCGATCCCGCTCGTCATAGTAAGGCAACGGCTCGGCGTCGTGATCCCAGAGGGTGAGGCAAGCCGACAAGGCCTGCTGCGTGCAGCGCAGGCGCTCGGCCCGCAACTCGCCCGTCGCCTTCACCATCGCTTCCAGCATCGCGCTGTGCTCATCCATGCTCGCCCTCCGCGACGTCCGGCTCGGCCGGGCCGGACCATTTGCCCCAGAAGCCGTTCAGCGTGAGAAAGCGCAACGTGCCGTTGGGCTCCTCCCAATACTCCCAGCCAATACGAAACAGATCGAAGCGCGGCAGCCAGCCGGCCCTTCTCGCTTCATCCCGCGCGACGTCGCGCCGCTCGGGAATGGCTGCACCGCGCCACCATTCCGGCCCGTCTTCCGCGTGCGACCACGGGCGCGGCCGATCGGCCGGAATTTCCGTGAACCTACCCATGCCATGTCACCAGCTTGGCGATGGCATGATCCGCCAGCTCGGGATGCCTCGCGAGGTAGTGCTTCAACACGCTGGTCACGCTTTCGAGCGAGTGGCCGGTGACGGCCGCGATCTCGGGGATGGTGGCGCCGGCGAGCGCCAGCCAGGTCACGGCCGTGTCGCGCAGGTCCTGATCGCGGAAACCGTCGAGTGCGGGCGTCGGCTCGATCAGGCGGGGCAGGTGGCGGGCCTTGGCGGCCTCGCCGGCCCTGAGCCCGCGCAGCCCCGGCAGATAGTGGCGGATGGCGCGGGCGTCCTGGTCCTTGACCAGCGCCACGCGCTCCTCGCCCAGCATCACCAGGCCGTGCACGCAGACGTCGCGGATGGCGGCGAACAGATGCCGGTAGTGATCGGGCTTGAAGGGCTGATTGGCGCGCTCGTCGATCACCAGCTCGAGGCGGTCGATCGCGAGGCGATCGTCGCCGCGCTCGCGCGCCGCCTCGGCCGCGGCCTTGCGCCGGGCCCTGGCCGCGCTCAGACGGGCATCGAGCGGCAGCGCCTGGGGGATGGCGACGATCGCGCCCGTCTTGCGCTGGCGGAAGATCCTGCGGCCTGAGAGCAGGCCCTCGTCGGCGAGGTCGAGCCGATCGGCCTGGCGCTGCCCGGTCCAGACGCCGAGCATGATCGCGTCGCCGATCTCCGGCCGGCCGAGCGCATCGGCGGCCGCGACCAGAGCGCCGATCTCCTCGCGCTCGGCGACGCGCAGGCGCGGCGGCGGCGTCTCCATGCCCAACTTCTCGGCCGGATTGGCGACGAAGGGCACGAGCCCGCGGCGCATGCCGAAGGACAGGGCGAGCGAGAGGACGCGGATGGCGCCCGTGGCGGTGGCGAGCCCGCGGCGCACGGCCAGCCGCTCGTAGAGATTGAACAGAATGACCTTGTCCAGCGCGGCGACCGCGGCGCCCCACAGCTCGGCCGCCTCCTCCTCGATGACGCGGGCCTTCTGCCTGTAGTCGCGCACCGTGGCGGCGCTCTTGGGCCTGAAGACGTGGCGGCCTTCCTCGATCGCCTTGCCCTGCATGGTCGGGTGGCGCCAGAGCTGGTCGAACAGGCCCTCGACCGTCAGCAGCGCCTCGCGCGGCCGGCGCGGCAAACGCCCGGTCTGCGCCCTGGCCTTGCGGCGCGTCTCGATCTCGGCCGCGCGGGCGAGCGCCCAGGCATGGGCCTCCTCGAAGGCATACCAGCGGCCGTCGGCGTGGCGCAGATCCTGCGAGGCGTAGCCCATGGCGCGGATCGGCGCGCCCGGCGAGAAGCGCGGCCGCCCCTCGCGCCATGTCACATGCGGCAGCCTGACCAGCACCTTGCTCACATCCTGCCTCGCGCCCTTGCCCCTCATCGCCGCGCCAGCTCCTCGCGCAGCATCGCCCGCTGTGCCGCGATCACGCCCGACAGATCGACGGCTTGATCGTCATTCGCCGGCGGCCGCGCCAGGGCGGCGCCCTCGATCCAGGCCTCGACCAGGCGCCGCGACCAGACCAGGCCGAGCCCCGGCAGGGGGCGCGGAAAGCCCTGCTCGGCGTGAAGCTTCCGCCAGGTGCGGCGGAAGCCCTGCGGCTGGCGCTTGCAGAGCGCGGCGACCTCTTCGAGGGAAAGCGTCAGATCGGGTTTGGTCAAGTCTGGCATGCGGCGATAATGCACACATGCTGAAATTATTCAACATGCCGTTCCATCACGCCGCAGCGAGATGGCCCTTGCGCTGGCGGAAGGAAGCGATGATGACGCCGCGGATCATCACCCGGCGATCGTCGACCAGGAGCGGCGGGCGCGGCACGCGGTCGACCGCCGCCGCCACGAGATAGGGCTTCTGGTAGAGCCGGAAGATCGTCTC